>NZ_JBIUWM010000001.1:0-313782 GCF_044743445.1 Pseudomonas sp. NPDC087615 | reverse complement strand
ACTGCATCACCAGATCGGCCGAGAAGCCCAGGCAGGCCAGGTCCTTGAGCTCGTCGCGGGTCATCGGACCGGTGGTGTCCTGAGACCCTACGGTGGTCATCTTCGGTTCGCAGTAGGTGCCAGGACGAACGCCTTTGCCTTCTGCCAGACCGCAAGCCTTGCCGACCATTTTCTGCGCCAGGGTGAAACCCTTGGTGCTTTCAATGGGCGCGTCTGGCTTCTTGAACAGGTCGAACGGCGGCAGACCCAGTTCGGCGCGAGCCTTCTCGGTCAGGCCACGGCCGATGATCAGCGGGATACGGCCACCAGCGCGGACTTCGTCCAACAGCACCGGAGTCTTCATTTCGAAGGTGGTCAGGACTTCGTCGGTGCCGTGTTTGCAGACTTTGCCAGCATGCGGGTACAGGTCGATCACGTCGCCCATGTTCATGTTGGAAACGTCGAACTCGATTGGCAGTGCGCCGGCATCTTCCATGGTGTTGTAGAAGATCGGAGCGATTTTGCTGCCGAAGCAGAAACCGCCAGCGCGCTTGTTCGGCACGTAAGGAACGTCGTCACCGAAGAACCACAGCACCGAGTTGGTGGCCGATTTACGCGAAGAACCAGTACCGACCACGTCACCGACGTAGGCGATCGGGAAGCCTTGACCGCGCATTTCTTCGATCTGCTTCATCGGGCCGATGGCGCCCTGCTGATCAGGAACGATGCCGTCGCGAGCCATTTTCAGCATGGCCAGGGCGTGCAGCGGGATGTCTGGACGCGACCAGGCATCAGGCGCAGGGGACAGGTCGTCGGTGTTGGTTTCGCCGGTGACCTTGAACACGCGCAGGCTGATCTTGTCGGCCAGGGTCGGGCGGTTCTTGAACCACTCGCCGTCAGCCCAGGATTGCAGCACGGCTTGGGCGTGAGCGTTGCCGTTCTTGGCTTTTTCGGCCACGTCGTGGAACGCATCGAACATCAGCAGGGTGTGCTTGAGTTGCGCGGCAGCGACTGGCGCCAGTTCGGCGTCGTCCAGCAGGTCAACCAGGGTCACGATGTTGTAGCCGCCCTGCATGGTGCCGAGCAGTTCTACAGCGCGTTTTTTGTCCAGCAGAGGGGAGGAAACTTCGCCCTTGGCCAGTGCAGACAGGAAGCCGGCTTTAACGTAAGCCGCTTCGTCCACGCCGGGTGGAATGCGATTGGTGATCAGGTCAACGAGAAATTCTTCTTCGCCAGCCGGAGGGTTCTTCAGCAGCTCGACCAGGCCTGCTGTTTGTTCGGCGTTAAGCGGCTGGGGAACGATACCCAGGGCTGCACGCTCTTCGATATGTTTGCGGTAGGCTTCAAGCACAGTTATTACCCTCATCAGTGGTCCCAAATGGGTGTCCGGGACGCTCATCCCGAAATGGCCGTACTCATGCACCTCGCGACGTTGTGGGTCGCTTGGCCAGAATTACCGGCTATTCCTTACAGAAGCTGCTTTCAAAGTTTTACGCCTGCAGAACGGGGAGCTGATGAGGGTTGGCGTTGAGCTTTTCCCCGCTGGAAAAACCCTTCGCCAACACCGCTCTGAAGGAACGACTGTGCTCGTGACGCTTTGAAAACAGCTTCTAACGGACATTGGCGCCTTAAAAGGCTGGCTGATTCTACGGCAAAAAAAAATTAAAGGTAAGTTAGGCCCTCAAGTTTGAGGGGTGATCAATGTTAGACAAAGGGCTAACATGCCGACCTGTTCCGCGTTTCAGTGCCTTTGCCAACCTTATGCCCAATCAGACCATCAAGACCCCCTGCGTCGGCCTCTGCTCCACTGTTTACGGTGATCTGGTGTGCCGTGGCTGCAAGCGTTTCCATCACGAAGTGATCAACTGGAATGGTTACAACGAGGAGGAGAAACGTGCGGTATGGCTGCGACTGGAGCAATTGCTGTCACAAGTGATGGCGGCCAAGGTCGAGATCTTTGATTCGGCGCGTCTGCGTCAGCAACTGGAGCAGCGCAAGATCCGCTTTGTGCCCCATCAGTCCGAGTATTGCTGGGCGTATCAGCTGATTGCCCGAGGGGCGCGGGTGATCATTAATCTGGAAGCCTACGGGATGGTGCTGTTGCCGGAGTTTCGCGACTGGAACCTGCCGGAATTGCGCGATGCCATTGATCGGGAATTCTTCCTGCTATCGGAAGCGCACTATCAGCGCTACATCGCACCGGGCTTTCTCAAAGACGCCTTTGGCGCCTGAAGGTCAAAAGCTTCGCGAGCAAGCCCGCTCCCACAGGGGAATGCATTTCAATACTTGGAAACAAGACCACTCCCAAAGAGGAATGCATTTCAAACTGTGGGCGCGGGCTTGCTCGCGAAGAGGCCCTGTCTGACGCCGCAAAACTTAATGCTTCACCGCCAATTCCAGCAAATGATCCTCAACCTCCTGCGGCTTGAGCACCAACACATCGCTTTCCAGCGTATCGAGCACCACTTCCGCCGTATTGCCGATCAACGCACCTGACAACCCAGTGCGCGCCACGGTGCCGATTACGGTCACTGCTGCTTGCAGTTTGTGCGCTATGAACGGAATCAACACATCCGCCGGGCCTTCCTCGATGTGCAGATGCTCGTCATCGACATCGAACTCCGCTTGGAACGCCCGGCATTGCTCGCGATACTTCGCCTCGATCGTTGATTTGAGCTGGAAGGTCGGGTCGGCCGCCGACAGCATCGGCGACGGATGGGCGCTGATCACATGCAGATGCCCTTTGGCCAGGCTGGCAATGTCAAAGCCATGATCGATGATCGTGGTATGCAGATGGCGGTGTTCACCGTCGGCATTGCCCACATCGACCGCCGCCAGAATAACTCTGTCTTTCCAGGGCGTAGAGGTTTTTACCAGCAGCACCGGAGTAGGGCAGTGGCGCAACAACTTCCAGTCCGCCGGGGTCAGCAGGGCTTTTTTCAACGAGCTGTCAGGGAAGTGCTGTTTGATCACCAGTCCGCAACCCTCGGCCTGCTGCACGTCGGTGATGGTTTCGTGCAGGCTCTCGCTCCAGGCCTGTTCGGTGGTGACACTGTAGCCGTCCGCCAGCAGCGCGGCTTTGAGCACGCCGAGCATACCGGCGTGGTCGTGCTTCTTGTCGCACACCAGCAGGTGCAGATGGGCCTGGGTCACACCCGCGATCAACTTGGCGCGCTTGAGCGCCAGGCTCTCCGAATGTTCGGGTTCGATGACCACCAGAATGCTGCGAATGGCTTGCATGAGCGGAGTCTCCAGCGAATAAAGGGCACGGCGTTGCACAACTATAGTTGTTGCGCCAACACCTGCGACTTGATGCATATCAACGCCAGCCGCTGGTGGTCTTCGGACAGGCCGGTATAATCGGCGCCCTTCGCTCGAACACCTTGACCGTGAGCCCCATGATCCTTCCCGAAATCCACGAATTCCTTGGCTGCCGCACACCCGATGCCTGGGTTCAGGCCGCACTGGCCGATCAGGAAACCCTGCTGATCGACCACAAGAACTGCGAGTTCAAGGCTGCCAGCACCGCGCTGAGCCTGATTGCCAAGTATCACTCCCACGTCGACCTGATCAACATGATGTCGCGTCTGGCCCGGGAAGAACTGGTGCACCACGAACAAGTCATGCGTCTGATGAAACGCCGCAAGATCGAATTGCGCCAACTGCATGCCGGCCGTTACGCCTCGGGTCTGCGCAAAGTGGTGCGCAGCCATGAACCGGTGAAACTGGTGGATACGCTGGTGGTTGGCGCGTTCATCGAAGCGCGCAGTTGTGAGCGGTTCGAAGCACTGGTGCCGCATTTGGACGAAGAACTCGGCAAGTTTTACTTCGGTCTGTTGAAAAGCGAGGCTCGGCATTTTCAGGGGTATCTGAAACTGGCTTATCAGTATGGTGACGCCAGGGATGTGGCTCAGGTGATCGATAAGGTGCGTGCGGCCGAACAGGAACTGATCGAATCGCCGGACGTGGAATTTCGTTTCCACAGCGGTGTGCCGGCAGTAGCCTGAAGCTCAAACTGTCGCAGCCTTCGGGGGCTCTCCGATTGCTAGGGGGGCGATTGAACCAAGAATATTCTGCATGATGCCTGCCGGTGTGATTCGACGCATGCCGCCAGCGTCTAGCCTCAGTGTCCCCGCAATCCCACGGGGCGAGACTTCGGAACCCGGCATGCAAGCGCTGTTGAACGAGATCCTTGATGCTGTCCGGCCCCTGATCGGGCAGGGCAAAGTGGCTGACTACATTCCTGCCCTCGGCACCGTGGCGCCCAACCAGTTGGGCATCGCTGTATACGGTAACGACGGCGAGATGTATTGCGCCGGCGACGCCGAGACGCTGTTCTCGGTGCAGAGTATTTCCAAGGTGTTCAGTCTGGTGCAGGCCATTGAACATTCCGGTGAGGCGATCTGGGAGCGTCTGGGCCATGAGCCGTCCGGTCAGCCGTTCAACTCGTTGGTGCAGCTGGAATTCGAGCGCGGTCGCCCGCGCAATCCGTTCATCAATGCCGGCGCACTGGTGATCTGCGACATCAACCAGTCGCGCTTTGCCGCACCGACCTTGTCGATGCGTGACTTCGTCCGGCGTCTGTCGGGCAATCCGCAGATCATGATCGACGGCAAAGTCGCCGACTCTGAATACCAGCACCGCGCACGCAACGCGGCAATGGCGTACCTGATGCAATCGTTCGGCAACTTCCACAACGATGTTGAAGCCGTGTTGCGCAGCTACTTCAGCCATTGCGCGCTGCGCATGAACTGCATCGATCTGGCCCGGGCCTTTTGCTTTCTGGCCAATGACGGCTACTGCAAGCACAGCGGCGAACAGATTCTGACGCGACGCCAGACCCAGCAGGTTAACTCGATCATGGCCACCAGCGGTTTGTATGACGAGGCGGGCAACTTCGCCTACCGCGTCGGCCTGCCGGGCAAGAGCGGCGTCGGCGGCGGGATTGTCGCGGTGGTGCCGGGGCAGTTCACGGTTTGCGTGTGGTCGCCGGAATTGAATGCTGCCGGTAATTCGCTGGCGGGCATGGCGGCGCTGGAGATGCTCAGTTCGCGGATTGGTTGGTCGGTGTTCTGACCGCGTGGTCTCCCGATATTTCGCACAATTGGAGGTTTGATCCGGCCAGGTTCATTCGTATCGTCCCGCGTTTTTGGCGCGCTGGCGTCGGGGGATTTGGCGATGAATTTCACATGGCGCAAAAAAACGCTCGCGGACAGCGGGGCTTCCACGGTCGTAGTGGAACCGGCCCCCGTGCCGATTGATGAAGCGCTGCTGGCGGCCCACACGGCCGAACGGCGCGATCGCGATTTTTTCCAGGGCCTGGCGCAGCACTTGTTGACGTGCGGCAACTCGTTGGCGCCGGTCAGCGAATCGTTCTCGATGCTCAACCAGCGCCTCAAACTGAACCATCAACGCGCCGAAGCCGTCGCCAGTTCGGCCATCGACAACCGCGCGCAAGTCGCTCATTTGCAGGAGCAATCGCGGGTCATGGCCGCGGGCCTGGAAGCACTCGAAGGCGTGATTACTCACTTGGTCAGCCGCGCTAGTGAAATCGACCGCATCGTCGATCTGATCAGTGACATCGCGCGCAAGACCAATCTCCTGGCGCTCAACGCCGCCATTGAGGCGGCCCGCGCAGGGGAGACGGGGCGCGGTTTTGCGGTCGTGGCGAGTGAGGTGCGTTTGCTGGCAGAAAAAACCGCTGAGGCCACTCGGGAAATCGTTAAGGAAACCTCGGCCATCCAGCACGAAATCGATCAGGCGAAGCAGTCTATTTCGCAGCAGAGCCAGGTCTCCGGTGCGTTCGCAGCGATCATCGACAAGACCGAAGAAGCCATGGCCGGTATGTACGGCCAGGCGCAGCAAATGCAGCGCGAAATCGACCAATCGCACCTCTTATCCGATATCGAACTGGCCAACCTGCAAGAGCTGACCCTGAAAGTCACGGTCTACGACCGATTGCTCAACCCCAAGCCTCACGCGCCATTGTCCCTGCCGGATGAAACCGAATGCTTGTTCGGCCAGTGGTATTACGGCGAACAGAATCAGGGTCAGCAACGTGACGCCGACTTCCGGCGTATGGAATTGCCTCATCGACTGGTGCACAGCAGCGGCCAGGCTGCGTTAGAGGCGCACGCTCGTGGCGAACTGGAAGAAGCACTCAAGCAGGTCGGCCAGATGGAGGAGGCCAACGCCGCCGTGATGCGTAATGTCAAAGGACTGGTGCACGCGCGCCTGCAATCTCTGGCTTGAGGCGTGACGCTCAAAGACTTTTGCTATACATTTTTCGCCCGCTCTCTGCATGGTGAATCCGCTTCATGTCTCTTGCGCTCGAACGTCTAGTCGCTGGCACGCCGATCCCTTTCGCTGGTAACCGCGTCACCGTGGTCAGCCCCGAACTGGCCGCGCGCTTTCAGCCCGGTGACCACCTGCTGGTGGAGCAGGTGAGTGGCGAGTTGTTGCTGATTCCGGTGGCCGATCAACACGCGGCCGCCGTGGCGATTGAGCGTGCGGCAGCGGCATTTACCGCGTTATCGGCGGTGTCAGATGAGGCGATCAGTCAGTTTTTCGATCTGTTCGCGCAGCGCCTGGAAACCCCCGATTGCTGGGTGCAGATCGAGGCCGCCAACCTCGCCGATATTGAACGGGCCAAGGTGCGTGGGCGTTCCACCACGCGGTTACTCGCTGATGAGCGCATGCGCCGCGACATGATTGCCGGCCTGCGCGCCTGGCGTGATGCCGCACCGACGCGCGGCAAAGTCATCAGCAGCGTCGAGCACGATGGCTGGAAGGTCGAGCAAGTGATCTCGCCGCTGGGCATCGTTGCATTTGTCTTCGAGGGTCGTCCGAATGTATTTGCCGATGCGGCGGGTGTCTTGCGCACCGGTAACACGGCGGTACTGCGCATTGGCAGCGATGCGTTAGGCACGGCGCAGGCCATTGTCGCTCACGCGTTGAACCCGGCGCTGGCTGCGGCCGGTCTGCCCGTGGGCGCGGTGTCGCTGGTGGAGAGTGTCAATCACGCCGCCGGTTGGGCGATGTTTGCTGATCGGCGTCTGTCGTTGGCGGTGGCTCGCGGGTCAGGACGTGCAGTCAGTCAATTGGGCAGCATTGCCCAGCAGGCGGGAACGGCGGTCAGTCTGCATGGCACCGGTGGTGCGTGGTTGATCGCCGATCGTGAGGCTGACGCCAAACGCTTTGCGGCGGTGGTGCGCAACTCGCTGGATCGCAAGGTCTGCAACACCCTGAATGTCTGCCTGATTCAGCGCGAACGCGCCGATGAACTGGTGCCGCTGTTCCTCGACGCGCTGCAACAGGCCGGTACCGCACGCGGCCAGGGCTGCAAATTGCACATCGTCGAGGGCAGCGAACGTTGTCTGCCTGCTGAATGGCAAGGCACGACGGTCGAGGTCTATCGCGCCGAGGGCTATCAGAGCGAAGCACTGGCCGAACCGTTGGCAGAGTTGGAGTTGGGTCGTGAGTGGGAGTGGGAAGAAACCCCGGAAGTCAGTCTGATGATCGTTGACGATCTGGATCAGGCGATTGCGCTGTTCAATCGTTACAGCCCGCAATTTACCGTGTCGCTGATCAGCGAGGATGCGCAGGTTCAGGAGCGGTTTTATAACGCGGTCAACGCACCGTTCGTGGGTAATGGCATTACCCGCTGGGTTGATGGGCAGTACGCGCTGAACAAGCCGGAGCTGGGACTTTCGAACTGGGAGAGCGGGCGGTTGTTCGCGCGCAGTGCGATTCTTTCGGGCGATGGTGTGTTTACCGTTCGCAGCCGTATGACCCAGATTGATCTCGGTGTGAAGCGCTGAAAGAAGCTGTGGCGGGGGAGCAGGCTCCCTCGCCATAGGGGCGCAATGTGATTCAGGCTGCTGCGCTGGTGTTTGCCTGAACGGCGCAAGTTGCCGGTTGCTCGGCCAGCGGCACAAAGGTACGGCGGTCCGAGGACAGCGCATCGATCGAGCCGGTCTCGATGTCATACACCCAACCATGCAGATTCAGCAGGCCTTTCTCCTGTGCCAGGCGCACGCTCGGATGTGTCTGGATATTCGCCAGTTGCGCGATCACGTTTTCGCGCACCATCGAACTCAATTTTGCCGCGTCATTGGCATGCGGCCGCGCTTCATTCACCACTTTTGCCGACTCGGCATGTTGCAGCCAGCCGCTGACGGCAGGCAGGTGATCCATGCATTTGCATTTCGCAATCGCCGTCATCGCGCCGCAATCGGAATGGCCGCAGATGACAATGTCGGTCACGCCAAGCACCGCGACCGCATATTCCACTGTCGCCGAAACCCCGCCCGGATGCGGACTGTAGGACGGCACGATATTGCCGGCGTTGCGGATCACGAACAGTTCGCCGGGTTCTTGCTGGGTCAGCAGTTCCGGCACCACGCGGCTGTCGGAACAGGTGATAAACAATGTGCCGGGCTGCTGGGTGGTTGCCAGGTGTTTGAACAGTTCGGTGCGTTGCGGAAAGGCTTCGTTCTGGAATTTCAGGAAACCGTCGATCAGGGCTTTCATGTGCATGTCCTCGTTGAAGGGAGATCGGATGGCCCGCACGCAAAGTGCGGGCCGGGCACATCAGAACGGACGCAGGGGCAGGAACTTGCCGTCGAGGGTGACCACGGCGCGAGAGCCGCCTTCCGGGTCTTCGACTTTCTTGATGTCGAGTTTGAAGTTGATTGCGCTGATGATGCCGTCGCCGAACTGCTCGTGAACCAGTGCTTTGAGGGTGGTGCCGTAGATCTGGATCATTTCATGGAAGCGATAGATGGTTGGGTCGGTCGGCACGCCGCTAAGGCTGCCACGCAGCGGGATGATTTGCAGGGCCGCGACAGCGTCGGCGTCCAGTTCAAGCTTGTCGCCCACCACTTGGGCGGCGTTTGCCGACAGCGGATGTTGGCCGAGCAAGGCGGCGGTGACGTACGCCAGGCTGAGGCCGGTGCCGTCGGCGAGATCCTGCCACGACAGATTCTTGCGTGCCTTGATGTCCAGAATGCGGGTGGTCAGGGCCAGGCTGGCGTCGTTGTAGGCGTGGGACTGTTGCATGGTGTCACTCCTTTCAGGGGTTGGCTTGCTGTGTGGGATTGATCTTCTGCCGATTCATCCATAGCGTCCAAGACCGATATACAATGATTCGCATAAGCCTTGCCTATAGATGGTGCTCCCACATGCTGCTGCGACATTTGCGTTACCTGCTGGCCGTTGCCGATCACGGCGGCTTCACTCGCGCGGCCGAGGCGCTGCATGTGTCGCAGCCAACCTTGTCGCAACAGATTCGCCAACTGGAAGAAACACTGGGGGTGAGCCTGTTTGATCGAACTTCACGTACGGTCAAAGCCACCGATGCCGGCGAGGCATACATTGAATGTGCACGTCGGGTGCTGGTGGAGTTGGAGGCGGGCAAGCGCGCACTGCATGACGTGAAGGACCTGAGCCGCGGTACGTTGCGCCTGGCGATGACGCCAACGTTTATGGCGTATCTGGTCGGGCCGCTGGTACGCGACTACGCGGCGCGATATCCGGGGATTCATCTGGAAATCTTCGAGTTGTCGATGGACGGCATCGAGGCGGGTCTGGCGGATGACTCGCTGGACATTGCGATTGCGTTCACCCCCGTACGCAGCCCGGACATCGAGTGCATTCCGGCGTTTACCGAGACCCTGGGTGTCATGGTCGGGCGCGAGCATCCGTTGTATGAAAGTGATTCAGTGCTGACGCCTGAGGATATCGCGCAGCTGGATTTCGCCTTGCTGGCGTCGGACTTCATCACGCGCTTGTCGGTCGATGAGTATTTTCGTCAGCACGGAATCACGCCGCAGGTGCGCATTGAGGTGAATTCGGTAAGTACGTTGCTGGAGGTAGTGCGGCATTCGCCGATGGCGACGATGTTGCCGGAGGCGATTGCGACTGAGGATCGGGCATTGCGCCGTCTGCGGGTCGAGTGCGAAGCGCCGCAGCGTGGCGCCGCGTTGTTGCGGCGGCGCAATAACTATCACAGTGCGGCGGCGGTGGCATTTATGAATCTAGTCCTGGATCTCTCGCTCTGATTGTAAGCACTCAATAAAAAAGGGCCTGCTTCTTAAAGAAGCAGGCCCTTTATAGTGTTGAAGCAGTCAATCAGCAGAACCGATCAATCACCCGAACTTCGTTCTTGTTCTGCATCGAGTCCCACGCCTGTTTCAGCGTTTGCAGAACATTACCGATGAAGTCCTTATCGGCTGCCGCTTTTTTGCCGACATAGCCGTGGCCGCGACGGTACATCTTCAGGCGGGCCAACAGGTTCTGGTTGTTCTGCTCGAACTCTTCTTCGCCAGCGTGGGGCGACAGGCAGTCGATATGCACCTGCCCCGACTTGCTGATCCACAGAATATGGCTGTCGTGGCTGTCTTTCTGCGCAGCGAACATACGAGCCAGTTCTTCGATATTAGGTTGATTGTTCAGATTCATGATGTTGCCCCTTGACCAGTTTGGTGATCTTTCAAAGTTGATTCGCTAATACAGGTAGCCCATCGGTTAGTTGATCCCTGGCACCGAAACCAGGACGTCAGCGCTCGCCCGTTTGATGTACGGGGTCGTGCATCTGTTGCATGTAGTCGTGTTGAATAACTGCTACGCAATAGCGTCACAACGAAGAGAAGCAGCGAAAACCGGGAGGCTCCTTGCCGACGTTTTCAGGGTCGACCACAAGCGTCTTGAGAATTTTCGCCAGCGCTTCTCGTCCTTGTACTGGACGTTCAGGCCAGGTCAGCTTCTTCAATCTGCCTTGTGGGCAGCGTGTATCCGGAAAAAACAACTCGGCGGTCAGACGAGTTTGCTCAAGCGTGTTACCAAATGTTCCCGATCGGGGAACGTCTTCATCATGCAAAAGCAAAACGATGCCGTCAACGGTTTTGTAGTGATTATTTTTGGTCACTACATATTGTCGGACAAAGCGGTTTTGGAATGAGAAAGAATCCGTTCAGGCAACGGAAAAAGCTGAGTGCAGGGCGTAGAACGTGCACGGGTAACCGTCCATTTCACGCTGGTACAAGGTGAAAGCGCCGCCGGTCAATTCCGGGATCAGCTTGGCCCAGAAGCGCTGTGCCGGCAGGTTGGCGTCGATATGGAAAATTTGCCATTGACCGGGGATCCGGCTCAAGAGGGCAGAGACGACAAACTGCGCGACGCCTTGGCCACGAAAGCGCCGGGCGAGGAAAAAGTAGCCGATGTTGTGCTCCGCACCGTCGATATGCGTTTCGCTATCAACGGTCACGAAGCCGGCGAGTTCGTCGTCGACTCGTATCAGGAACGGTTGGGTTGCCGGGTGGCGCCAGTATTCGGCTTTCGATTGGATAGGGAAGAAGCCATGTGCAGCAAGTTTCAACGGCAGCCATTGGCTGAAGTCGTACATGTAGAACTGCATCAGGTTTTCGAGGGTTTCGAGTTCATCGCGCTGGGCGGGGTGCAGTTCTAGGGTGGGCATGCTTGGGGTTCCTGAAAGTGATGGACCTCTCGGAAACAGTAGCGCGTTTCACTTTTTAACTGCCGGTTTTGCCTTTCGTTTGGTCGCCACGGCGGTGTTGCTTCGGGTCGATTTGCGTTTTTTCTTCCAGGGTGTGGCAGCTTTGCCAGCAGGCGGTGGACCGCTGATGGTCAGGTTCAAATGGGAGCAGCGTGTCACTTGCTTGCTCATCCATGCCGCCTGCTTGGTGACGAACTCTTCCAGGCTCATCTCTCCGCTCTGCACCATGTCCAGCGCCTGCTCCCAAATCGCCGTGGTGCCAGGGTCGGCAATGGCGCGGGGCACGGCGTCGATCAGGCTGAATGCGGCGGGTGTGGCGGCCAGCGCCTTGCCGTTTTTCACCAGATAACCGCGATCCAGCAGTCCCTGAATGATCGACGCACGGGTGGCTTCAGTGCCAATGCCGGTGGTGTCCTTGAGTTTCTGCTTGAGCAGTGGATCTTCCACCAGTTTGGCGACGTTCTTCATCGCCTTGATCAGGTCACCTTCGGTGTAGGGCTTGGGTGGTTGTGTCCACAAGTCTTTGAACTTCACCTCCACCACAGCGCACTCGACGCCTTGGGTCAGTGCCGGCAAGGTTTGCGGTGCGGGTGCTTCGCGCCCTTTGGCCGGTGCGAGTGCTTCGGGTAAAGCGCGTTTCCAGCCCGGTTCGATGATCTGTTTGCCGACGGCGCGCAACGCTTCACCGCCGCAATCGAAATCGGCCTGGGTTCGATCGTATTCATGATTGGGCAGGAACTGCGCCAGATAACGTGCGCGGATTAGCGTGTAGACCGCCCGGTGTTTGCCGCTCAGGCGCTCAAGATTTTTCGCCGCTGCAGTGGGAATGATGCCGTGGTGCGCGCTGACCTTGGCGTCGTTCCACGCTCGGGATTTTCGCTGAGGCTCAAGAAAGCCCCGCAGCGCTTCAAGGCTTGGGTCAGCCTGACGCAACGCTGCGAGAATCCCCGGCGCCTCACTGTGCTGGCTCAGCGGCAGAAACCCGCAATCGCTGCGCGGGTAGGTGATGACCTTGTAGGTTTCGTACAGCGCCTGGGCGATGTCGAGGGTTTCCTGCGCGCCGAGGCCGAGCTTCTTCGAGCAGACTTCCTGCAAGGTGCCGAGGTCGAAGGGCAGGGGCGCCACTTCGCGTATACGCTCGGTTCGCAACTTCACCACCCGTGCACTGGCGGCGCTGCTGATCGCGGCGGCAGCTTGCTGCGCCAGTGCCAGGTTCAGGCAGCGATCCTGATCGTCACAAACATCCGACGGGGCGCGCCATTGCGCGGTAAACGGTGTGCCGTTGTGCAGCAGTTGCACATCGATCGCCCAAAACGGTACCGGCACGAAATCGGCGATGCTGCGATCACGATCCACCACCAGCCGCAATGTCGGCGTCTGGACTCGACCGACCGGCAACACACCTTGATAGCCCGACTGACGGCCTAGCAGGGTGAACAGGCGACTCATGTTCATGCCTATCAGCCAGTCTGCCCGCGAGCGACCCAGCGCCGAGTGATACAGGCTGAACGTTTCGGCCCCCGGTTTCAGCGCGGCCAAAGCCTTGCGGATCGATGCCTCATCCAGCGCTGACAGCCACAATCGCCGGATCGGCCCGCGATAGCGGCAATGCTCGACCAGTTCCCGGGCGATCATCTCGCCCTCACGGTCGGCGTCGGTGGCGATGATTAGCTCGCTGGCCTCGCCGAGCAGGCGTTTCACGGCTTTGTACTGGCTGGCGGTGCGTGGCTTGACGGTCATTTTCCACTTGTCCGGGATGATCGGCAGATCGGCCAGCACCCAGCGCTTGTAGCGGGCGTCGTAGGCATCCGGCGGTGCCGTTTCCAGCAAGTGGCCGATGCACCAGGTTACCGTGACGTCTGTTCCCAGCCAGCAGCCGTCGCCCCGGCGCTTTGCGCCGAGTACGGCCGCAATGTCTTTGGCCTGGGAAGGTTTTTCACAGAGGTACAGCCGCATATCCACCATCGTCGATCAATGTCCGAACAGGCGCACAGAATGGCCGGAGTTAGCGTCAGGGGCAACTTTTATCTGTATGGATATACAGATAAAAAGGATTGCCGAACGTGACGGTGATTGACCGGACACTCCGGCGCTATCGAGAAATTGATTAGCGTCGCTTGGGTGTCTGTGTCAGGTTTTTCGCGCCTTTAAGAAAAACGCGAGCGACAGGACGGTCTCGCCAGGAGATCGTCGTGGTCTGTCGGACACTGACTCTTTTGCAACAAGGACGTAAACCATGTCTCAAGCATCTTCCCAGACCAGCAGCGCCTACTCCGCCGTGGACACGTTCAGCCACCTGTATGACCGTGGTGTCGGGCTGGTCAACGGCAAACCCTCGTTCACTGCCGATCAGGCCGCCGACGAAATCCTGCGCAAGGGCCTGTCGTGGGGCGATAAAAACGCCGACGGCAAGATTTCCCTCAGCTACAGCTTTCTGACCGACAAACCGGCCAACTACAACCCTAAACTCGGCAACTTCAGCGAATTCAGCGCCCAGCAAAAAGCTCAAGCGGTGCTGGCCATGCAATCCTGGGCCGACGTCGCCAACGTCACTTTCACCGAGGGCAAGGGCGGCGACGGTCACATGACGTTCGGCAATTACGACGTCAGCACCGGCGGCGCAGCGTTCGCGTATTTGCCGAGCGGCGGCAGCTATGATGGCCAATCTTGGTACTTGATCAACGATCAATACCAGGTCAACAAGACCCCGGACACCAACAACTACGGGCGCCAGACCCTGACGCATGAGATCGGTCACACCCTCGGCCTTTCGCACCCCGGCGCCTACAACGCCGGCAACGGCAGCCCCACTTACGCCGACGCCAAGTACGCCGAAGACACTCGTGGTTACAGTCTGATGAGCTACTGGAGTGAGGCCAATACCGACCAGAACTTCAGCAAGGACGGCAGCGGGGCTTACGCCTCGGCACCGTTATTGGACGATATTGTTGCCGTGCAGAAACTCTACGGTGCCAACTACGAGACCCGCGCCGAGGACACGTGGTACGGCTTCAATTCCAACACTGACCGCGATTATTACAGCGCGACTTCGGCGTCGTCCAAAGTGGTGTTTTCGGTGTGGGACGGTGGTGGTAATGACTGGCTGAACTTCTCCGGTTTCACCCAGAACCAGAAGATCAACCTCAACGAAGGTTCGTTCTCCGACGTCGGCGGTCTGGTCGGCAACGTCTCCATCGCCTATGGCGTGACCATGGAAAACGCCCTGGGCGGATCGGGCAATGACTTGCTGATCGGCAACGGGGCGGTCAATAACCTGTTTGGCGGGGCCGGCAACGACATCCTCTACGGCGGTGGCGGCGCAGATGTGCTGTGGGGCGGTGAGGGTGCGGATACCTTCGTGTTTGGCGCAGCCAGCGACTCGACCAATAACCAGCCGGACTGGATCATGGATTTCCAAAGCGGCCTGGACAAGATAGATCTGTCGGGCATTACCGCGTTTGCCACGGGTGCGGCGTCGCTGAATTTCGTCAGCAGTTTCACTGGTCATGCGGGCGATGCGATTCTGACTTACTACGCGCAGCACGGTCAGACCGGGCTGCTGGTCGACCTGACTGGGCAGGGGCAGGTTGACTTTGCGGTGGGTGTGGTAGGGCAGGCGGTGGCGAGTGACATTGTTGCTTGATCTGAGATAAACAGGGCCAACCTGAATCTTGTGGCGAGGCAGTTCGCTCCCGCTCGGCGGCGAAGCCGTCGCAAACTCGGAAATCGCGTTATACCTGATACACCGCGATTTCCGGATTTGGGGCTGCAGCGCATCCCAGCGGGAGCAAGCTCCCTCGCCACAGTCATTTTCATGACCAGGAGAAAACCCGATGAAAACCACCGGCCTCAACCCCGTCATCACCCTCGAAGAACTCCCCGGTTGCCTGGTGGTGAAATTCCACGGGATCCAGGTCGCCGCCTCTTCCCATGTGCTGGTCCTCAACGAAGCCAACTACGCGCCGGTCTATTACGTCCCTCGTGAAGACATCGACGAGAAATACTTCGCTCGCACCGATCACACCAGTTATTGCCCGTACAAGGGCGACGCCAGTTATTTCAGCCTGCAAGTACCGGGGCATGAGGAGGCGAATGCGGTGTGGAGTTATGAGAATCCGAAAGTGTCGGTGGCATCGATCCGCGACTATGTGGCGTTTTATCCGAATCTGGTGAAGTTTGAGGTGATCAAGGCGGCGGATGCCTGAATCAAGTAACGGTGGCGAGGGGATTAAATCCCTCGCCACCGTTTTATTTCAGTTCTTGTCGAGATCGATATTCTTCGTCTCACGCAAACAGATCATCCCCACCACCAGGCTGACCCCGGTAATCAACACCGGATACCACAGCCCATAAAAAATGTCTCCGGTGTACACCACCAGCGCAAACGACACGGTCGGTAGGAAACCGCCAAACCAGCCATTGCCAATGTGGTACGGCAGGGACATCGAGGTGTAGCGGATGCGGGTCGGGAACAGTTCGACCATCAGCGCGGCCAGCGGCCCGTAGCACATGGCCGAGATGATGATCAGAGCGACGATCAGGGCGACGATCATCGGTTTGTTGATTTGCTGCAGGTCGGCCTGTTGCGGATACCCGGCCAATGTCACGGCACCACGCAGGGCTGCTTCGTCGTAGCCGTCGATTTTCACGTCGCCGATGCTCACCTGCACGCCGCTGCCGGTCGGTGCGGCGGCGCTGGAGTAGGGCAGGCCTTGTTTGACCAGGAAGGTTTTGACCTTGTCGCACGGGCTGTCGAATTTGGCCTTGCCCACCGGATCGAACTGGAAGGTGCAGGTCGCAGGGTCGGCCAGTACGGTGATCGGTGCCTGACGACTGGCCTGATCAATCGCCGGGTTGGCGTAGTGGGCCAGGGATTTGAAGATCGGGAAGTACAGCACTGTGGCCAGTAACAGGCCGAGCATCAGCACTGGTTTGCGCCCGACCTTGTCCGACAGCCAGCCGAAAATAATGAAGAACGGCGCACCGATCACCACGCTGATGATCAGCAGCGTGTTGGCCACTGCCGGGTCCATCTTCAGGAACTGCGTGAGGAAGAACAGCACGTAAAATTGCGCCGCGTAGAACGTCACGGCTTGTCCGGCATTGATGCTGAACAGGGCAATCAGTACGACTTTGAGGTTTTCCCATTTGCCGAAGGATTCGCGGATAGGCGCCTTCGAGGTTTTGCCTTCCTCTTTCATTTTCAGATAGGCCGGCGATTCGTGCAGGCTCAGGCGAATCCAGGTGGAGATGCCCAGCAGCACAACCGACAGCAGGAACGGAATCCGCCAGCCCCAGACTTCGAACTGATCGCCCGTGAAGTAGCGGCAACCGAGTACCACCAGCAGTGATAGCAGCAAACCGAGGGTCGCGGTGGACTGAATCCAGCTGGTGTGGAAACCGCGTTTGCCGATGGGCGCGTGTTCTGCGACATACGTTGCAGCGCCGCCGTATTCACCGCCGAGCGCCAGGCCTTGAAGCATGCGCAACAACACCAGAATGATCGGTGCGGCGATACCGATGCTGGCGTAGGTAGGCAGCAAGCCAACGCAGAAGGTGGCGATACCCATCAGGATGATGGTCGCCAGAAACGTGTACTTGCGCCCGATCATGTCACCCAACCGACCGAACACCAGCGCCCCGAACGGCCGTACGACAAACCCCGCCGCAAATGCCATTAGCGCAAAGATGAACGCCGTAGTGTCATTGACTCCGGCAAAAAACTGCTTGCTGATCACCGCCGCGAGGGCGCCGTAGAGGAAGAAGTCATACCATTCGAACACCGTCCCCAGGGACGAAGCGAAGATGACTTTCTGCGTGGCATTGCTGGTGCTGGTGCCGCTCGCGGCGTCCAGCGGCTGAACGTGTTCTGACATATCGGTATCCCTCACAGTGATTGTTTTTGTTGTTCCACTGGTGTTGCGTGTCCGGGTGATGCGCGATGCCCATGAATCAAACGCCAATCTCCTTGTGGGAGCGGGCTTGCTCGCGATAGCGGTGCTTCAGCCAACTTCAATGTTGAATGTCATACCGTCATCGCGGGCAAGCCCGCTCCCACAGGGTGGGTGTTTAGTGTTGGTTTGAGGATCAGTTGTGCAGCCTTCTCGGCAATCATCAGCGTCGGCGAACAGGTGTTGCCCGAGGTGATGCGCGGCATGATCGAGGCGTCGGCAATGCGCAAACCCGGCACACCATGCACGCGCAACTGCGCATCGACCACCGCATCGCCGTCATTGCCCATTCGACAGGTGCCGACCGGATGGAAAATCGTCGTGCCGATTTTTGCCGCTGCTTCGTGCAACTGTTCTTCGCTCTGCAGGCTGTTGCCCGGCAGATACTCGACCGGTTTATACGCTTGCAGGGCAGGGGCGCTGACGATACGTCGGGTCAAGCGAATCGCATTCGCCGCCACGCGCAGGTCTTCAGGATGACTCAGGTAATTGGGCTGAATCAGCGGGGCGTCTTGTGGGTTGGCGGAGCGAATGTCGATGCGGCCACGGCTCTGCGGGCGCAGGTCGCACACCGAAGCGGTGAACGCCGGGAAACTGTGCAACGGTTCGCCAAAGCGCTCCAGCGACAACGGCTGTACGTGATATTGAAGGTTGGCTGACGTCTGTTCCGGCCCTGACCGCGCAAAGGCGCCCAACTGACTCGGCGCCATCGACAATGGCCCGCTGCGGTCATACAGATAACGCAGGCCCATGCCCATCTTGCCCCACACGCTGCCAGCGATCTGGTTCAGGGTACGGGCGTTTTCCAGTTTGTAGATCAGGCGCAATTGCAGGTGATCCTGCAGATTGCCGCCCACCCCGGGCAGTTCATGTAGCACGCCGATCCCCAGTCGCTCCAACAACCCACGCGGACCGATGCCTGAACGCTGGAGAATATTCGGCGACCCAACGGCGCCTGCACACAGCACGATTTCCTTGCGCGCCTTGAAGCATTTGACCTGACCCTCGTGACGCGCACTGACTGCCGTCGCGCGACCGTCCTTGAGCAATACCCGATCGACCTCAACCCCGGTCAGCACCGTCAGATTCACGCGATTGCGCAGCGGTTTGAGAAAGGCTTTGGCCGCGTTCCAGCGCACGCCGGCCTTCTGGTTGACCTGAAAGTAACCGCAACCCTCGTTGTCGCCCTGATTGAAGTCATCGATGCTGGCAATACCGCTTTGTTTGGCAGCGCTGCGAAATGCATCCAGAATCGGCCATGACAGCCGCTGTTGCTCAACTCGCCATTCGCCCTTGTTGCCGTGAAACTCAGCCGCGCCGGCAAAGTGGTTTTCGCTTTGTTTGAACAGCGGCAGCACATCGTTCCAGGTCCAACCTGGATTGCCTTCGGCCGCCCAGCCATCGTAGTCGTTGGCCTGGCCGCGCATGTAGATCATGCCGTTGATGGAAGAACAGCCGCCCAGTACCTTGCCGCGCGGATAGCTCAGTGCGCGACCGTTGAGGCCCGGTTGTTCTTCGGTTTTGAAGCACCAGTCGGTGCGCGGGTTGCCGATGCAGAAGAGGTAACCCACAGGAATGTGAATCCACGCATAGTTGTCGCGCCCGCCGGCTTCGAGCAACAGCACGCGCTGCTGTGGATCAGCCGACAGTCGATTGGCCAGCAAACACCCGGCAGGGCCGGCGCCGACCACGATGTAGTCGTATTCATAGAGGGAAGTCTGCATTCCCTGACCTCGCTTTTTGTTTTTATTGTCGGACACTCTAGTTGTTAGCTTTCGTTAAAAGAATGTTAATTTTTGCGCAGCCGCTGTGCGTTTTTAAACAGCCTTGAATGACGATCGCTGACAAGGACACCCCATGTTCGACTGGAACGACCTGCGGTTTTTTCTTGAGTTGCAACGCAGCGGCCGGCTGCTCACCGCCGCCCGCCGGCTGAACACGACCCATGCCACCGTTGCCCGCCACATCGAAGCCATCGAAAAAAGCCTCGGCACCGCGCTGTTCGTCCAGCACGCCCAAGGTTACGAAATGACCCCGGCGGGGGAGGCGCTGCTCAAACACGCCGAAGCCATGGAAAACGTCGCGCTGCTGGCCCAGGAAGAAATCACCCAGTCCACGGCGCCGCTGGGCAAGATCCGCGTCGGCGTCACCGAAGGCCTGGGCATCAAATTCCTCGCCAGCCGCATGATCGGCCTGTTCGAACGCTACCCGGGGCTGGAAGTGGAACTGGTGGCTGTGCCGCGCTTCGTTAGCATCCTCAATCGTGAAGCGGAAATCAGCATTCACCTGGAGCGCCCGTCGGCCGACATGCTGGTCACGCGCAAACTCACCGATTACCGCCTTGCGCTCTATGCCAGCCAGCGCTATCTCGACAATGCGCCGCCGTTGCGCAGTCGCGAAGATCTTGGGCGGCACGCGTGGATTGGTTATGTCGATGATTTGTTGTTCAGTCAGGAACTGATGTTTCTCAACAGTTTCTGTCGCAGCCCTCGGGTGGTGTTTCACAGCACCAGCGTCATCGCGCAGCAGGAGGCGGCGCGCTCGGGATTGGGGATTGCCGTGTTGCCGTGCTACATGGCCGCCGCCGATCCGGATCTGATCGCGTTGTTGCCCGATGAAAGCATCGAGCGCAGTTACTGGATCAGCACGCGGCGTGAGTTGCACAAATCGGTGAGGCTGCGGGTGGTTTGGGACTATGTGGTGGGGCTGTGTGAAGCCGAGCAGGGGCTATTACGCGGTTAACCCAGCTAACACCCATCTCCCACAGGGGTCTTCGATGTGTTTGGATTCGAGGTTGATTAATATATGGATATCCGTATATTCGGTTTTCCGTATGTATGGTGCGTCCAGATGATCACCCCCCCTGAACTCTTCAAAAGCCTAGCCGACGAGACCCGCGTGCGCGCCACGTTGTTGATCGCCGACCAAGGCGAACTGTGCGTCTGCGAGCTGATGTGCGCTCTCGACGACAGCCAGCCGAAAATCAGCCGCCACCTCGCGCAACTGCGCAGTAACGGGCTGTTGCTCGATCGCCGTCAGGGCCAATGGGTCTATTACCGGCTCAACCCGGATCTGCCCGAGTGGGTCCACGACATCCTGCAAGTGACTGCAAAGGCCAACGCCGATTGGCTCAAGGGCAACGCCGCCCGCCTGCGCAACATGGAAGGACGTCCCGTGCGCGATAGCGCGTGTTGCTGAATCCC
The DNA here is from genome assembly GCF_044743445.1 of Pseudomonas sp. NPDC087615. NCBI lineage: Bacteria > Pseudomonadati > Pseudomonadota > Gammaproteobacteria > Pseudomonadales > Pseudomonadaceae > Pseudomonas > Pseudomonas sp. NPDC087615. The sequence continues at coordinate 293,134 of NZ_JBIUWM010000001.1, read as the reverse complement.
CACACTTTTTAGGAGCACTCCATGCGAGTCCTGTTCATGTGCACGGCCAACAGTTGCCGCAGCATTTTGTCTGAAGCGATGTTCAACCACTTGGCCCCGGCGGCACACGAGGCGGTGAGTTCCGGCAGCTTCCCCAAAGGCCAGGTGCTGCCCCGCAGTTTGTCGACCTTGCAGCAGGCCGGCATCAGCATCGATGGCTTGTACAGCAAGGGCAACGACGCGTTCGAAGACAACCTTCCAGACATCGTCATTACCGTTTGCGATAAGGCCGCCGGCGAAAGCTGCCCGGTGTATTTCGGCCCGGCGCTGAAAGCTCATTGGGGTCTTGAAGATCCCTCCGACGTGGCCGGCGATGACGCGACGGTCGAGGCGGCGTTTCGCTCGACGTTGGGGCGCATCGAACGGCGTTGCCAAGCCTTTCTCGACCTTCCCTTTGACCGACTCAACCGCGATGAACTCAAGCGCGAGCTGGATCGGATCGGCACCCTTTAAGCAGGATCCCCCATGTCTGAACAACTGCCCAATCTTGACCTGAGCCTGTTCGAAAGCGAGCAGCATCCGAAGCCGCCAAGCACGCACAAGCCAAGGATTTTGTTGCTTTACGGATCGACCCGCGAGCGCTCCTTCAGCCGTCTGTTGGTCGAAGAGGCCGCGCGCCTGCTCGAGCACTTTGGCGCCGAGACGCGCATTTTCAATCCCTCAGAGCTGCCCCTGCCCGACGATGTCCCCGTCGAGCACCCCAAAGTGCAGGAACTGCGCGATCTGGTGCTGTGGTCGGAAGGTCAGGTCTGGTGCTCGCCGGAGCGCCACGGCGCGATGTCGGCAGTGTTCAAGGCGCAAATCGACTGGATCCCCCTGGCGCTCGGCGCCGTTCGTCCCACTCAGGGCAAAACGTTGGCGGTGATGCAGGTCTGCGGCGGTTCGCAGTCGTTCAATGTGGTCAATCAGTTGCGCGTGTTGGGTCGCTGGATGCGCATGTTCACCATCCCCAATCAATCCTCGATTCCCAAGGCGTTCATGGAATTCGACGAGGCGGGGAGGATGAAACCCTCGCCGTTCTATGATCGCGTCGTCGATGTGATGGAAGAATTGGTGAAGTTCACCGTGCTGCTGCGCGACAGTCAGGCCTATTTGGTCGATCGCTATTCAGAGCGCAAGGAGTCGGCCGAGCAACTGATGGCTCGGGTCAACCAGCGTTCGATCTGACGCCCTGGTTGCAAGTGCGCGACGTGGCGCTACAAATGCAGGCGATGGATGACTTGGCGGCTATCGTCAGGATCAGTATGGGTTTCAAAACCCAAGGCTCTGGCCAGGTCGCGCATGGCCGTGTTGCTGGCCGAGTCCACCGAGTACAGGTGCGTGAAACCGTTTTTGCCGGCGGCTTTGATCAGATGCTCCATCAGTAAGGTGCCCAGGCCCAGATGCGCCCACTCATCGGCGACAGTCACGGCGCATTCACCTTCCTGCTCGCCCGTGGCGGCGTAGCGGCTGACACCGATTTCGATCAATTCGCCGTTTTCGTGAACCAGCGCAATGAAAGCGGCGCGTTGCTTTTGATCGATGTCCATCAACTGATCGAGCAGCGCCGTGCCCGGCTCGCTGATCTGCGCCAGAAAACGCATGTGGCGGGACTCGGGGGACAAGCGCTGGATAAACGTGTACTCGCGCTCGCGGTCGTTGTCTGCCAGAGGGCGGATCAATACATGTCGGCCGTCCTTGAGCGATTCGATCCAGTATTCACCGGTGTGCGCGGCGTAAGCGGCCGTCGCCCGGTCATTGTGGTCTTTGACAGTGAGCATGATATGAACCTCCAGCGAGGGAAAGAGCAACGCGCGGTTGTACTGCGCTCATTCCTTTCTACACTGTTAAAGACCTTGGCGTCTGATCTGAATCAAACCGACGCTAAACGTACCCCGTCGCTCGACTTCCAACCCTGTCAGGCCAACCGGAGGATGCAGCCGGACTTTGTTGTTTGTGAAAAACTCGCGCAGGTCAATTGAGTTGCAGATTAGCGCCACAGTGAGCCACCACGTCTTGCGTTGAAAACGACCGGATCCCACGATCTACGCTCAACGACTACTATTGCTGCGGATGGTTGAGAGTCTGTTACACGTCGTAAAACAGGCCGTCGATCCGGTGAGGATTACCGAATGCGAGTGATGATTCTGGATGATGACCCTTGGATTTCAGATCTTTTAAAACAACTGGTGTTGAGTCTTCGCCCGGCGGCACAGGTCGATTGCTATATCGACGTCGCTAGCGCGTTGGCTGCCTGGCAGCCAGGTGCCTATCAACTGGTCATCGCGGACTGGAATCTGCCGGATGCGCCTGGCGTTGACCTGCTGCACAGCATTCGCCAAAAAGATCACGACATGCCGCTGATCATCATCACCGGGCGCGCCGATCGGGACAGCGTGCTGGCGGTGAAATCGCTGAGGATCAGCGCATTTTTTACCAAGCCCTTTCAGGTTTCACGCCTTGTCCAACGCTTGGAGGCACTGCTTCCGCCTGATGACCCGCTGCGCCCCCCCACTATCAATACTGAAGACTTACCCATCTATCTCGCTAGTTTGACTGCGGACGAACTGGACTTGCCTTTACTCGCCTCGGTAAAGGAAAAGCTTCAGCTTGGCTATGGCGGCGCGGTACTGGATCTGCGCGAACTCGCCAATGATTGGCAGTATGACCCGGCCTTGTGCGCCCATCTGATCGCTGCCGCCAACAGCGCCGCGTATCTCGGCCAGGGCCAGCCGTGCACGAACCTGAAAGCGGCACTCACCCGGTTAGGCGGGTTGACCAGCGTTAATCTGGCGATCAGCCAGGCGTTGCGACAGATCGCAACGCAACCCGGCGCGATGCTCATGCCCGGGGTTCAGGCTCTCCTGGATGATTCCGAGCGTTTGGCTGAACGGGTTGTGCTTCTGGCCCAGCAGTGCGCGCTTGATCCTGCGCCGATGCAAACGGCCGCCCTGTTGCATCGCATGGGCGAACTCTGTGTGTATTACCAGACCCAGAAATGGGAGAACCTGGGCAATAGCGTTAGCGAAGAGGCGCTCTCGCACGCTGTCCGCGATTTTGCAGCGCCTTTTGCCGTTCGATTGAAAGCAAGCTGGGGGCTGCCGATGGTTCTGCGTGAGCTGATTGGTGCTATTTATGTCTTGCCGACCCTGCAAGTGCGTCGTGCGCAGATCGTGATGCGTTTGGCCGCCGCCATGAGCAATGGCGAACCAGAAGCAGACGTTGAAAGGCTTCAGCGGTTGGCCGGTCTGGCCTGAGCGTGTCGGGTAGTGCGAGGGTGGAGCAGGGCGTTGACTCAGGGTTGTCGGGTATTCAATGCAAGGAATTTGCGAGGAGCAACGGAATGCGCAATAAGCCGTTTAGTCTCAAACCGGTCCTCCTGATCGTTGATGACCAGATCACCGCCTTGAGAACACTGAGCAGTGCCGTGTCTGACCTGGCTGAGGTCCATACGGCCCAAAGTGGTCGGGAAGCCCTCGAGATGGCTCGTCAGTTCAGGCCCGATGTGGTCTTGCTCGACATCGAAATGCCCGGCATGAACGGTTTCGAGGTGTGTCGGATACTCAAGTCTGACCCGGAACTGTTTAGCGTCGCGGTCATTTTTGTCAGCGCTCATACGCAAACAAACGCTGAATTACTGGCTATGGAGTGCGGCGGTGTGGACTTCATTCAAAAACCGTTGAATATTCCGGTTGCCAGAGCCCATATCAAAGCTCACATCGCCTTGCGCGTTGAGGCCAAGAGGCTCGCCAATCACGATGCTCTGACGGGCCTGCCCAACCGGATTCTGTTGCAGGATCGCACCGAGCAGGCCTTGCAAAAGGCTCGTCGCAGGCAGGGTCGTGTGGCGATGCTCGTGATTGATCTGGACAACTTCAAGGTCATCAACGATTCGATGGGCCACTCGGTCGGTGATCTGGTGCTGCGGGAGGTTGCAGCGCGAATATCGGGTTCCCTGCGCATGGAGGACACTGTCAGCCGGCAAGGGGGAGACGAGTTCATCCTGCTCCTGCCTGAGGTGGTCGGGTTCGATGCCATGGGGGACTTCGCGCAAAGGTTGCTCGCGACCCTCTCCAGTCCTTTTTCAATTCAAGGTAACCGTTACGACCTTTCAGCGAGCATCGGTATCAGCGTCTTCCCTGAAGACAGCGACGACATGGAATCGCTGCACCGGCATGCTGATGCGGCCATGTACCAGGCGAAGCTCTCAGGCCGTAATCGCTACTGTTTTTTTTCCTCGCATATCGAGAGCAGCATGCGCGCCAGGCACCTGCTTGAACGCCACATGCGCAACGCTTTGGAAGAAGGCGTTTTTGAGGTTTTTTACCAGGCGAAGGTTGATGCCCGGCATAACCGCATCATTGGCATGGAGGCGCTGATCCGCTGGCGCAATCCTGAAGGGGGGCTGGTTTCTCCTGCTGATTTCATTCCACTGGCAGAAGAAACCGGGCTGATCATCCCTATTGGCAAGTACGTTTTGCTCCAGGCTTGCAAGGACACCAGGACACTTCGTGAGCTGGGTCACGACATCTCCATCAGCGTGAATATCTCCGTCGTGCAATTTCGCGAGGCGTCCTTTCTGACCATGGTCGAAGGCATCCTGCTTGAGTCTGGATTGGAGGGGCGATATCTGGAACTGGAGATCACCGAGGGTGTACTGGCGAAGGACATTGATAGCGCGCGAGAAACCCTCTTTCATCTCAAAACGCTCGGCGTGCGTATTTCGATCGACGATTTTGGCACCGGTTATTCAAGCCTGGCTTACCTGAAACGGTTTCCAATCGATGTTCTGAAAATAGATCAGAGTTTTGTGCGAGACATGCTCACCGATAAAAGCGATTCGGCCATCATCGAAGCAATCATCAAGTTAGGTCAGGCGCTAGGTCTGGAACTGGTGGCCGAAGGTGTTGAAACCCAGGAACAGGCCGATGCGCTTCTAAAACAAGGTTGTCAGATCATGCAAGGTTATCTGTATTGCCGTCCGATCAACTTTGCTCAAATAAAGTCGTTTTTATCCGCTGGGCTTGAGGTTACTGTTCCCACGCTGAGCTAAGTTGCAAATGCCTCCCTGACAGGGTCGAACTTTAAATTTGAAGGCTGAAGGTCTTCTGCAACAGGGCAAACCGGGTGAAGAAATTCAGATTTTTTGCATTTAACTGGGGCGTAGCGATTACTTTGGCTGTGGGCTTGGGGGCAAGCGTTCTGGGTAGCTGGGTGCTTAATCGTATCAACGAGCGCCACGCTCAAGAAGCGATCGTTGCAGCTACAGCGGATGCCGCAGAATTGGTTTTAAGTCGCCTCAATCTTTACCAGTACGGTTTGCGAGGTGCTCGGGGGGCTGTGGTGACAGCGGGGGAGCAGGGGATAAGTCGTGAACTGTTCAGTCGTTATCAAAAAACGCGTGACCTGGCGGTGGAGTTTCCCGGCGCAAGAGCTATTGGGTTTGTCAGGCGCGTAGCGCAGCGCGATGAAAGCGCGTTTATCAAGTCCGCTCGTGCCGATGGCGCCGCTGACTTCTCCATTCGTCAACTCTCGGCTCATCCTGGCGAGCGCTACGTTATCCAGTATGTCGAACCTGTTGAAGGTAATCAGCCCGCCATTGGCCTGGACATAGCGTCGGAACCTGCTCGGCGCGAAGCTGCTCACTCTGCAATACAGAGCGGCATGACGCGGATAACAGCGCCCATCACACTGGTACAGGCCATAGGCAAACCGCAGCAGTCGTTCTTGTTGTTAATGCCCATTTTTCGCAACGGCGTGACACCCGCGACGGCAGCCGAACGTGACGCCGCCGCGTTTGGCTGGAGCTATGCAGTCTTGCAGACCGAGCAGGTACTCACGGGGCTTCGCATAGAAGACAAGGCCGTGCACCTGAGATTGAGGGACATCACTGTCCCGGGGCAAGAGACGTTGTTTTATGAGAGCGCCGACAACTCGGCCAGCTCTGCAACGCTGATCACTCATCAGGTGGAGCGCGAGGTTTACGGCCGGCGGTGGCAAATCGAACTTGGCGCCAATTCGCTGTTCATCCAGCGTTTGCGTCAGGTCTCACCGAAGGTGGTGCTGTTGCTGGGCGGTGTTCTCACCCTTCTTTTGGCGACACTGGTGGGTGTCGGCAGTGTCAGTCGTCAACGTCGACGTCAGGTAATTGCCGAACAGGCAAGGCTGGCCGCCATTGTTGAAAGCTCGGCAGAGGCGATTATCGGTAAAACCCTTGATGGCGTTGTCACCAACTGGAACAAAGGGGCTGAGCATCTTTTTGGGTTTACCTCGCAAGAAGCCGTGGGCCACACACTGGCCAATCTGATTGTTCCCTCGGAGCTGGCCAGTGAGGAGGTGCACATCCTTGAGCGTGTCAGGGCGGGCGATCGTATCGATAGTTTTGATACTCAGCGCCGTCACAAAGACGGACAACTGATCGACGTCTCCGCGAGCATCTCTCCGATTTATGGCGAGGGTGGCCGCGTCGTCGGTGCCTCCAAGACAATCAGGGACATTTCGGCCAAAAAGGCCGCAGAGGCCCGGATTCTCGAACTTAATTCAAGCCTGGAAGATCAGGTCGCACAGCGAACGTCAGAACTGCAGCGCCTCAACGTGTTGTTGGACAGCGTGCTGCGCTCGGCCACTGAGGTGTCGATCATTGCGACAGATCTTGAAGGCGTCATTCGTGTCTTCAATAACGGCGCCGAGCATTTGTTGGGTTATGACGCCGAAGAGGTGCTGGGCAAGCACACGCCGGCACTTTTCCATGTGGCCGATGAAGTCACTGCGCGGGGGCAGGAACTGAGCCAGGAGTATGGCCAGACCATTAATGGCATTGGTGTGTTTACCCATAAACCCGAGCATGAAAGCGCAGAAACTCGAGAGTGGACTTACGTACGCAAGGATGGCTCACGGTTTCCTGTCACGCTGGTCGTCACCTCCATGCGCGATGACGATGGGAAATTGACTGGCTACCTTGGCATCGCCGTCGATATCACCGAACGTAAAGCGGCAGAAAAGGAGCTGGCGGCAAGCCTGGAAACGACACAGCGACAGCGCAGCGAACTGATGGCGGTGCATCATCAATTGCTGATGGCCGCTGAAGTGGCGGAACTGGGTATCTGGTCCTGGACGTTGTCGGACAATGCCTTGCAATGGAATGACCGCATGTTCGAGTTTTACGGGCAGCCTTTGACGTTGCGTGGCAACGGCCTGAACTATATGCATTGGTACACCCGTGTTCACCCTGATGATGTCGAGGCTGCGGCTGCAAGGCTCAGTGCCGCCGTCGATGGGGTGGATGAGTACGACACGGTATTCCGGGTCACAGGCCCGGACAGCCAGATTCGCTTTATCCATGCCGCCGCGCAGATCGAGCGCACTCCATCCGGGGCAGCGCTGCGTGTGACCGGTATCAACCGGGACATCACCTCCCAGCGCGAGCTGGAATCGCGCCTGCTTTACGCCAAAGAGCAGGCCGATCTGGCGAGTGCGGCGAAGTCGGCCTTTCTCGCCAACATGAGCCATGAGATTCGCACGCCGATGAACGCTGTGCTGGGCATGTTGCAGTTGGTGCAAAACACTCCGCTTGATGGGCGCCAGCTCGATTATGTGAGCAAAGCGCAGGGCGCCGCGAAATCGCTGCTGGGCTTGCTCAATGACATTCTCGATTATTCCAAGATCGAGGCGGACAAGTTGCAACTCGATGTGCACCCGTTCGAACTCGAGTCGTTGATGCGCGATCTTGCCGTCGTGCTGGCAGGCAACCAGGGTGAGAAAGAGGTTGAGGTCATGTTCGACCTGGACGCCAACCTGCCCAACGGCCTGATCGGCGATAGCCTGCGACTGCAACAAGTGCTGATCAACCTGGCGGGTAATGCGCTCAAGTTCACCCCGCAAGGCCAGATAGTCGTCAGCGTTGAACAACGGATGCGCACGGAAAATGCCGTTGAATTACGCATCGCTGTCTCTGATACCGGCATCGGCATCAGCCCGGAGCAACTTCAGCGCATTTTCGAAGGTTTTACCCAAGCGGAAGCTTCAACCTCCAGGCGCTTTGGTGGCACCGGTCTGGGGCTGGTGATCTGCAAGCGGTTGGTCGGTTTGATGGGCGGAGAGTTGCAAGTGGAGAGCCAGTACGGCGTCGGAAGTCGCTTCTGGTTCGATATCACCCTGGATGTCGCTCAGAACGCGCTGCTGCGATCCGACTGCCCAGGCGTTGATGTGCCGATGCGCCTACTGGTCGTCGACGACAACGCAATGGCGGGCGAACTGTTGTTACGAACCGTTCATGCGCTGGGATGGACCGCAGACTATGTGAGTGAAGGCGCGCAAGCAGTGGAACGGGTCAACAGCGCCCAATCGCGCGGCGAGGCTTACGATGTCGTGTTGATGGATTGGCGGATGTCGGGGATGGATGGCTTGAACGCTGCGCAATTGATCAAGCAGCAGAGCCGTGACGCGCCACCACCACTGATCATCATGATCACCGCCTACGGCCGTGAAGTGCTGACAGATGCCTATCTTGAGGGCGATGCTCCCTTTGCCGGGTTTCTCACCAAACCTGTGACTCCCAAGCAGTTGGCCGACTCGGTTCAGCGAGCTTTCGAGGGTAAAGACCCTTTGCAATCTGCGCGGGTGCAACCAGCGGGTGCCAGGTCACAGCGCTTGGCGGGGCTGCGCTTGCTGGTGGTGGAAGACAATATGCTCAATCGGCAGATTGCCAATGAACTGCTGTCCAGTGAAGGTGCTCAGGTGACGCTGGCTGAGTGTGGGTTGGAGGGCGTCAGCAAGGTGATGAATGAGCGTGTGCCCTTCGACGCCGTATTGATGGATATCCAGATGCCGGATATTGATGGCCTGGAGGCAACCCGTCGCATTCGTGCCGACTCGCGTTTTGCGGCGTTACCGATTGTGGCAATGACGGCCAATGCCTCCAGTGCAGACCGAGAAGCCTGCCTTGCAGCGGGGATGAATGAGCACGTCGGTAAACCGGTAGACCTGGAACAACTGGTCGTGACGCTGCTCTGTCAAACCGGCCGCGAGGGCAGTCGAACATCGACAGGCCTTGTGCAAACCGACAGGGATGAGGCCCTCATTGAGGACCGGCAGTCGATCATCAATCGCTTTGGCGGTAACCTCGAGTTGATCCGCAATGTATTGATGAACTTTGGCCCCGAGCTGGAAAAACAACTGGTGCAGTTGCATGATCAGATCCAGCGACAAGAGGCGTCGGGGGCTGTTTTCGTTCTCCACGCCATTAAAGGCAGCAGCGGCACCATGGGGGCCAGGGCATTGTCACGGTTGGCCAGCGATCTGGAGCACAAGCTTAAACACGAGGATGCTGAATCCGCAGCAAGGCTCTTGGCTGACCCCTCCTGGTTTGACGAGCTTGGCAGGCTGCTGCAACAAAGCCTTTTACAGATGAATGTCGAATTTTCTCAGAGCCCATCAACAGAAATCCTTACCGATAGGGAAGTCATGGAATCTGCGCGATGGAAAGAGTCCCTTGAAGAGATTTTGCTCTTGCTGGAGACCGGTAATCTTCAAGCTATCGAATTGACAACTGGACTGCTGTCAAAAACGCCCCCAGCACTGCGCCCGCAATTCAACGAACTCGTTGTTATGGTGCAGTCGTTGGACTTTAGTGCTGCGATGCCCATAGGGCGTGAACTGTTGAGATCTGCCTGATGGAGCAATTGAAAAAGACTTGGCTACTTCAGCCGCACAAACGCCCAAAACTGCTTATTGTCGACGATCAACCGACCAATATCCGGGTCCTGCATGAGCTGTTTCGTGAGGACTGCGACGTGTTCATGGCCACCAGCGGCGAACAGGCAATCACTGTATGCCTGGCGCAAATTCCCGATCTGGTGCTACTGGATGTGGTCATGGATGGCGTGGACGGTCATGAAGTCTGTCGTCGCCTCAAGGCGGACCCGGCGACTCAAGACATTCCTGTCATCTTCGTTACGGCGAAACAGCAAGACTCTGATGAGGTGCTGGGCCTGGAACTGGGCGCGGTAGATTTCATCAGCAAACCCATCAACCCGATCGTGGTCAGGGCGCGGGTGCGAACACACCTGACTCTGAAACTGCAGAACGATCTGCTGCGCTCCATGGCGTTGCTGGATGGTCTGACGGGAGTGGCCAATCGGCGCAAATTCGATGAGGAGATATCAGCTGATTGGCGCCAGTGTTTTCGAGAGCAAAAACCCCTGTCGCTGATCCTGGCCGATGTCGACTTTTTCAAACGCTACAACGACCAGTATGGCCATCAGGCTGGAGACAGTTGCCTGAGGTCTGTTGCTCAGGCGTTATCTGAAACGGTCAGACGCCCCTACGACCTGGTCGCTCGATACGGCGGCGAAGAGTTTGCCTGCCTTTTGCCCACGACCAGTCATGCGGGAGCCGTCGAGATTGCAGAAAAAATGCAAGCGAATGTTCGAGCGTTGGCCATCGAACATTCGACCTCCGATGCCGATCATGTGGTGACCATCTCTCTGGGGGTGGCGACTGTGACCCCTACGGGCGTTCTTGCTTTCGAGGCCTTGATAGACGCGGCGGACATGCAGCTCTACGAAGCGAAGAACGCCGGTCGGGCTCGGGTAGCCTCCGTGGAGATGTAGGGCCGCCGCCTGCTGCTGGCAAGTGACAGCGATTGTCAGTGAGATTCAACCTGATCCATCGACCGTCGCAGATCACAGCCTTGCGGGCATCGACAACGTCGCCCGCAATCCACCCTCAGCCCGGTTGACCAACGTAATCCGCCCACCCAGTCGCGTGGCGATGGTGTTGACGATGGTCAGCCCCAATCCCGCACCCTGCGCGTTACCACGGCTGTAGAACCGTTCGAACAAGCGCTCTCGATCTTCCTCATTAATGCCCGGCCCCTGATCTTCGACGCTCAAATGGCAGAAGCCGTCGGTTTGAGTCAGCGTCACGGTGATCACGCCGTGTTCCGGGGAGAAGTTGGCGGCATTGGTGATCAGGTTGTTCAGGGCAATGTCGATGGCGGCGTTGCTGGCCAGGACATGGAGCGTTTGGGCGCCGTCTTCAAAGGCCAGTTCCAGCTGTTTACTCAGCAACCACGGGGTCAGTTGCACCAGGCTGTTGCGCACGGTTTCGCTGAGGTCGATGCGTTGCAGGGGCGGCGGGTTGGGTTTGGGCTCCAGGCGGGCCATGGTCAGCAACTGATTGACCAGACGGCTGGTGCGATCGACACCCGAGATCAGAAATTGCAGCGAGTCGCGGCGCTCCTGTTCGGTGCCGGCCTCCAGCAGGTTTTGCGCATGCACCCGCAGCACCGCCAGCGGTGTGCGCATTTCGTGGGCGGCGTCGGCGATGAAGCGGCGTTCACGGCCGAGCACTTCCTGGATCTGCGCGAGCATGCGGTTGAGCGCTGCTTGCATCGGTTCCAGCTCGCTGGGCAAGGGTGTCAGTTGCAAGGGTTCCAGCGAGCCGCTGTGGCGGGCGCGCAGGGTCGCAGCCATGTCCGCCAGTGGCTTGAGGCCCCAGCCGATGGCGAGCCAGACCATGGCCGCGAGGATCAGGCTACCGAGCACGTTCGGCCACAGTGTGTGACGGACGATGCGGTCGACCAGATCGGCGCGTACGTCATCGCGCTCACCGACCCAGATGCGCAGGCCGTTCTGCTTGTCTTCCAGCATGAATGCGCGCCATTGGCGGTCTTTCAAATCCACCACATCGCTAAAACCAGGCTGGGTTGGCGGTGAAGTGAAGGAGGGGGCGCTGGCGGTGTGTACCAGCACTTCATTCTTGGGGTCCCACACTTGAAAGGCGATTTTGCCTTCGTAAGGATGCCCGTCGACGCGGGGCACTGCTTCTCCCAGCGCGGTGTTGAACGCCTGATACAGATCGCTGTGCGACTGACCATTGATCGGCATACGCATCACGCCTTGCAGTAACCGGGCGTTTTGCGCCAGTTGCGCGTCGTAGACTTCGGCGATTTCGTGGTTGCTGTCGTGCAGGTTGAACACGCTCAGTACCGATAGACCGGCGAGCATCAGGCCGATGATCAGCGTCAGCGTACGGCGACGAATCGAACTCATCGGCGCTCCTCCACCAGATAACCCACGCCACGAATGGTGCGGATCAGGTCGGTGGAGAACTTTTTGCGCAGGTGGTGGATATGCACTTCCAGGGTGTTGCTCTCCGCTTCTTCGTTCCAGCCGTAAAGCAACTGAATCAGTTGGTCGCGGGTCATGACGCGGCCCGGTGGCGAGAGCAATTCATGCAATAACTGATATTCCTTGGGGGTCAGCGCCACGGGTTGGCCGTGATAGGTGACCTGCTGTGTGCCGGGATTGAGGCTGATGCCGGCGTGCTCGATCAGCGCTTGGGCGCGCCCGGCACTGCGTCGTAACAAGGCACGCAAACGCGCCTTGAGTTCGGCCAGATCGAACGGTTTGATCAGGTAATCGTCGGCGCCGGCATCGAGCCCGGCGATACGATCCTCGGTGGCATCGCGAGCGGTCAGGATCAGCACCGGCAGGTTCGAGCCGCTGTCGCGCAGACGACGCAGCACTTCGAGGCCGTCCATGCGCGGCAGACCCAGATCAAGCACCGCCAGGTCAAAGGTTTCACTGAGCAAGGCGTGAAGGGCGCTGCTGCCGTCCTTGAGCCAGTCGACGGTGTAGCCTTCGCGCCCCAACGCTTGATGAATGCCCTCGCCGAGGGCCTCATCGTCCTCGATCAGTAATAAACGCACACGGACTCCTGTCATTCGAGTTTCTTGTTCACGTCCACCAGCAACGCGGCGATTTCTTTACGGCGCCCGGCATCGGCGGTTTCCCGGCCTGGGCGTGGCGCCGCTTGCAGTGCTTTTTGCAACGCGGCTTTGGCTTCAGCGTAGCGCTTCTGACGGTAGAGGTGATCGCCCCAGAAGTACAGGCTGTCGATGCCCTCGGGGTTGAGTTGCAGCGCTTGCTTGAGCAGTTGCTCAGCCTTGTCGCTGTCGCCAAAACCGATTGGCCAGCCCGGCACGCGATCATACAGGGCGGCGAGGCTGGTGTAGGCCGAACCTTGCAGGGCTTTGGGGTCCAGGCTCAGGGATTTTTCCAGGTCAGCCTTGGCGTCTTTGGCTTTGCCCAACGCACCGAGCCCACCCTGGGCACCGGCCCAACTGCTGGTGACGATGCCTTTCCAGATCCACGCTTCGGCCACGGCCGGGCGCTGGCTGGTGAAACTTGTCGTTTGCGCTGACAGTTGCTCGAAAGCGGCGGCGCGCTGTTTCTCCGGTGTTTCGTATTGAATGTGCGCCCAGCTCTGCTGAATGCCGGCCAAGCGTTGCTGATCGGCGGTGTCCAGCGCCCAAACACTTTGGCTCAGCGCGCCGAGCAGTAGACATGCGTAGATTTTTTTCATGGTTTTGGCGGCTCGTTGTCGGGTTTTTCACTCAGGCGACGGATCAGTGGCAACTGCTTGCGCAGGCCTCGATCCACCAGATGCGGCAGCAGGCTGTTGAGGCGCACGAAGAAGCGCTCCGGCCAGCCCAGATACAAATCGCGACGGTCGCCGGCAATCGCGTGGATCACCGCCGAGGCCACGGCTTGCGGGTCATCGACGTTGGATTTCAGCGCATCATTCAAGGCTTGCGCCGCCGCGCTGTTCATCGACGTGCGCGTAGCGCGGGGTGCGACGTAGAGCACGCTGACCCGGGTGTCGGCCAGTTCCCGGCGCAAGGCTTCGGAAAAACCGCGCAGGGCAAATTTGGTCGCGCAATAACTGGCATAACCGGGGTAGCCGATCGAACCGTACGTGGAGCCAACGTTGACCACCATCGCACTGTCGGCGTCCTTAAGCAGCGGCAGCAGCAGTTTGGTCAGGCAGATCGGGGCACTGATGTTCACCGCCAGCATCGCGTTGATGTCGCTGTCATCGAGTTGCTCAAGCATGGCGAAGTGATTGACCCCGGCCGCGTTGATCAGCAGGTTGATGCCACCGATGGCTTCGGCGGCAGCCAGCACTTTGCGCCGGTCGGCAAGGAAGGTCAGGTCAGCGGCCACCCAGCACAGGTTTTGCGGGTAGCGCTCGATCAGCGGCTGCAAGGCTTCCTGGTGGCGGGCCACAGCCAGCACCCGGGCGCCGGCGGCGCACAAGGCATTGGCGATGGCCATGCCGATGCCACCACTGGCGCCGGTCAATACCACACGCGCTTCACGCAGCTGCATGTTGAGCCTCCGCGTCACGCGGCAAGCCACGGAACATGTCGGCGTACAAGCGATAGACGACTTTCGAGGCGTGGATCACCGCGGCCTGGTCTTCTGGATCTTCCAACTGATTCATCAGTCGGCGATAGGTCTGCATATGCTCAACGTCCAGCGAACCGTGGGAGCTCAGGTAGCTGAAGGCAGTCTCCGGCAGCGCCAGACGCTCGCGAATGCTGCCCGCTGCATGTGTCGCCAGGGCAATGCTGGTGCCTTCGAGCACGTTGACCATGCCGAACAGCCCCACCGGGTTGCCGCGAGCGATCAGGTCATAAAGGAAACTGACCATCAACTCGATCGACAGCGACGGCTGACCATCACGCACCGCATCGCGGTCACCGCCACACGCGGCGATATCGTTGAGCACCCATTGTTCATGGCCGTACTCGTCCTCGATGTACTCGCACACCGCTTTGCGCAGCCATTCCAGACGCGTCGGCAAACGAGCACCGCAAGCCATCATCAATGGCACGGTGTGGCGTACGTGGTAATAGGCCTGGGCGAGAAATGCGCGATAGCTTTCAAGGCTGACCTTGCCTTGCAGCGCATCAAGAATGATCGGCAGATTGAACAGCTCGTGACGTTCCTGTTGGGTGGCTTCTTGCAGGGTGTCGAAAAAATTCATGATGCGGATTCCTCGGAGACGGCGGATTCGGTCAGTTGTGTGTGGTACTGCGCGACGATGGCCTCGCGGCGCGGGCGGCCATTGGCGGTGAGCAAGCCATTGGCGGCGGTGAACGGTTGTGGCAGGCGCGTCCAGTTGTGTACCTGGGCGTAATCGGGCAGCGCCTCGTTGGCTTCGGCAATGGCAGCGGCCAGTTCCGCGTCGGTGCAATCCGGGCGATGTGGCCAGAGCAAGGCGTGGTTGTGCGGCATCGCCTCGCCATAGACGAACGCCTGGGCGATGTGACGGCGCTGGGTCAGCTCGGACTCGACCCATTCCGGGTTGACGTTGCGCCCGAAACTGGTGACGAACTGATGCTTCTTGCGGCCCTTGAGGTAGAGAAACCCTTGCGAATCGAACTCGCCCAGATCGCCGCTTGGCCACCATTCTTCGGCGTACGGCGCATCCCCCAGATAACCCAACAGCGGCGAACCCTTGATCAGCACTTCGCCGTCCTCGGCCACGCGCACTTCAACGTGAGGCAGCGGCCTGCCGACGCTGCCCGGACGCCAGGCACCGGGGCGATTGAGGCAGACCACCGAGGCACACTCGGACAAGCCATAACCTTCATAAACCGGCAGGCCGACACGTTGGGCGCGGTGCAGCAGATCCTCGGACACTCTCGCGCCACCCACCGCCGCAAAACGCAAAGTCTGGGGATCGAAGGCTTTCTGTTCGGCGGCGCCGACCAGCAATAGCAACAATTGCGGCACCAGAATCAGACTCTCCGGCGCACGGCTGGCCAGATAACCCAGCAGGCGCGGCACATCCACGCCACTGGCGCCCTGAATGCCGAGGGTTTTCTGGCCAGGCAGACTCAGCGTCGCACCGGCATACAGCGCCGCATAACAGCCAAGGTTTTCCAGCAGAATCGCCAACGGCAAAAGCGCCAGGTGATGCTGAGGAGCGGTCGGTTCGCTGGCCTGATGCAGCTCGCGTGCAACCCGCAACAAACTGTCGGCGCTCAGGCAAACGCCTTTGGGCGTGCCGGTGGTGCCGGACGTGAAGGTCAGTTTGGCCGTGCCGGCGGGCATGCGGCTCGGGCCACTGAAGGTACGGCACCAGAACTCGCCGCTTTTCACATAACCGCCCGCGAGCAACTCGGCCTCCAGTTCCGGCTCGGCGATCACTCGTTCGGCCTGACTCTGTTCCAGACAATGAGCACGTTGCGCCGAGCTGAAAAACGGCGGCAGCGTCACGCAGGTCAGGCCTTCGAACAGCACGGCCAAGTCCCAGAGCATCGCGTCGACGCCGTTGTCCAGCGCCAGTGCGATCACCTGCACGTTTTCATCGCGCAAGCGCTCCTGGCGATACAGCACCTCGGCGTACAACGTGGCGTAATCGAGCCTTAGGGTGTCGCCCCAAAGGGCAATCGTGTTGTCATTGCGCCCGGCATGGCTGCGCAGGGTTTCCTTGAAACGTTGCAGTTCAAGCGACATGACAAGCTCCTTCAATCGAGGTTGGCAGGCCCAGGCGCGTGAACAGGCCGATATTGCGCAGATGGATAAAACCGGCGCGGATGTTGCCCACATGAACCCACGGTTTGCTTTCGTAATAACTGCCCCAGCTGTGACGGTCGTCCCCCAGGCGTGCCGGGTCGGCGGCGCACAACGTCACCGGTTTCAGGCCCAGACGATGGAAGCTGTTGACCAGCCCGATGTTGCCGGTGAACGTCACCCACTCCAGACCGCCCATGGCCAGCAAGTAAGTGATAGCGATAATGCTCAAGCGCGCACTGCCGGTGTCGCTGGCAGCAAGGTTGCCCACCTCGACGATCCCGTCGCGATCCACCGGGCGATCCGCTGCCGCACTGATCAGCGGCTCGATCGGCTCATCCAGATAGCGCTCAAGAAACAACGGCTCCAGATGCGCGCGGCGCAGCCCGGCCACCGCACACAATTCACCGTCGCCGTTGTGCATACCGAACAGCTCGGGCATGAAGTGGCGGATGTCAGCGCCATGGGCCTTGCGAAAACGTTGCTGGATAAAGGCCTCGAACACCGGTCGCTGAACATCGTCCGGCAAGGCACTGGATAAGGTCATCTGCGGTGTTTCGGCTTGGCCGAAGTGCAGGGGCAGGGGGATGTTCCAGTGGAAATCGGGCATGGGCAGAACGCCTCCCTCAATGGTTTGAGCGAAGTATCCGAACCATTTCTTAACGAAGTCTGAAGGTAAAAAAAGGGTAATCTACGGGCCGATCTTCAGACTGTCTTAAGACTGGGCGGGCAGGGTGATGCCGTCGGTTCGCCCGGCAACCGAATCGAGACCGTCGAATGAATCGACCGTCGCTCACGACAATCACGAGGCGCTTCTTATGACCCGCGACAACGCCGTAAACCGTTATGGAAAACTCTCAATCATGCTGCACTGGCTGATGCTGGCGCTGTTCGTCGGTGTTTATGCCTGCGTCGAGCTCAAAGGTTTCATGCCCAAGGGCAGCGAAGCGCGCGGCCTGCTGATGGGCTTTCACGGCCTGTTCGGCGCCAGCATCTTCGCCCTGGTGTGGATCCGCCTGCTGGGCCGCCTGACCCCACGCCCACCGATCACCCCCAAACCACCGGCCTGGCAGACCGGCATCTCGCACCTGATGCACCTGGCCCTCTACGGCCTGATGATCGCCACCCCGATCCTCGCCTGGTTGATGCTTGCCGCCGGCGACAAACCGTTTCCATACTTCGGCTTCCACGTACCGGCCCCGGTCGCCATCGACCCGGACTTCGCCAAACGCCTCAAGTACTGGCACGAACTGATCGGCAGCACCGGTTACTGGCTGATCGGCCTGCACGCCGCGGCAGGCTTGTTCCACCACTATTGGGTGCGCGACAACACCCTCGTGCGCATGCTGCCGGGCCGTTCTGATACGCAATAAGCCCATTCACCTCAAACCCTGTGGGAGTGGGCTTGCTCGCGAAAGCGTCTAACCAGTCGACATCTATGCTGACTGACCGGACGCCTTCGCGAGCAAGCCCGCTCCCACAGGATTTTGCGGCGTCCGGTAGCGCGGGGCAGTTGCCGGAACCGCACTTCGCGTCCACTCTTAGGCCTTGCCGACAAGGAGCGTGCGCCGACCCTCCGTCGCGACCCAACGGAGTGTGCAGCATGAGCGAAGAGAACAAAGTAAAAGGCCCTGCGTCGTATTTCCCCTCCATCGAGAAAAAGTACGGCCAGCCCATCGACCACTGGCTGCACCTGCTCGCTAGCGTCGGCGATAAAAAACACATGGAGCTGGTGGCGTGGCTCAAAGATGAACATGGCATGGGCCACGGGCATGCCAATGCGCTGGTTGCGCATCATCTGGCAGCCGGCAAAAAATGAGTGCCCCGACATCACGCTTGATCTACAGACGACCGCAGCTCGCTGACCTGCCCGCCGTTTTCGCGATCTTCGGCGATCCGCAAACCAACCTGTTCAATCCCGCCGGCCCCATGACCCACCTCGCGCAGGCAAAGACACTGCTTGATCGCTGGATCGAACACTGGGCCTCCCATGGCTATGGCTGGTGGACGATCAGCGACGCACAAGCCCCCGACCATATCCTGGGATTCGCCGGCATAGCGGCGCATGACTATCTGGGGAAACCGGGAATAAACCTCGGTTATCGCTTCGCCATCGAAGCGTGGGGCCACGGTTATGCAACGGAGGCGGGGCAAGCGGCGTTGATCCAGGCATTCGAACACCTCGACTTACCTGAAGTGTTCGGATTGGTCAGGCCTGATCACGTTGCGTCGATCAAGGTTCTGGAGAAAATCGGCATGCGTCGCTTCGGCCAACTGAACGATGTACCGGGCAAAGCACCCAGCCTGGTGTTCCGGATTCAACGCTACACAGCATGAACAAGGCCGGTGATGCAGAACGCATTCCCCTGTAGGAGTGAGCCTGCTCGCGATGACGCCAGTTCAAACACCACCGAACTCACCGAATAAATAAACAGAAAATAACGCTACTGTTTAAGCGAAACCTCCTGTCGCCATCCAAACCCTACAACGTCTTGCGCCATCGCCTACGACTACGCCAGAATCCGCCGGCTTGTGCGTCTAGCGCGCGGGTTCTATCGTCTGACGGTCACTGAAAAACAGTGATCGGGTTTGGTAGCCCGCCATAACTAGTCGCATCGCGCACCGTTCGCAGACCCTGTCAGGTCTCTGCTCAATGGTGGCCATGCGCAGGACACCTTCGGGTGTGCCGGGTCCTAGTTACCGGTCTACCAACCCGCGTATGGCCGCCACCCTCGTTTGGTAGCGAAGGTGATGGCTCCTTTTTAATAACTAGGAGTTTCACCATGTTCAAAGTAACCCCAAACCCGCCAGCCACCGACGCCGCATCCCCCTACGAATCCCCCAACTCCAAGAAATTCCACGAAGCCGCCGAACGCGCCCTCGACCACTATCTAAAACCCGCTGACCAAATCATGGCCAGCACCAACGAACCCGAGCGCATGTACTTCGCCAACCCGAAGTACGACACCGAATCCCTCCTTGCCAACGCCAGCGAAACCCTCGGCTCAGCCAGCGAAATGCTTATGAACTTCGCCGCGATGCTACACACCTCTCACCGCAAAACCGCACTAGGCATCGCGCAAGTCGTGATGCTTGCGGAATTGGCCGTCAACCAAGCGCTGGACAACGTCGAAATCCCCAAATAACCCAACCACCACGACGAGGGGAAACCCTCGTCAAACCACGCTGTCTCAACCGGGCTGGCACACGGCCACGCCTTGCGCCCCCAAGCCTCGGCTGTCACCCTTCGGGCCGTTCTCAAGGATCAGAGCAAGGAATCAAGGATTGAGCGGCTATGTCCCCAACCCCCCGAAAAACTATCGCTACGAAGAAGCCAAACCCGTCGATATCCACGCCCAGCGTTGGGCTGAATACGAAAAACACGGGAAAGAACCCGCACCCGCGCCCGAGAAAATCGGCATCGCGTTGAGGATTGGGGTGTTCTTTGATGGCACCGGGAATAATGCGAATAACACGGCCGCTGGGTTGCTGTGTGGCGCGCAGCATCCGATTGCGCCGCAGGATATTCCTGCGAGTTGCACACCCTATATGGGGGATCCGGATAGCAGCTATGGCGCCGATGCAACCAATATAAAAAAACTGGCTGACCTCTATTACGAATCACCGATAGGCGAGGGAGAAGGGGCGATAAAAAAGGTTTCTCGCCCTTTGTATATCGAAGGCATTGGCACGCGAGCCAATGAAAAGGACAGTTTGGTCGGACAGGGTATGGGACGCGGAGAGACGGGAGTCGCCGGTCGTGTTCAAACATCTTTTACCTTCATCAAACAAGTTATCGAAGACGCCCTTCAAGAGAATCCAAACAGTGAAATAGCCTCAATCACCTTTGACACCTTCGGGTTTAGTCGAGGGGCAGCAGCGGCTCGCCACTTCTCTAATGAAATTGTCAGAGGCAAGCAGGGGCCGTTAAGGGATTCGTTAACTACTGCCAAAAATTTCAGCCGTACCTTTAGCGACGAGTACGGTGGTGGCATCAATATGGGCTTTATCGGGTTGTTCGATACAGTGCCCTCCATTGCCGGCTTCACCAATTTTGGTCGAGTGAAAAGTCCCATCGCTCCAGGCGTGAGGCTTTACCTTGATCGTCGGTTCTTCCATAACGTCGTCCACTTGGTCGCCCGGGATGAATGTCGGGCTAATTTTGCCCTCAGCCGAGTCAAGCCCGATTACCCGGAATACACGTGCCCCGGCGTCCATTCGGATATTGGTGGTAGCTACCTTGATGAGGTTGAAGAGTGCGTATTGGTCAGTCCTATGCAAACGCTTCAGGTGTCGATCAACACAGACGTCAAAATAACCTCGATTTATCAAGACGCCGCCAAAGTGAAGAGTCAGTGGGTTGCCAGATTTACCAGTGCGCATCTGGGTTCGTTGGCAATCAATCGTCGAACAAAAAACGTGGCAAGCATGGGTGGATATTCCAGAGGAGGCCAGGCAATTGATGGTGTCTTCCGTTAATCAACGTTGCCCGAAGACACCTGATCAGGAAGCAAGGTTTATGGCTTCGGTGTATCTGGGGCTGGCCCCCGGTGGTGTGGTGCAGGTTTGGGTAAGAGATTCGTGCCATCACCCTGTCAAAGTCGCACGAGCGCAGGCCGAGATTGAACCTTTGGGGCCGAGCCAGGGCAAGAACGAAGGGCGTTACGCGTATCCCGTGAACGAAAAGTCCAAGCGCTATATCGAGAAATTTGGCATCCCATACGGAAGTTGGTAGCCCATCACCGATGAAACGCCTCCTAACCTTGCTTTGTGCTCTGTCGGTGGTTGGTTGTCAGTCAAGCGATCCGCTACCAGCCAAAAATGCCCCCCAATCCCCATCCTGTGCACTTGCTCACTTCTCAAGCTGTTTTCGAATCGTTTTCAGCTCCTGCCGCCTCGCCGCACTGACCGCCGGGTAACTTAACTTCAGACCTTCCAATGCATTGAGCACGATCTTCGACACGATCAGTCGCGCGTTGTGCTTGTTGTCGGCCGGCACGATGAACCAAGGCGAGTCCGCCGTGCTGGTCGCGCCCAGGGCATGTCCATAGGCTTGCATGTAGTCGTCCCAGTACTCGCGCTCGGCGATGTCGGCCTTGCTGAACTTCCAATTCTTGTCGGGCTCATCAATGCGCGCCAGCAGGCGCTTGCGTTGCTCCTCCTTCGACAGGTGCAGGAATATTTTGACGATGCGCGTGCCGTTGGCGTGCAAATGCCTTTCCAGATCGACGATCGATCGATAACGACCGTGCCACACTGATTCGTCGGGCGCAGGATCGGGAATGCGCTCGCTGTGCAGCAGGCTTTTGTGCACACGGACGATCAGCACCTCTTCGTAATACGAGCGATTGAAGATGCCGATGCGGCCTCGCTCAGGCAGGTCGCGGGAGGTGCGCCAGAGGAAGTCGTGTTTTAGTTCCCGTGCACTCGGGTGCTGAAAGCTGAATACCTGGCAGCCTTGCGGGTTGACACCCGACATCACGTGGCGGATCGCGCCGTCCTTGCCTGCAGTGTCCATCGCCTGAAACACCAACAACAAAGCATGGCGGTTAGACGCGTAGAGCATGCGTTGCTGATCGCTCAATTGATCGACATGGTCTTGCAGCACTTTGTGGTACTTCTTCTTCGACTTGCACAGCGGTTTGACGTTGGTAGGCCAAAGGCCGAGGTCGACGGCGTCGCCTTCATGGAGTTTGTATGCATTGGCGTCGATTTTCATGTGGTTTCCTTTTTAGTCGACGGCGCCACTTCGATCAACCGCCTCGAAGTGGGCGAGAGCAGCACTTGCGTTCCGACAATCAACTCCCCGTGTCGACGATGAGGTCGCGGGTAGCCCAGGCGTTTTCGTCGAAGTCGATATTTTTAACCTGGCCAATGTTGCCGCCGGCAGTGCTGACAACGCATTTGTCGATGGCTTTCTGGTTGTGCAGCATGGCGCGTCTTCCTTTCGGGATGGCGACCACTGCGCATCGACGGGATGCGTTGGTGAGTCGTGGATGGCAGGGGTGTCAGCGGGGGAGAGGTGACACCCGCCGGCGTTGAGGGGCGCGATGAGTTGGCGATGAAACCAATGTGCTGGCCGCAGGGGCTGACGTCTGTTCGCTGGCGCACACACCGTGCTTGCCTCGAGTCTGACTACAGACCCGCTCACGCACATGGGGCGTCGATGTTGATGCGGGTGTAAGGCCCACCGCGACACGCATCATTGCGTCAGCCGCGAAAAACGCGCAGAGCACGTGTCGCCGTGGTGAAGCGCGCTTCGACGGCGAGCACATCCTCCGCTTCCGGCACAGCTTCTCGCGCCCCTTTGACGATCATGTCTGCGTGGCGCTGGAGACATGTCGCCTGCTGCGCAGAGCTCAAATGGCCTGCGATCTGGGCGATGGCATCGAGCATGCGGATTGCCACGGCCGGGTTTGATCGAGCGCTTTGCCTGATCTGGTTGAAGGCGGTATCAACGATGCCGGCAAAAGTGGCTCCCGATGCTATCAGCCGCAGTTGCCCGTGCTCGTCGAATCGATAGGGGGATGGAATCTCGCGTCGGGCCAGATTGCACAGGGCCGATTCCAGCCGATCCACGCAGGCAACCGCGGTGAACGGGTCGTTGATACCCGGTGACAATGCCCGCACGGCGATCTCGACCAACTGCTGGAGAGAAAACTCGACATCCTGGGCGGCGCTGCGCTGGTTTCCCAACACGAAGGCGGCGTTCAATTTGCCTGCAAGGGTTTCGGTGACACGATCCTTGGGCCAGGCCATCAGCATCACTCTGCCCTTGGCAAGGTAGTGCCCAGGCCGGCGTTCCAGCCGAAGCAGCAGATCTTCTTTGCTGGCCAACGCCATCAGAGCATCAGCATCGATCATCTGGAGATAGCCGTCTTCAAGGGCACCCACAGGACATGCCTCGCGTGCAAACTCGGCTGGCAGGTTGACTTCGCTTGGTGCTCTTGAGGCTGCGGATCCAGGGTCGCCAAGGTCACTGGGAAACAACCTGTCGATACCGTCATCGAGTTCCCGGCCGACCCGAGCCACGACCTGATCCGCCTGTATCGAGACCGAGATGTGATGGATGAAGTAGATCAGCACCCCAACACTGACAATGGCCAGCAACACGCCGATGCTGATGGAGAGATGAGGCACGAATGCAACTTCGTCGGCGCGCCGGATGGTGCGTAGCACGATCAGGCAGTACAAAAACGTGGCCACGAACGTGCCCAGTACCACCTGATTGGCGGTATCGCGCATGAAGTTGCGCAGCAGGCGCGGGCCCAACTGGGACGAGGCGAGCGATAGCGCCACCAGTGTCATCGAAAAAACAGTCCCGGCGATGGCGATCATCGACCCCGCCACGGTGCCCAGTAGCAGGCTAGCCCCCTCCGCACCGCCCGAATAACTCAAGCCCAAAAGCTGCAGCCAGTCGTTGGTCACGGTCCTGTCGAGAGCCACTGCGCACAGGGCTAATGTCACGGCCAGGCAGGTCATGGTCGCTGGCACGAACCATAAACTGGATCTAAGTCGATACCAGTACTTCTGCAGCAATGTTTGCACGACGCCTCACTTCAACTCGTCAGCCTCGGACCAGGCATCCAGACGCGCACTGAACGAGACCTCACTACCGTTTAAGTTTTCGAACCGCGTCTTGCTACATCGGTCCGAGTCTTGCTTTCGGGGGGCTGGTATTTCAAGTGCGGACCGCCCGCAGCATCGCATCGAATGCAAGCAGATCAATCGCAAGCATAAAACCGACGCCGCATACACTGTGTGGTGTATAGAGTTTTCGCTCGATCCAGTCGAAGAACGTGTCTTGCAGTGTGGTCAGAAGGTCGGTCATGTCCATCGGGAATCCTCAATACAATCGAGACGATGTGCCGCTGCCGCGTTACTGGGTCGAGCGAACTGCTTTTTCCACCTCGATGATTTTGGCGTCGTCCGGATCGCCCTCGACGCGCGCGATGACGCTGCCCTTCGCGTCGAGCACAAACACGAATGCCTTGGCACTGTCGCGCGGGATGTTCAAAGCGCTTTCGAGGCTCGACTCACTCAAGATCCAGGTCTGGTCCTGGTAGCGCGCCGGAATTTTTTCCTTGGCTCTGCCGATCGCGTCTTCCTCGCTCATGAAGAACGGCAGGTCGATCGCGAGCACGTCTCTGATACGCACCTGGGTCTGGTCGATGTTCTTGCGCAGGGCTTCTGCCCACAAGCGGGTGCTTTTTGCCGCGTCCGTGCTCGGCGTGACGATCAGGATTGTCGGCTGGCCGATCAATTGAGCTGCGCTGACTGTCTGCCCGGTGAGCGCAGTCGCCGTGAAATCGGGGATCGGGCTGTTCGAAAGCTGTGCCCAGGCGTAGACAGGCGACAGCAGTGCAAGTGCAAGTGCAAGCGTGATGGATGTTCTCATAGAGATTTCCCTGTTACGCCGGCCGCAGAGTCAATCTGCCCGATCAGACCGCAGCGTAAGCGGGATGTGTGTGGGTTGTCGGTGCGGCAACGCACACAGCGGCTACGGAACGATTGATTTTTGAGGTTTGCCTCGGGAAGGCGAGCAAGCGAGTGCGACCGTTAGCGATACCACGATCGTTTCAGATCCTACCAATGTTCGCCACCGCACTGACTTCGCGGTGTGGAGCAACCATCATGAACTTTGGTGGCGGTGCGCATTGAGTGCATTAATGCAGGGCTCGGACCTTCCACCCTGCGCGTGCCGTTTCCGACGAAAAGCAGCACTGACTCGGGCCGTATGGTCTGGTTTTGAGCCTCACTTCAACTTGTCGGAGTACGTCATGAATTATTCCTCCTCGCCCGCCTACGAATTTCACTGCGAGCTTACCGGTATGGGATTCGACCAAGCCGTCACTCGCGTCACCGACGCACTCAAGGCCGAAGGCTTTGGTGTTCTTACCGACATCGACGTTCAGGCGACGATGAAGGAGAAACTCGATCTCGATGTACGGCCGTATCGGATCTTGGGTGCATGCAATCCATCGCTGGCCCACCAGGCCCTGAATGCCGAACCCAACATCGGATTGCTACTGCCCTGCAACGTGGTTGTGCGCGAGGAGGCAGAGGGGCGTCTGGTGGTCGCATTCATGGACCCTGTGGCTGTACTGCAACTGACCAGCAACCCGGAAGTCGCCGGCGTCGCGCAAGAAGTGCGCGCACGGCTGCAACGTGTGAAATCGGAACTCGAACCTGCCACAACAAGCCTTGACCCCCATGAACATCGACGTCTCTGATTTCAGATTCCGCGAGGACGACGAGGTTGACCTTGGGCTTTGGGCCACGAAAGCAAAACCCTTGTGCAAGACAAAGAAGGCGTACCGCAAAGTGTTGCAGAACCACGTCGATCAACTGAGCGACCAGCAACGGCTGCTCTACGCGTCGAACCGGTACGCTTTGCTGTTGGTGTTTCAGGCGATGCACACGGCAGGGAAGGACGGTGCGATTGGCCATGTGATGTCAGGCGTCAAAGACGCCGACGAGTCGGGGTGGAACGGCCGTTTCCGGTCAATCGTCGACCTGGAAAGACACCTGCACGTTAACGGCACACGCATCGTCAAGGTGTTCCTGCACCTGTCGAAGGACGAGCAGCGCAGCGCCTGCTGGCGCGAGTCGACGAGCCCCACAAGAACTGGACGTTCAGCGCGGCAATTGATTCGAAAGCAACGGGAGAGGTGAACGGGTGCAGGCCTTGATCGACTTCCTCTCTCTGCACCCTGCTCTGGCGCTTGGCGTGGTGTTCGCCGCAGCATTGCTGGAGTCGGTGGCCGTGATCGGTACTGTGATCCCTGGCAGCTCGGTGGTCGTCGCTGCCGGTATTCTCATCGGTCTTCAGGCCCTTGACCCCTATTGGGTGGCAGTGGTGGCCGTGATCGGTGCCATCCTCGGCGATGGCTTCAGTTATTGGCTCGGTCGCCACTATCAGGAAAGGCTTGGCACTTGGTGGCCTTTGAGTTCACATCCAGAATTACTCGCGCGAGGGCACGCCTACTTTGCAGAGCATGGCGGCGCGAGCGTGTTCCTGGGCCGGTTTCTGGGGCCATTGCGTGCAATCGTTCCCGTTGTCGCGGGCATGTCCGGCATGCCGGTGTTTCGGTTCACCGTAGTCAATGTGCTATCCGCCATCGCGTGGTCGGCAGCACACTTGCTACCCGGAGCACTTTTTGGTGCATCGCTGCAGTTGGCCGGTGCTGTCAGCTCCCGCCTGTTCATCCTTCTGGCTGGACTGGTCGCCGTCATCTGGTTGTGCATCGTTTTATTTCGCCTGGCTCATCGCAGCGCCCGGGCGTTCGTCAGCCGACAGCGCGACAGGGTGGTCGGGTGGGCGCGTGCCAGACACGGAGTCTTGCCGCGAATTGCCTTGTCGCTGCTGGATCCCGAGCGGCCGGAGTCGCTTGGCCTGCTCATAGCTGCTGTGATGTTGCTTGGCGGGGCCTGGATGTTCCTTGGCATCACAGAGGACGTGCTATCGAGCGATCCACTGGTGCAGTTCGATCACCTCGTGTTCGTGACCCTACAAAAACTGCGCAATGACTTCGTTGACAACGTGATGATCGCCGTCACCGAACTCGGCAGCGCGATCGTTGCGATCACCGTCATCGCCGCCGTCGCCTTAGTGCTCGCGTGGGAACGCTGTTGGCGCACACTGGCGTACTGGTTGACGGCCGTCGGTTTCTCTCAGGCATTGGTCTGGATCTTGAAGATGATGTTGGAACGTGCACGTCCAATTGTCATGTACGACGGTGCCGACCGATTCTCATTCCCGAGCGGACATGTTGCGTCGAGCATCGTGCTCTACGGTTTCCTGGCTTTCCTGCTGGCGCGCGCGAAGAGCCCAAAAATCAGGTTCACCGTCACGCTGCTGGTAGTCGGGCTGGTAGGGCTCATCGCATTCTCACGGTTGTACCTCGGAGCGCACTGGCTGTCAGACGTGCTTGCCAGCCTTAGTTTAGGCACGGCTTGGGTGGCACTGCTTAGCATCGTCTACATGTGCCATGTACGCACAGAGCAACTGCCTGCACGCGCCTTGTCAGTCACCGCACTGTGCACACTGATGTTGGTGGGGGCAGCGGTGGTTGCAACACATCATGCGGCAGATGCCGTTCGGTATGCGCCCCGCCAATTCACTTCCTCGCCCACCATGTCCGATTGGTGGGTAGATGGATGGCAGCGTTTGCCTGCCCGCCGAACCGAGGTCGATGGTGATCATGAGGAGCCGCTGTCGGTGCAGTGGGCCGGCACAGCGAATCAGATGGTACAAGAGCTCGAAGCAGGCGGGTGGCAGAGGCCGCCACCATGGACGCTGCGTACAACGCTTTTGTGGCTGTTGCCGTCCACCACCGTCGGACAACTCCCGGTGCTGGTGAAGCTGCACCAAGGCGAGTCGCCAACAATGAGTTTTGTACGGGAAGTGGATCCGTCGCATCGCCTCGTAATACGCCTTTGGCCGACGTCCTACCAAGTCGTTGCGCCAGACGATTTACACGGCGCCCTGTGGATCGGGATGGTCACCCTTGAGCGCTTGGTGCATCCAGCCAACATGGCGACGCTGGCGATGACCGATCAGGACTTCGATAGGCCGGCAGCGCAGCTTGGGAAATATCTGCAGACCCAAGGCGTGCACCTGAAAATCAAGCGCAGGGACACAACGGCTGTGTTGTTGGTGCATTGAGACGCGGCTGGTTGCGTCAGAGATCCCCGTGTCTTGGGAAACTAGCCCTTACGGGCAGCCAAAGGTGTCTCAATGGTGCATGGAGATGTTCATGGGCGTTGAGAAGGCATCACTGAAGCGGCTGGAAAATGACAGAAGCTCGGTGTGATCGAACACAGCTGAGGGCACATAAGCGCGCTGGGCTGACCGAACTCCGGGCGCTCGAATTCTCGGTGCCACCATTCTCGCCCGCCATGTTGGCGACAGGATCAATAAGATCCCCCGGGCTTTGGTCGACGGGATTGGTCTGCGCACATTGGCCCTGGTAATCCACGCCTGCCGTCGCAGGTTAGGGGGCTGGCAGCAAAACTCCGCCGCTTAAGCTCCATGGGCCTCCACTGAGAAAATCGCGCAAATGCTATCTCGGCTGGTTGTTGAGCTTCTGCTTCTGGCCGATTACTGCCTTCCTTGACCGACCGACCGACCGACCGACCGACCGACCGACCCGAACAAGACGGTCGCTCTGGGTCGGTTGGAGCCGATTGTCACCGGCTGCTATAGATCGTAAGCGAACAAAGTCGAATGTCCGCATTTGACTGTGTATTCAACCGGTCGCAACAGGCAGAAATCGGCCAGAAGCGGACAGTCTCACTGGGACTGGGCTGGCGCGCTGAAAGCGCGTCCGGCGAGCGTGCTTGAATGCCTTGCTATGTATTCCTTCGCCGAGTAAGCGGGAAGACAAATGGCTTTTCTTGAGTTAAATTTATTTCGTTTAGCTTGTATTTGAGTCTAATATCACTACAACTAAATCGTCGAATTAGGTTTTCCACTTTAATATCACTTAGCTTGTGATTCCAAGGGTGAATTATAGAGCCACCCCTAACTTTATCGAAGCCATACTTTTGTCCCAGAACTACAGTGATAGTATTTTCAATCTCTGTCACCCAGAAACAATCGCCAACTGATCTAAAGGCCGCATGTAAGTGAGTTGCTTTTCTCTTTCCCGTGAGGCCGTTCTCTATATATTTGATGGCACCATTTTTATTTAATGTAGAGTAAGGGCTTTTTTTACCATGGCTTCGCAGCCTTGATCTCAACCCTTTAGCTGTACCCACATACCATGAGTTCAGCTCAAGCTTCAAAATATAGATATACCAATTTCTAATTTCTTCACTCCTTTTCCGGAATCAAATTGTCCATAACGATTAAGCTAAGTCTTCTGAAACACTACTCGATTCGCACTGAGCGTGTCCATTGCAAGTGAGTTACGCCGCACTGCAGGATTAGGTCTGCTGAGGTCGAAGCGTCTCATGCAGGTATCTAGCGGAGCGAGGGGTAACCCAAAACGTCCGCTCTCGGCCAGAAGCGGACCTTCATTTCAGACGCATGCATTCGCCTATAGTGGCCTGTAGTAGGATGCGGATTTGAACAAAAGAGGCTTCATCATGGATGTTCACGCACTTGAAGAAAGCAGTGTCTTATCGATCACAGTGGACCAAGCCCATCGCTATTTCGAGATGATTGTAAGACTGGATGACGGGACCAGAAATAAGCTGATGGCATGGAACGCGGACGGCACTGACCTAACTATCAGGCTTGGCGCTCTTAACGTTCGAAACTCCAGCGAACTCGGAGAGCTTGAAGGGATAAACATCGTTGATAATGTTCTATCCCTTGAAGGTGATTTTGGAGATATAACGATCACAGCTACCTCGATTTTGATTGAAAAGCTGATGTAACTACCGTGCGGGAGGCTACTTCGAGCTGGATGCTACCCGTCACGGATGTCTGCTTCTGGCCGGATGCGGGCGCTTGGGAACGTCAGCTTCTGGCCATCAGCAGTCGCGTGCCAATGTCCGCTTCTGGCCGATTGCCGCCCGTCACAAAAAGCTATGCTCCTGAGTGGACACCGTCAGCCAAGATCAAAAAGCAGCTCGCCCCTTTACTGCAACGGAACATATACGTCCGTTTGCCATTGATCTTGCGGTGTTTGCGGATACACGCTCAGGTAATGGAAGAACAGTGGTTGATCACGCAGTTCTTCGCCACTGGCAGGCAGCCAATCGCGGTAGATCGGATAGATCGATTCGCCGATGTGGTCTGGCGACCCCACGTGCCGCACTACAACGCAGCGACCGCCTGCGATGACCCGTTCGCGCACGCCGAACGTATTCGGTTCCACCGCCTCGTGAATCTCGCCGCAAATGGCGAAGCGGAATGCTTCAGCTGGCGTGGTGTCGGGGTTGCCGTAGGGAATGCCAAAGCTGCGACTCGATGCCACCGGCGACTGCCCGCTCTGCATGCGCCACTCGATGAACCTGCTCACGCTCTCATTGACGAGCCCGGGGGAGCCGCAATGTTCAAGCGCTGCGACCCGGACGTTGGGGAATTCCACGATTCTTACTTGCATGATGATAGCCCTGGAAAAGTGAGGGATGGCGAACACCGCATGCCAGACCTGCCAGTTCGGCGCCTTCCTGAACGCACTCGGCGTCATACCGACCGCTCGCTTGAACGCCCTGCAAAATGCCTCGGGACTGTCGACACCGGCACCGAGCGCCGCCTCCAGTACCGAGTGAACCGCTATGGCGGCCACGCGATGGGCGGCGCGTCGTAGCCGCATCAGTTGCACATAACGTGAAACCGGCACGCCGACGAACGCGGTGAATTGGCGATGGAAGTGAAACGTCGAAAAATTCGCCACATGGCTCAACGTCTTCACCGACAGATCACCTTCGAGATTCTCATTAATGTAGGCGAGTACGGCGTTGAAGCGCTTTGTGTAAGCGACGTTGATCGGCGTGTCGGGCACTGGGACAAGCTCCTGGAAGTACGGTCGGCAATAGAGTCGACTATAGCGACTGGAGCGTGCCTAGCCGGGTTTGCTCAACGCGGGTTTTGGGTTGGAACATCCATAGATGAGTGAGCGCCCCTTTCACCCCCGCAACGCCTCCCACTGAGCGCGCGTAAGTGATTTATTTTTAAGATCTATTTTTTAAGAAATATGAAAATAAATCCGTCCCCCTTTTTTGCAGCGTATGTGAAAACGTCTGCTCAGGCCTGGCTGATATCCAGCAATCGAGGCATGGCAATCGCCAGATAATCCTGCGTATCGAGCACCATCGACGCATCCAGCCGCCCCGCGTTGAAGGCTATTTCAGCGTAGCCTTTAGTCAAGGCTGGATCGACGATCAATTGAATTCGCTCATCGAAAACAAAAGGAGGGATGGCGCCGATCCGGCATCCAGTCAGTTCCATGGCGGTTTCGGCCTTCACCAACTCGGCTTTTTTTCCGCCCAGGGCCGCTCCGACTTTCTTCATGTCCAGCTTCTGGTCGCCCGGCAGTATCACCAGTGCATAGGGTCCGGCCTGACCCTTGAGGGAGCAAAGCATGGCCTTCGCGCCTTGGCCGGGCTCGGTGCCACGGATTTCGGCGACGCGCGCCGACTGGCCTTCGGCATCGTGCATCAACACCCGGTAAGAGGCTGAGCGGGCATCGAGCAGTGCCACGAGGCGATCGAACATGGGGTGCATGTAGTTTTCCTCTGGTTTACAGGAACAGGTCGTAGGACAGTTTGCTGATCAGAATCACCAGCAACACCAGGAAGAGAGCCCGGACAAAGGGCACGCCCTTATGAACCGCCAGCCAGGTGCCGGTGAGCGCGCCCAGGATGTTGAATGCCGCCATGGGGATTGCGATCAGGTAGAGCACGTTACCCGTCGGAATGAAGAACATCAGTGCCGCTACGTTGGTCGCGATGTTCACCAGCTTGGCTGATGCCGAGGCATGGAGAAAGTCGAAGGCGAAGCAGCGGATAAACAGGAAGATCAGGAAGCTGCCAGTGCCGGGACCGAACAGACCATCGTAGAAACCGATGGCACCGCCGATGACGATCGCCAGCAGTTTTTCCTTGGTACCGATGCGCATGGGTTTGTGCAGGGCGCCGAAATCTTTTTTCCAGAAGGTGTAGATCGCCATCAGTACGATCAACACCAGCACCGCCGGCCGGATCATCGACTGGGGTACGAACGACACCGTGGCGGCTCCGAAGAAGGCCATGACAAAAGCCGCGCAGGCGGCGGGGATCACAAGACTCCAGTTGATCACCACCTTGCGCACGAAGGACCGGGCCGCGAATGCGGTGCCGCAGGCGGCCGCGACCTTATTGGTACCCAGCAGCGCCGCCGGTTGAGCGGTGGGTAGCACGTTGAATAGCGCGGGAATCTGGATCAGTCCGCCGCCGCCCACCGCCGCATCGATCAGGCCGGCGGCGAAGGCGAACACGCAAAGGATGACAATATCGACCATGAATCAGGCTCTGACTATATAGGGTTGATGAGGGGCCAGCGGCACCACGCGTGCCGGATCATTGACCCCGAAGACGCGCAACATCCAGCGATCACGGCCGTCGTAGCGGGGTGTAAAACCATCCCGGGCATGCAGGGTTTGCTGGTTCTTGAAGATCAGCATGTCGCCTGGTTGCAGCAGTATGTGGTGCACGACATCGGGATGATTGGCGGCGGCGGCGAACAGTTGGAGGGCAAACTGCGCATTGGCGCAGGTCGTTTCGACACTCGCTTTGTTGTAGCGGCAATACAGGCCATCGGTTGCGCTTCTGTACAGCAAGGGGACGTTTTCCAGCACATTCCCCTGTTTGCCGAAGGAGGCCGGCCGGCGAACGGTAAATTTCGGCCGTGACAATTCTTCTTCGACCCAGGCCGGCAGAATGGCCAGCACCTCGTCAATGGCGACGATGCGCGTCGGCACGTCGAGCTCGCAGCGCAGGCCGGTCAGGGACAGGTACTCCGGACAGGCCGACAACTGCGAGACGGGTTCGCAGGTCAAAGGCAGGTGAGGGTTGTCGACATGCATGTCCAGATCCGCACGCGAGCCATAGGAGCTCTTTTCAGTCTCTCGCTTGTGCTTGGGCGATACGTGACGGAACACGGTGTCGCTGCTTTCACCCTCGTACGCCAGCGGACGGGTTTGCAGAGTTTGCAGCACGGACAAAATAGCCCCGGCCAGAATCGACACGTTCTCGATACCCGGCTCCAGGTCGTACGGCGTGGCTGGCAGTTGCGGGTCCAGCGGCAGCCCTCTGACGATCATCGCCACTTCAGGGGCCTGTGGAAAATTGCGTAGCTGCTGGATTTTCTTGGTGCACAGGACACTTTCCAGCAACTGCCCCAGAACCGGCATGTGGCGGATACCCGAGGCGCTATCGGTCACGTCCAGCGATGCCAGACCGGCCTGAAGTGTGCGTTGTTCTTCGAGCGACAGATGAATTTGCGGTATCTCCCGTCGGGTCGAAGTCACTGATTTGTTTTCCCGCCATTCATGAATGACTTCACCAACACAAGCTGTGGCGTTCCCGATTACTTCATCCAGCTTCGACACGTCCTTGCGCTCCTGTTTGCCCCATCCTTTTGGGTTGAACGGGAAGGTTAACGGAAGGGACTTTTTTGTGTTGCAATGCCGCGTTGTGAAAAATGCAATGAGGTGGACAGTGGCATTGAATATGTTGGGGGAACTTGAAGCCTTCGCGACCGTAGCTCGCAAGCGCAGCTTCGTCGCCGCGGCACGGACTCTGGGGCGCTCCCCCAGCGCACTGACCCGCGCCGTTCAAGCCCTGGAGGAAAGTGTGGGGCTCAAGTTGTTCAATCGCTCGTCCAATGCCGTGAGCTTGACCGAAGCGGGTGAATGCTTATTGCCCCACGCGTACAAAATGCTCGATCTGCAACGTGAGGTGGATGAAGACCTGGCCGGTCTCAGCGGCCTGGCCTCCGGCTGGATCCGTTTTTCCGCCCCCGAGTTTCTCGCAAATGGGGTATTGCCCCGGTTGATCGCGCAATACTGCGAGCGTTATCCAGACGTAAACATCGATGTGATTTTCACCGATGAGATCATCGACCCGGCCAAGAGCAAGCTGGACTTCTCGATTCGCGGCGCGTTTCCACAATCCAGCGAATTGATCGGCTTTGCGCTCTGGAGTTACTCACGTTATCTGTATGCCAGCCCCGACTACCTGGAGCGCAACGGCATGCCCGACTCCATCGAGGCACTGGAGTCGCATTCGCTGATCCTGCACACGGCGCCACGGATTCTCAAGGAGTGGAATTTTCGCAGTGAGGAGCAGGCCATCAGCTTTCGGGTTCATCCCAAATTTCGTTTCAGCTCCGGTCTGGCGGTATTCCAGGCAGCCCTGGCGGGCGTCGGGATCGCCCGCCTGGCAGATTGGATGGCGGAGCCCGAAGTGGAAGCGGGGCGCCTGCTGCGGGTTTGTCCTGAGTACAAACTCACCTCCAGCAGCGGTGAGAGCCCACAGATGCACGCGGTGTACCCGGCCGGAAATTTGCCGCTGCGGGTGAAGGCATTGATGGAGATGATCCGTGGCTTGGGTGAAAGCCTCGAATGTAAGCGTGGCTCAGCACTGATATGAGGTTACGGGTCGTTCAGCCCTGTCCGCTCACTCTGCCGTTGATCAGACGCTGACACGCTCAAACCCACCCTCGGCTACCGCAGACGAGCATCGACAAGATGCTACGCCGAGGGTTTTGTATGAGAACTTCATTGGCGCGAGGGTGACTATCGATGCCGGCAACGGGTGAAACGCAGGCAAACGCCGCGCCCATGTCGGTGCAGTCCCTGACGGAGCGCCATTGCCCAAACACCCATGCCCCCTGTGGGAGCGAGCCTGCTCGCGATGGCGTAGTGTCAGCCAACATCAATGGAAGCGCTGGCCTCATCGCGAGCACACTGGATTTTTGATGTTTACCGGAACACATCATGAGCGCTTGGCCGATATCTGCCCGTCATTTCAAACCTGTTCAACCTTTGTTAGATCCACTGAATCCTTTTGAGGTGTCATCCCGCGATGATGTTGAACGCGGTAGTTGCCAACACCTCCCCATTAACCATCACCCGAACCGCATGCACCCCAGCGAAATGCTTGCGCGTCGTAAAATCCTTCATCACCTGTCTGCGCCCCACAACCACACTCTCAAGCCCCGCCAATACCAACGTCTTCAACTTAAAAA
This sequence comes from Pseudomonas sp. NPDC087615, assembly GCF_044743445.1. Classification (NCBI taxonomy): domain Bacteria; kingdom Pseudomonadati; phylum Pseudomonadota; class Gammaproteobacteria; order Pseudomonadales; family Pseudomonadaceae; genus Pseudomonas; species Pseudomonas sp. NPDC087615. The sequence continues at coordinate 258,061 of NZ_JBIUWM010000001.1, read as the reverse complement.
CCTTAGCCGAAACCCCGCCATTCGCCTTCACATAGTCAATCGCATAATCAATCACCAACCGCTGCTCTTCCAGCACCGTGGACTTCACCGTAAACGACAACGTAATCGCTTCCCCCAGCCGCACTACTGCCGGCTCGATCTTCACATCCAGCAACTCAACCTCAGGCTTCGCACCCGCACCAATCACTGTCAGCGCCCGCAAATTCCCCTGCTTGATCAAGCTACGCAACGCATGCTTGGCAATCCACGCCGTGTGTTTGTTTGCCAGTGACCACCCTTCAATCACATCCAGCACCCACTCTGGATGTTCCTTGGTCACGTCATTCAAGTGATTCGCCACGGATTTGCGCACGTACAAGCTCTCATCCGCCTTCAACCGATCCAGTATCCCGGCGGCCAATTGCGGATCAGCCTGCACCGCTTCCAGCCTGAACGACCAGGGCAGGCGAGGGCGGCTGCCTTCGCTGGCCAACCGGCGGACGTGGTGGTTTTCGCTCTGGGTCCAGTCGTGCATGAGTTCCAGCGTGCGCTTCAGGTCGCTGCGCAGAAAGTGGCGGATGGCGAATTCGGAGGAGCCGAAGGTGGTGAAGTATTTCAGGGCTTGCATGGAGGTATCGAATGCGTGAGCGCCGTAGGTGGCGACGTAGTGCGGCAGGCACATGCTGACGAATCCGCTGTTCAGCCGTGGGGCGAGTTCGCGCAGGACTTCGAGGGAATCTTCGTAGTCCAGTGGCAGCACGGCGTGCAGGCTTTCGCTGACGCGGGCCATGCGTTGCATGACTGAGAGGTCGGCGAGGCCGTCGTTGGCATGTTTAAGGAATGTTTTGGTTTTGAATGCCGGGTACACAGCGCTCATTTCGGTGGCGATGTGTTTCAGGCGTTCGGCGTTGAAGATTTCCTTGAGGGCTGGTGCAGCGGTTTCGGTCGCGCTCATGGTCAGGTCATCGGCGCGCTGACGAACGCTTCAAGCGTTTCAGCGTAGGCGGTGTATCGGGCAATGTGCGGATAGCGCGCCACATCTATTTGGTCGGGGACGACGAGGTCGGTGAAGCTCCAGGCGACGGCGAGGCTGATGCCGGCCTGGGTCAGAGTGCCGTCGGTGGGCAGGCCGTGTTTTTCGAGTTCGTGTTCCAGGGCGGTGAAAGCGGCGGCGAGTTGGCTTTCGACGCGTTCGACCCACGGTTGGTATTGAATGTCGGCCGGGCGCAGGTTGCGTTCGTAATAGAGTTGCACGGCTTTTTCGCAGGCGGCGAGGCTGAGACCGATCAGGCGCAGGGCGTGGGCGCGTTGCTTGAGGTCGGAGGGCAGCAGGCTTTTGTCGGCGGCGGTTTCGAGGTAATCGAGGATGAGGGTCGAGTCCATGAGGACGACACCGTCATCGAGGATCAGAGAGGGTGCCTTGACCACCGGGTTGATCTGCTGGAATTGCTCGAAGTGGCGGAACACCGAGACTGACTCGTGTTCGAGGTCAATCCCTAAGCGTTTGGCGGAGATCGCCACGCGGCGCACGTAAGGGGAGTCGAGCATACCGATCAATTTCATGACGCGTTCCTTCAAGTCGAGCCGGTGGGGTAGGCATAACCTAGCCGAGCCTGAGGGAAATGTCAGGCGTCGAAAATGGCTTGTTCGTGAATTCATTCGACATTCAATTCCGGCGGAATGGTGGCGATCTGCAAACCCGGGCGAATGCGGGCTGTGCGCGGTCTCAAGGTCGCTCTGAATAAAAGCTCTGGCCTGCCGATAGCCTTTGGTCGCAGGTCGTCGATAGCCGTTTGTCTTCTATATACAGCCGCTCGACTGAATTTCTTGCTATAAACGCACTCCGATGACCGTTGTGAAGCCTGTGTGAGTGCAGATTCCGGGCGTTGTCGGACAAATTCCCTGTATTTACAGTTGCTGAGGCCTCAATCGGGCCTTAGACTGCCGCCCCTCGTAAATTGAGTGCCGGGTGGCGTTTGCAATAAACGATGCCTTTTCGTCGACCGGACACGGTTCGCCGGAACGCTCCCTAATTCGCCTTAATGCACGTTTTTTTATAGAGATATCAATGACAAAGGACAAGTTGCTGGCCATGCCGGCAGATGACTACATGAATGAAGAGCAACACGCTTTCTTCAGTGAGCTGTTGCAGAACATGAAAGTCGAAACCCATGAGCGCATTGAGCAAAACCGTATCGCTATCGAAAGCCTGGACACCCCGGCCGACCCGGCGGACGCGGCTTCGGTTGAAGAAGAGCGCACTTGGCTGGTAAACGCGATTGATCGCGACCAGCGCATGCTGCCTCAACTGGAACAAGCCCTTGAGCGTATCAAGGAAGACAGCTTTGGCTGGTGCGACGACAGCGGCGAGGCCATCGGTCTGAAACGCCTGCTGATCAGTCCGACTACCAAATACTGCATCGAAGCTCAAGAACGTCACGAGCAGATCGACAAGCACCAGCGTCAGGCCTGATTTCTTAGGCGCTGCCATCGCGGGCAAGCCCGCCCCCACAAGGTTATGCATTGAACCTGTGGGAGCGGGCTTGCCCGCGAAGCTTTTTATCGTCCGCCCTATTTCCCTGCCGTTCCATTGACCTGCTGCAGACCCCACGACTAACGGACCATAGATAATGGCGTTGTAGTGGCGTTTAATGCAGTCACAATAATGAGAACAAGCGTGGGGTGTTGATATGACGAGAGATGGATCTCTGGTTGGGGCTTTGCCTGCACCAGTGCTTTTGCCGAAGAACCGCTGGATCGCACCGACCTTGCAAAGCATCGCCCTGATGTTGTTGCTCGCCGGTATGACCTTGGGTGGAGGGTCGCTTTACGTCGGCATGCCGCTTGCGGTACTGATTGTCTGGCTGCCGCGCCTGCGCGTCCGAGCCGTCCCCGCTGCACTGCCTGCCGACACCGGCAGCGCCATTTCCGAACTGACCCGCGATCTTTCCTACACCACCAGCCATAACGCCTTGTCGGCAGCCGGCGTGGCGTTTTCGGTCAAGGAGTTGGCGAGCAAACTGGAATCGCAACTCGATGCGGCGGCGCGGATTGTCAGCAATGCTGAGGTGATGATCGCCACAGAACACGCCACTTCGCAGCTCAGCCGCGAAGCGCTGGCGGCGGCCAGCGAGGCGCATCACAGCAGTGCGGCGGGGCGAACCGAATTGGTCGACTCGATTTCGCGCATGCATCAGCTCAGTCAGCGCGCCAACGCCAGTCGTGAATTGATCGAGGCCTTGAGCCTGCGCAGCGATGATATTCAGCGGGTGACGTTGGTGATTCAGTCGATTGCCAGCCAGACCAATCTGTTGGCGTTGAACGCGGCGATTGAGGCGGCGCGGGCGGGCGAGCATGGTCGCGGTTTCGCGGTCGTGGCGGATGAGGTGCGTGGGCTGGCGGCGCGCACGGCGTCGGCGACGGGCGAAGTCGGTGAGATGGTCGCGGACATTCAGCAACGTACCGCTCAGGTGGTGGAGCAGATCCGCGAACTGTCGAGTGATCTGCACACCGGCGTCGAGCAGGTCGAGCATACCGGCCAGCATCTGGAAAATATCGCACGCTTGGCGGCGGGAGTGGAAAGTCAGGTCGGTGAGATTGCACGCGGCGCAGAGACCAATCGAGAGCAGCTCGACAGCCTGTTCAAGGCCATCGAGCAGATGCGCAGCGATCTGGCGATCAGCGATCAACAGACCCGTCGCCTCGCCGAAGCGGCAGTGCAGATGGAAGGGCAGGCGGAAACCATCAGCGAGCGTCTGGCCGAAGTCGGCCTGGATGATTATCACCAGCGTATTTATGACCTGGCGCGTGAAGGGGCGAGCCAGATTGCGGTGCGGTTCGAGGCGGACGTCGAGCAGGGCCGGATCAGTCTTGAGGATCTTTTCGACCGTCAGTATCAGGCGATTGCGAATACTCAACCGGCCAAGTATCAGACCCGATTCGACCGTTATACCGATCAGGTGCTGCCAGCGATTCAGGAGCCATTACTGCCGCGTCATGAAGGGCTGGTGTTTGCCATCGCCTGCACGCAGCAGGGTTATGTGCCGACACACAATCAGGCGTTCAGTCAGCCGTTGACCGGGGATGCACAGGTTGATGCGGTGAATAATCGCACCAAACGCAAGTTTGCCGACCGCACCGGGATACGCTGCGGCAGCCATCAGCAACCGGTGTTGCTGCAAACCTATACGCGGGACACTGGTGAACTGATGCACGACTTGTCGGTGCCGATCATGATCAAGGGGCGGCATTGGGGCGGTTTGCGTTTGGGCTATAAACCGGAAAGTCCGCGCTGACCGATTGTTGCGATTGATGCAATGAATCTGTGCACAGGCGTTGCTGTTTCCTGCGCAGTGAAATCATTAACATGCCGACTTAGTTAGGTTGCTAATGAAGTCGGGAGGCCTGCATGCAATGCAGAATTGATGTCGCCGTGATGATCGGCAGTGGCGTGCCCGCCGCGTTGCGTGCGATGGGCCAAAGCGTTTGCTGGGTGGTGTTGCTTGACGGTGAGCGACGCGGCACCGCGTTTGCCAGCCGCGATGAGGCCGAGGAGTGCAGGGCTGCGTGGCTCGCGCAGTTGGAGGCCGAGCCTGGCGACAGCCTGCATTGATCAGGGTTATTTGCCGTCGTGCAAACGTACGTTGAGCTCGTCGACCACAACGGCCTCTTCGCCGTCGTTGCGTAACCATTCCTTGAGCAGTTGTGCTTGTGATGGCGTCCAGAAATCGGCGTCGATCAGCTTGGTTTCGGCGTCCAATGGATGGGCTTCGATGAAATCGTCGATTGCTGTGCCTTCTGAGGGCAGTCCCAGTTGATCGAACAGGGTTTTCAGATCATAGGTCGGCAAGTCCATCATGTACTCCTTCTGATTGGCGCCGGGATGGCGCAGTCGATCACTCCCTTTATCTGAGGCAGTCGTTGGCCAGGAGTTCGATTTGCATTTCGAGTGAGCGGGCGAGGGCGCAGGCTTCATTGTGATCTTCGCGGAAACCTCTTACGCGTCCGGTGGATTTTTCCTTGATGTGGAAAAAGGCGTTGCCCGCTGGCACCACTTGAAAGCGCGGAGCATGATCGTTTTGTGCGTGTTCCGGCAGATCGTTCATCGCGGCGACATGCATGATCAGGGTTGATTTGAGTCGGGCGTCAGCGGGCATGGCGAAGTGAGTCAGAGTGCACATGTGAAGTCCTTTTCATCAGTTGGCCGATATTTACAGGCCGTTTCGGGTAGTCGTAATGAGCATCGCTGCTCTAGAATCGCCAGTACCTGTTGACGACGGGGCTTATCTAAAGCAATTTTTCGCGAGCGATATGTCGGAAAACTGCTTTTTTTCGTGAGAATTTTCCCTAAAGTTCGTAGTCAGTGTTCTCTGGCCGACGGTAAGGATTATTCCTTCAAGCTTTGGCGACATCGGGGTGAGTTTCGCGAGTGACAATCCAGTAGTCTTACGAAACCTCGCGTTGGATGAGCGGTCTGCTCTGTTCGAGCTTTTATTAGAGTCATTTGGCGGTTCCATCGGCCTGGCCGTTTTTTTGCCGTGCGCGTTTTCCGTGTGCGGTTTTTTCAGATCTGGGGATGTTTCTTTGGCAGTCAGTAATCTCGATATGCATGCTTTGTTCGTGCTGGGTGATTTGCGTGCGAAGCTGGTCAAGCTGTTTCAGTCGCGTTTTGTTTACATCACCGAGCAAAATGCCGAAGGCATTTACGTTGCCGAAATCGACACCGAAAGTGCGTTGGTGGTCGATGACAAACCGGGGCTCAAGCTCAAGGTCGGCGATCATTTCAGCGCATCAGTCCTGCCTAGCCGCGAAGGCGGCAAGATGGATATCCGCTTTCGCGAAATCAAACTGACGGTCTATGGGCTTGGCGATTACGCCTTCGTCGACACTGCCGATGGCCACGCGATCCTGTTCAAGGAAGGTCATAGCGTGGTGACCGTGTTCGCCGCCAATGAGCAATTGCAGGAAGGCCTGACCAAGACTCTGAAAGCCGTTACTGCCAAAGCCGCGAAGTGGCGCAAGGGCGAATTGGTGACCTTTAAGGCCAGCGAGTGATCGGTGGGTTGAGCCGCGCCGATTTTCACTCGCAGAACCTCGAAAGCGCACGCGAAGAGGCCCAGCGTTTGTTTGCTGCAAAGGCCCAGTTGCAGGGGGCTTGGCTGGGTTGGGTGGCGTCGCAGATTTACACGTTGCGCCCGGCGGAATACGCGAGCATGGTCAGACGCGAGCTGCAAAGTTTGCAGGGAAATGTCTGAAACCTGACATCGTTCGGGGCTTGGCCCTGAAAAAGCAGGAACCTCGGCTACAGTCAGTTGACTGAGTATTCAGAGGCTTGCGGTCTTCTGTCAGGCCATTCTGCTATTGCTGTGAACAGCACGAGGTGCAATGCATGAACGGATTTCGACGGTTATTGGCTGCCAGTGTGGCCACATTCGGTTTGCTGACTTCAGCGCAGTCGGTGATGGCGGCACCCGCGCCGATCCATTTTGCCGACCTGAACTGGGAAAGCGGCAGCCTGATCACGGATGTTCTGCGCATCATCGTCGAGAAGGGGTACGGACTGCCGACTGACACATTGCCGGGTACCACCATCACCCTGGAAACCGCGCTGGCCAACAATGACATTCAAGTGATTGGCGAAGAGTGGGCGGGGCGCAGTCCAGTGTGGGTCAAGGCTGAGGCCGAAGGCAAAGTCGTGAGCCTGGGCGATACGGTCAAGGGTGCGACCGAAGGCTGGTGGGTGCCGGAGTATGTGATCAAGGGTGATCCGGCCAAGGGCATCAAGCCGCTGGCGCCGGACTTGCGCAGTGTCAATGATCTGGCCAAATACAAAGACGTGTTCAAGGACCCGGAAAGCCCGAGCAAGGGGCGTTTCCTTAACAGCCCGATCGGCTGGACGTCTGAGGTGGTCAACAAACAGAAGCTGACGGCTTACGGCTTGCAGGATGACTACACCAATTTCCGCAGTGGCTCGGGGGCGGCGCTGGATGCTGAGATCAGCTCCTCGATTCGTCGCGGTAAACCGGTGTTGTTTTATTACTGGTCGCCGACGCCGTTGCTGGGCAAATTCAAACTGGTGCAACTGCAAGAGCCGCCGTTCGATGCCGAGGCGTGGAAGACGTTGACCGATGCCGATAATCCCAACCCGAAACCGACCCGCTCGCTGGCGTCGAAGCTGTCGATTGGCGTGTCTACGCCGTTTCAGAAACAGTATCCGCAGATCGCCGAGTTCTTCAGCAAAGTGGATTTTCCGATTGGGCCGTTGAACAAGGCATTAGCGCAAATGAGCGAGAACCACACCGCGCCGCGTCAGGCAGCGGAAGCGTTTATGAAGGCGCATCCGGATGTGTGGCAGCCCTGGTTGCCGAAGGATGTGGCGGATAAGGTTTCGGCTGATCTGAAATAAGGGTTGAGTCTGGTGGCCTCATCGCGAGCAAGCACGCTCTCACAGTGGAATGCATTCAACGGTGGGAGCGTGCTTGCTCGCGAAGCTTTTAGAATCGAGTCTGCACCGCCAATTCAAAGGTACGCGGCGTACCCAAGTAATACGCCGGCGAAACATGCGCAAACTCGGCATACACCTCATTCGTCAAATTGCGCACCCGCCCGGTCACCGTTGTGTGCGTATCAACCTTGTAACTGAGGAAACTGCCGAACAGCGTGTATGACGGCACGGTCATGGTGTTGGCGGTATCGGCAAACACCGAGGCTACATATCGCGCATCGACCCCACCTTGCCATTGCGGTGAAAAATCGTAGGTCAGCCACAGATTACCGACCCGGTCAGGGACATTGGTGGGGGTATTGCCTTTGCGCGATACCACCACGCCAGCGGCGTTTTTCTCGGTGAAGTCATCGTACTGCGCGTTGACCCAGGCAAAGTTGCCTTCAGCCAACAGCTTGTCGGTGATTTGCAGCGAAGTGGCAATCTCAATCCCTTTCGACGTTTGCTGGCCCACTGCAATGCTGCTGGTCGGGTCCAGGGGATCGGTGACGGCGAAGTCCTTGCGTTCGATTGTGTAGGCCGCGACCGTTGCCGAGCCGCGGCCGTTCAGGTAGTCGAACTTGCTGCCTATCTCCCATTGCTTGCCCGTCGAGACGTCGAAATCCTGGGTGCCGTTCGGTTGCTCGGCGGCGGTGCTGTATTGCACATAAACGTTGGCCGAAGGGATGAATTGATACGTCAGGCCTGCGCGACCGGTGACCGGCTCCCAACGGCGTTTGAGATGCTTTGGATTGGCGGCGGTCACGGTTCGGTGGTTGGTCACGTCGAGATTGATGTCGTCATAACGCAGGCCCGTGAGCAACGACAACTTGTCGGTCAGCGCCAGACGGTTTTCCACGAACAGCGCTTTGGTGGTCACCTGGTTGGTCTTGTCGCTGATCAATTGAGGGTGGGTGCCGGGAATGTCGTAGAAGTGCCCCGGTCGATAGTGGTTCGGGGCCACTGTGCTCGCGCCTTTGATGTTGAGCGGCGAGTTGGTGGTCTGGTTGACCTTGTATTCAAAGCCGCTCGACCACGTCGTATCAAGACCAAACAGTGTGCTGTCGTGGCGCAGTTCGAACTGGTTGCCGTTCTGCTCACCCTGGTGGCGTACCTGATACGCCGTGGAGCGATTCACTGCCGTGTTATCGGCGTTGTACTGGTAGGTTTCAAGATTGCGGTAATCGCGCTGGCTGTCGAGGTGATACAGCGTGTTGCGCAAGGTAGTGCTGTCGTTGATCCGGTAGTCGATGATCGATCGCAGCCACATTGTGCGCTGCTCGTAATGACCGTCCGCGACGTTGTAATTGTTGAAACGGTTGTGTTTGTCGATCTTCAACTCGCCGGCCTTGGGGTTGAGCACGGGCGTGCCCCAGTACGGACTGTCTTCGTGTTCGTCCTGATATTCCAGGGCCAGGGTATGGGACAGATTCGGCGTGAGGTCGCTAAGCAACGAGAACGCTAGGCTCCACGCGTCGCGCTCCTGACGATCGATGTAGCCGTTGCTGGTGTTGTGGCTGACGTCCAGCCGCGCATAGTGCTGCACGTCGGCGCTCGGGTCGGTCAGCGCGTGGTTGAGGCCGAAAGCGGTTTCGGTGGTGTCATAGCTGCCGTAACTGACTCTGCCTTCAACCGCTTGTTCATCGCGGGTCGCCAGTTTGGTCACGTAGTTCAGCGAGCCGCCCACCGAACCTGCGCCATTGACCAATGAAGACGGGCCGCCGAGTAACTCCACTCGATCATAAATCCACGCATCCACCGGCCGGGCGAGGCCGCCGGACACGTTGATGCCGTTGAACATCTGGGTGATCTGGCTGCTGGTGAAGCCGCGATAGGAGATGAAACCGCCGAAACCCGGCGGTGCGCTGGCGTTGACACCGGGCAGGGTGTTGGCGGCGTCCTGGAAGTTCTGAGCGCCATGGCGTTCGATGTCGTTGCGATTGGCGATGGCCACCGAGGCGGGCGTGTCGCGCACGCTCAAGCCAAGGCGCGAAGCCATGCCGCTGGACTGGTCGAGGCTCAGGCCCGGTTCGGTGCCGGCCTCGCCGTCGATGGTGATTGGCGCCAGATCCACGGTGGATTGCGCCCAGGCGTTAACGGACAGGCAGCCGCACAGGCTCGCCAGCAGAGTGAGTTGTTTCATCAAAGAATCCTGAATACTTGTCTAGGAATCAGCGCACAGGCAAACGCCGCGCGTTGGCGCAGTGGGCTGAACAATCAAAAAGGCAAGGGCGCTCAGGCGAACGGTGGGGCGCGTGGGTTGGCCGAGGGCCAGGTGAAGCGGGCAGGGAGGTCGGCGCTGACAATCGGGGCCAGCGGCGGGCTGTGTTGTTCAGGGAGGACTGCCAGAGTCAGGCTGGAGTTGAACGCCGGGCCCATGCCGCCGGTGGAGCACAACGGGCAACCGAAAGCTTTGGACAGGGTCGGTAGTTTTTCTTCGGTGGGATTGGATGCCAGCGGCGCTTGCGTCCTCGGGTCCACCGTACAGAACTGGCCGCCAATGCCGTTGAGCTGCATTCCGACCATTTGTCCGTGACCGATGCTGCACGCGAACACGTTGAACAGGACGCAGCAATAAAGCATCCAGGCCAGCAGTGAGCGATCGGTAGTGGAGAATTTCATGGGGCGGCACTTTACCGTACCGCCGATCGGTCGTGCACTTGAAAAAAATGCGACTAGGATCATTTGTTCAAATCCCTTTCAAGGATTTCAATCATGACTTTTATGTTGGCTCAATGGATGGCGGCCACTTTTGCGGTGATCGCCTTGGTGCATGTGTATTGGGCGTTGGGTGGGCAATGGGCGGCGGTGGCGGCGGTACCGCAAATACCGGTGGAAGGTTTTGTCGCGACGGTGCGACCGGCGTTCAAACCGTCGGGCTGGATCACATTGGTGGTGGCGGCTGGGTTATTGCTGATCGCTGCACTGGTGTGTCTGCGGGTTGGCTGGGGTTTCCCGGCGGTTAATCACAAGGCATTGCAATGGGTGATCAGCGCGATTGCGCTGTTGATGTTCGCCCGGGCGATTGGCGATTCGAATCTGGTGGGGTTTTTCAAGGAAGTGAAGGGCTCGCGATTTGCGCGGCTGGATACCTGGATGTATTCGCCGTTGTGTTTGGTATTGGGGGCGGGGTTGTTAGCGGTGGCGTGGGTTTGAGGCTGAGCGGGTTTGCGTGTTGACAGGGCGGGCCTCTTCGCGGGCAAGCCCACTCCCACAGTGATTGATGCTGTCCACCAATGCCGGTTTCACTCAAAACCCTGTGGGAGCGGGCTTGCCCGCGAAGAGGTCCGGCCCTGACACTGATGATTGCAAACTAGCTACCGTTCTCAGTCCGCCTGCTACTGACTTCAGCCGGCACGTCATCCCCAGCCATGCGCTTGCGGAATAACGCCGCCCGCGCCAGCAGCAACGTGGTCACCGGCATGGTGATCGCCAGCAGAATCGGGATCAACCAGGCATGCAGTACCAGCCCGGATTTCAGCGCTGAAAAGCAGATGATTGACGCCAGTGCCACGCACCATGCACCCAGCGTCGAAGCCAGTGCTGGCGGGTGCATGCGCTGGAAGTAGTCTTTCATCCGCAGCAACCCGGTCGCGCCGATCAGCGTAAACACACCGCCGAGCACCAGCAGGATCGCCACCGGAATCTCGACCCACAGAGACAATTCAGCGTTCATTCGATCACCTCGCCACGCAGCAGGAATTTCGCGAGGGCAAACGAGCCGACGAAGCCGAACAGCGCAATCAGCAGCGCCGCTTCGAAGTAAGTGTCACTGGCGTAACGAATGCCCAGGGTCAGCATCATCAGCATCGCAACGATGTACAGATAATCCAGCGCTAACACTCGATCCTGCGCCGACGGCCCTTTGAACAGGCGGATCAGGGTCAGCACCATCGCCAGCGAGAACAAAAACAGCGTCAGCAGGATCGCGTTCGACAGGAATGGGCTCATTCGTAAATCTCCATCAACGGCCGCTCGTAAGCAGTCTTGAAGTGCTCAATGAACTGCGCTTCATCATCCAGATCCCAAATGTGCAGCAGCAAAATGCTGCGATCCAGCGACAGTTCCGACCACACCGTGCCGGGCACTACCGTGCAGATCATCGACAGCGCGGCCAGTCCGTGGGCGTCGCGCAGCTCCAGCGGCACTTTGACAAAACGCGAGCGTGGCGGGCGGCGACCGGCGTTGAGCACGCCCCACGCCACGATCAGGTTGGACATCACCACGTCACGGCCGACAAGCAGGAGCAGACGCAGGATCGCCCCGGGACGGCGAATGCGCACGGGTTTGGGACGCAATTTACGCATCATCAGCGGCGCAGCAAAACCCAGCATTATGCCGAGCAGCAGATTACCGGGGCTGACCGAAAGATTCAGCGTCAGCCACAAAGCGCATAGCGCCAGGGATAACAACGGTGCAGGAAACACGCGCTTCATGGCTGCACCTCCAGCATGGCGGCTTTGGCTTCCGGGCTCGGTACGGCGCGAGTGCCGAGCACGGCCATCACGTACTGCTGCGGGTTGTGCAAGGCGTCAGCGGTCGCTTGGGTGTAGCGCAGCAGCGGCTCAGCCTTGAACGTGAGAAGGATGCTCAACCCCAGCAACAGGAAAATCGGCGCGCATTCGAGTTTGCGCAAAAGCGGCGAAGGGCGCTCTTGCGGCGTCCAGAAACGCTGGACGCCGAGGCGAGAGAAGGCCATCAACGACGCTAGCCCGGAGAGGATCAGCAGCGCGAGCAACGCCCATGCTGCATTGGAAATCGGCGCGTCGGTGCCCAGCCCCAGCGGGTTGAGCAGCGCACCGATCAGGCTGAGTTTGCCGATGAATCCGGACAGCGGTGGCATGCCGATGATCAGCAGGGCGCAGGCAATGAAACTCAGACCGAGAAACGCCATGGTCCATGGGATGACTTGACCGACCACGGCTTTCTGCTCGTCGTCGAGGTTGATGCCTTTGGGCGGTTGCAGGGATTCCTGCGGGCGCGGCAGCAGTTCGCTTTCGTCTTCCAGCGCAATCTCGTTGGCCGAGCGTGAGCGCTCGATCAACTCAGCCAGCAGGAACAGTGCGCTCAACGCCAAGGTCGAGCTGACCAGATAGAACAGTGCCGCGCCGATCAGGTTCGGCTGGGCGAAACCCACGGCCGACAGCAGTATCCCCGCCGACACCAGAATGCTCAGGCTGGCCATGCGCTCAAGCCGTTGCGCAGCAATAATCGCCAGCGCTGCGCACGCTATCGTCGCCATGCCGCCGTAGATCAGCCAGTCGCCACCGAAGAAGGACGAAGCCCCAGCCTGGCCGGAGAACAGCAGGGTCCACAGGCGCAGCAGGGTGTAAACGCCGACCTTGGTCATGATCGCGAACATCGCCGCCACCGGCGCGCTGGCCGAAGAGTACGCCGGCACCAGCCAGAAGTTCAGCGGCCACATGCCGGCCTTGGCCAGGAACGCTACCGCGAGAATCCCCGCACCGGCGTGCAGCAAACCACGGTCGGCTTCCGGCACCAGTGGAATTTTCAGGGCCAGATCGGCCATGTTCAGCGTGCCGGTGACGCCATAGATCAGCGCCGCACCGATCAGAAACAGCGACGAGGCGAGCAGATTGATCGAGATGTAATGCAAACCCGACGACACCCGCGCCCGGCCCGAGCCGTGCAGCAACAGACCGTAGGACGCGGCCAGCAGCACTTCGAAGAACACGAACAGGTTGAACAGATCAGCAGTGAGGAACGCGCCATACAGGCCCATCAACTGAATCTGGAACAATGCGTGGAAGCTCGAGCCCGCGCCATCCCAACGTGCCATCGCAAAGAGGAGGGCGCTGACGCCGATGATCCCGGTCAGCACCAGCATCAACGCCGATAGGCGATCAACCACCAGCACGATGCCGAACGGCGCCTGCCAATTGCCCGGCAGGTAAACGCCGATTGAGCCGGGCACGCCAGTGGTCTGCGTCCATTGCAGCAACATCACGGAAATGAACAGGCCGAGCAGGCTGGAGAACAGGTTGATTTTCGCCTTCAGCGGTCGGTGTTTCTCGCCGAGCATCAACATGATGGCGGCGGTCAGCAGCGGCAGCAGAATCGGTGCGGCGATCAGGTGAGTCATCGCCATCATTCTTTAGGCTCCCGGCCGTCAACGTGGTCGGTGCCGGTCAGGCCGCGCGAGGCGAGCAGAACGACGAGGAACAACGCTGTCATGGCGAAGCTGATGACGATTGCCGTCAATACCAGCGCCTGTGGTAGCGGGTCGGTGTAGTGCAGCAAATCTTGCGTCACGCCGTCTTTGATCACCGGCTCCTTGCCGATAAACAGGCTGCCCATGCTGAAGATGAACAGGTTGACCGCGTATGACAGCAGGCACAGGCCCATGACCACCTGAAAGGTCCGTGGTCGCAGGATCAGCCAGACGCCGGACGCGGCGAGGATGCCGATGGCGATTGCGATGACTTCTTCCATCAGACGGCTCCTTTGCTGGCGACGGACTTGGGTAACGATGCGGTCTTGTGCCCGCGCACCGATTGGTGGGCGAGGGCCGTGAGGATCAACAGCGTCGAACCGACCACTACGCCGTACACGCCGATATCAAAGAACAGCGCACTGGCGATATGGATCTCGCCCAGCAGCGGCAGTGCAAAATGCCAGGTGTGCGTGGTCAGGAACGGGTAGCCGACCGCCATCGCTCCGAGCCCGGTCGCCGTGGCGAACAGCAACCCGGTCCCCATCCAGCGCAAGGGCCGCAGGCTCATCTGCGCCTCGACCCACTGCGTACCGGCCACCATGTATTGCAGGATGAACGCCACCGACATCACCAAACCGGCGACAAAACCGCCGCCCGGCTGATTGTGGCCGCGCATGAACAGGTAGAACGACACCACCAGTGCAATCGGCAGCAGCAGTCGTACCAGCACCGCTGGCACCATCATGAAACCGAGCGCGGTGTCGCTGGCCGTACGCGGGTTGACCAGATCGGTGACCACGTCCGGCGCTAGCAGGCGTTGCTGTGCGGGCAGTTGCAGGCTTTCTTTCGGTGGGCGGAAGCGGCGTAGCAGGGCAAACACGGTCAGCGCCACCGCGACCAGCACGGTGATTTCGCCGAGGGTATCGAAACCGCGGAAGTCCACCAGCATCACGTTGACCACGTTGCTGCCACCACCTTCGGGCAAGGCGCGACTGAGGTAGAACGAAGAAATGTCGTTCGGTGTCTGGCGCGTGAGCATGGCGTACGACAGCAGTGCCATGCCGCCGCCGACGGCAATCGACAGCAGCAAGTCGCGCAGACGACGAATGCGCGCCTTGCGCAGGGTGCTCGGCAGTGGCGAGACTTCCTCGATCCGTCGTGGCAGCCAGCGCAGGCCTAGCAGGATCAGTACCGTGGTGACCACTTCGACCGCCAATTGCGTGAGGGCCAGATCCGGTGCCGAGAACCAGACGAAGGTGACGCAGGTCATCAGGCCGCAAACGCTGACCATGGTCAAAGCCGCGAGACGGTGATACTTGGCCTGCCAAGCGGCACCAAGGGCGCAGGCAATTGCCAGTAGCCACAGAGTCACGAAGACGATGGAGCCGGGGATTTTCGGCCGGTCGCCCCAACTCAGGCTGCTGTGCAACATCGGAATCAGGCCAGCGAGCACCGCCGCCAATACCACCAGAAACAATTGCATTTGGAGGCGGCGGGTGCCGAGTCGGCGCTCGACCCGACGGGCCACACGCATCATGACGACCAGACTGCGCTCGAACAGGTGCTTGCCGTTGAAGCGGCCAATCAGTGGCGGATATTTGAAGCGCCCACGCTTGAGCTGCTTGCGTAGCAACAAATAGAGGACGATGCCGCCGGACATGGCAATCAGGCTCATGATCATCGGTGCGTTCAGACCGTGCCAGATCGCCAGGCTGTACTCCGGCAAGGAGCCCCCCACCACAGGCAGCGCGGCGGCCGCGAGTAGCGGGCCGACCACTTGTGCGGGGAAAATCCCCACGACCAGGCAGGTGAACACCAGCAGTTCGACCGGCGCACGCATCCAGCGGGGCGGTTCGTGCGGGGTGTGCGGCAGGTCGGTGGCTGGCGGGCCAAAGAACACATCGACGGTGAAACGTAGCGAGTAAGCGACGCTGAACGTACCAGCGATGGTCGCGACAATTGGTAACGCCGCTTCGACCCACGCTGTGGCGTTGATGAACACGGTTTCGGCGAAGAACATCTCCTTCGACAGGAAGCCGTTGAGCAACGGCACGCCGGCCATCGAGGCGCTGGCAACCATGGCCAGCGTCGCCGTGAACGGAATCAGTTTGATCAGCCCGCTGAGTTTGCGGATATCGCGAGTACCGCTTTCGTGGTCGATGATGCCTGCCGCCATGAACAGCGAGGCCTTGAACGTGGCGTGGTTAAGGATGTGGAACACCGCCGCGACGGCGGCCAGCGGACTGTTCAGCCCCAGCAGCAGGGTGATCAGGCCCAAGTGGCTGATGGTCGAGTAGGCCAGCAAACCTTTGAGATCGTTCTGGAACATCGCGCAATAGGCGCCGAGCAACAGCGTACAGGCGCCGGCACCGCTGACGATGTAGAACCATTCTTCACTGCCGGACAGCGATGGCCACAGACGCGCCAGCAAGAAAACCCCGGCCTTGACCATGGTTGCCGAGTGCAGGTACGCGGAGACTGGCGTTGGCGCCGCCATCGCGTGGGGCAGCCAGAAGTGGAAGGGGAACTGGGCACTTTTGCTGAGTGCGCCAATAAGAATGAGGGGAAGCAAGATAGGGTAGAGGGCATGTGCGCGAATCTGATCGCCGGCGGCCAGGACCTTGTCCAGGTCATAGCTGCCGACGACATGGCCGAGGATCATGACCCCCGCCAGCAGACATAGTCCACCGGCCCCTGTAACCATCAATGCCATATAGGCACCGCGGCGGGCGTCCGCGCGGTGGTGCCAATAGCCGATCAACAGGAACGAGAAGAGGCTGGTCAGCTCCCAGAAAAACACGATCTGGATCAGGTTGCCGGAGATCACCAGCCCGAGCATGGCGCCCATGAACGCCAGAAAAAATGCGAAGAAACGCGGCACCGGGTCGTCCGGTGACATGTAATAACGGGCATATAAAGAGACGAGTGTGCCGATGCCGAGCACCAGCATCGAGAATAGCCAAGCGAAGCCGTCCATGCGCAGGACGAAGTTCAACCCCAGGCTGGGGAGCCACATGAACTCTTCGCGGATGACGCCGCCATCAGCGATTTGCGGATACAACATCGCGACCTGGACGGTGCCGATCAGAGCGACAAGACCTGCCAACAGGGATTCGGTATTACGCGCATTGTGTGGCAGCACCGCTGCCAGACAGCTGCCTATGAAAGGCAGAAGCAGTAGAACTATCAGGGACATAGGCTTCTAATCTGCGGAAGTTTGTGAAGCATCATACGTGCCAGCCCCCCGATCACCAAACGCGAGGATGTCTCAGAATCCTACAAAGTAGTCTGAAAATTTCTGTTTGGCATTGTTTCGCGGGGAAGGATGTTGCCAGTGATGACCCCATCGCGAGCGGGCTTACGCTCGCGGGGTACAAACAATACCTGCGGGAGCGGGCTCGCTCGCGAAGGCAATGCTTCGGACATCACCCAGCCTGGTTTAACCCTGAGTTTCCCGCTCCAACTCAGTCTCTGCTTCGGCAGCCTTACCCTTGGTCTTCAACTCACTGACAATTACCGCCGCCACAATCAACCCAGCGCCCAGCAGTGCAATCGCTGGCAAGCGCTCACCGGCAATCCGTCCGACAATCCCGGCCCACACCGGCTCGCCGGCATAGATCAACGTGGCCCGCGTCGGCGATACACTCTTCTGTGCCCAGTTCATGGCCACCTGAATCGCCGCACTCGCGGCGCCCAGTCCCAGTGCGGTCACCAGCAGCGTCCAGGAAAAGTCCGGAATCGCTTCACTCGTCGGCACCACCAGCAGAAACGACAAGACAGCCGTCACCGCCAACTGCACGACGGTCACCCGGCGCACATCGACTTGCCCGGCATAGGTGCTGATCAGAATGATTTCGGCGGCAATGGCAATGGCGCTTATCAGCGTGGCGATTTCCCCGGGGCTGAAGTTCAGCGAGGCCCCCGACGGCCCCGATAGCAGCATCAAACCGGTGAACGCCAGCATGATGCCGATGCTCGGCATCAACCCCGGCCGCCGTCCGAGCACCAGCCATTGCAGCAACGGGACGAACGGCACGTACAACGCGGTGATGAATGCTGACTGACTGCTCGGGATCGTTTGCAAACCGACCGTCTGCAAACCGTAGCCGAGCATGATCGCCACACCAATGAAGGCGCCGGCCTTGAGTTCGAACAGGGTCAGTTGGCGCAGATGGCGCCAAGAGAACAGCGCCACGATGCACGCTGCGGCGGCAAAGCGCAGGCCGACGAAAAACATCGGGCCGCTGACCGTCATCGCGTGCTGAACCAGCAGAAAAGTGCCGCCCCAGACCATAGTGATCAGCACCAGCACGCACTCGGCTTTGCTGAAACGGGAGAAACGGAGGGAAGTGTCGGGGCGATTCACTGACGTCATAACCTTGCGCACTATAAAAGGCAGGACGCACAATACGCCCAACGTTGCGCAGTATACTGCCCAACTCCACCGAGTGAGCAATATAGTGCCCAAAGATTCCAGCCAACGAGCGTCCGTCCTGCAACACGTCAGCCAGAACGTCCGGCGCCTGCGGCATGCCGCTGACCTGAGCCAGACCGCGCTCGCGGAAAAATCCGGGGTCAGTCGGCGCATGCTGGTGGCGATCGAGGCGGGCGAGAAAAACGTCAGCCTGACCACCCTCGACCGCGTTGCCGAAGCGCTCGACGTCGCCTTCAGTGATCTGATCCAGGCATCCGACGCGCGCGATCCGAGCCGCATCAACGAAGTGGCGTGGGCGGGCACGATCCCTGGCAGTAAAGCGGTGCTGCTGTCCAAAGCCACGGCGACTCGCGAAGTCGAACAGTGGGAGTGGTGCCTGCAACCCGGCGAGGTGTATCCCTCGCAACCGGATGCCGACGGTTGGAGTGAGCAGATTTATGTGTTTGCGGGTTGCCTGACGCTGATGCTCGGCGATCAACCGCAGCAAATCAGGGCGGGTGAGTTTTTCATGTTCGCCAGCAACCAGCCGCACGCCTATCGCAATGATGGGGATGTGGCGGCGCGTTTTGTCCGTAATGTGGTGATTTGAATGAGTCAGAGCGCAGATATCCTGATTATTGGCGGCGGCCTCAGCGGCACGATGCTGGCGGTGCAATTGCTGCGTCTGCCCGGTCAACGCAAGATTCTGATCATTGAACCGCGCGCCGAAGTGGGGCGCGGCGAGGCTTACAGCGCAGTCGAACCTGGCCATACGCTTAATGGCAACGCGGCGCGAATGAGCGTCGACCCGGATAACCCGAATGACCTTACGCAGTGGCTGACCGAGCATATTGCCGCTGGTGGCTGGCCGGAGTCGGCTGAGCAAAATGTGCCTGTCAGTGAGTTGTTCCCGCCTCGTGGGTTGTTCGGCGTTTATGTGCAACAACGGTTAGCCGAAGCCCGCCGTGTCGGTGCGCAACAAGGTTCGACAGTCGAGCATGTACGCGCGGAGGTCGTCGATCTGCAAGCCGATGCGGATTCAGTGCAGTTGACCTTGAGTGACGGTCAACTTTTACACGGCGCATTCGCTGTGCTCGCCACGGGTATGTTTCCCGCCGCACGCACGCCGCAGAAGGAATCCAGTGGCCTCAACGCCACCGCACTTGACCCGTGGGACGTCGCGGCCATGCGCCAACTCGATCCGCAATCGACCGTGCTGATCATTGGTTCTGGCCTGACCATGGTCGACGCCGTGGTGTCGCTGGAACAAGCCGGGCATCGCGGGCCGATTGAAGTGTTCTCCCGTCACGGCTTGCTGCCTCACGTACGGCGCCAACCACCGGTTTGGGTGGACTTCCTCGCTGAAAATCCTGGCATCCGCTCGCCACGGCAGTTGCTGCGCGAATTGCGTCGGCATTGCCGTGAGGCCATCGCCCAAGGCATTGATTGGCAGGCGCCGCTGGACACGGTGCGCGCTCATATTGGACGCTTGTGGAGCCAGGCGACTGACGTGCAGCGTCGACAATTCGTACGCCATGTGCGGCCGTGGTGGGAAAGCCACCACCATCGTTCGCCGCCGCTGAGTGCGCAGTTGGTCGAACGGCTGCAGGGCGAGGGGCGGTTGCGGATTCAGGCGGCTTCTTTCAAAGGGCTTGAAACGTGCGTGGCGGACGGTGTGAGTATTCGAATTCGTCGCCGTGGTGAGGCTGAAACCTGTGTAGTTCATGGCGCTTCGCTGATCAATTCCAGTGGCATCGAGTATGACTGGCGTCGGGTGGCTCGACCGTTGCCGCAGCAGTTGCTGGCTCGGGGATTGGTGCGACCGGGGCCGTTGGCGTTGGGGATCGCGGCTGCGATTGATGGTGCAGTGCTGAACGAACACGGGCAGGCAGCGAATCGGTTGTTCGCCATGGGCCCGCCATTGCGCGGAATGTGGTGGGAGAGTACTGCAGTGACCGATGTGGCGTTACAGGCGAAGGCGTTGGCGGTGCGATTGGGTGCTGAGCAAGGCTGAGGATTGAGGTTGCTGATCAGGGCCTCTTCGCGGGCAAGCCCGCTCCCACAGGTTTCAGTGTTGTTCACACATCACATGTACGACTCGGACACTGTGGGAGCGGGCTTGCCTGCGAAGAGGCCAGCAGGTTCAACATCTCTGTCTACTGGTCTGGCCTATTCGCTAGCAAGCTAGTTCCCACAGGGGTGTGTAGCGGCTGAAAGCTTACGCCACCACTTGATAACACGGCACATACGCCGCGCCGCCCGGCAATTTCATCCGGTGCTGGGCGACGAAGGCTTTGAGCAGCGCGTCCAGCGGTTGCATGATCGCGGCGTCACCGCGGATCTGGTACGGCCCGTGATCTTCGATCAGGCGGATGCCCTTGTCCTTGACATTGCCGGCAACGATCCCGGAGAACGCCCGGCGCAGGTTGGCCGCCAGTTCGTGCGGTGGCTGGTCGCGGTGCAGTTTGAGGTTGGCCATGTTTTCGTGGGTCGGATCGAACGGACGCTGGAACCCCTCGTCGATTTTCAACAGCCAGTTGAAGTGGAAGGCGTCGTTGCGTTCGCGGCGGAACTGCTTCACGGCTCTCAGGCCCTGAGTCATCTGGCGCGCCACTTCCGCCGGGTCGTCAATGATGATTTCGTAGTGCTGTTTTGCGGCTTCGCCTAGGGTGGCGGTGACAAACGCGTCGAGTTGCTCCAGATACGGTGCGGCATGTTTCGGCCCGGTCAGCACTACCGGGAACGGCAGGCCCTCGTTGTCCGGGTGCATCAGGATACCCAGCAGGTACAGAAACTCTTCGGCAGTACCGGCGCCGCCCGGGAAGATGATGATGCCGTGGCCAACGCGCACGAACGCTTCGAGGCGTTTTTCGATGTCCGGCAGGATCACCAGTTCGTTGACGATCGGGTTAGGCGCTTCGGCGGCGATGATGCCCGGCTCGGTCAAGCCGAGGTAGCGACCGCCATGAATGCGTTGTTTGGCGTGGGCAATGGTCGCGCCTTTCATCGGGCCTTTCATCACACCGGGGCCGCAACCGGTGCAGATGTCGAGGCTGCGCAGGCCCAGTTCGTGGCCGACTTTCTTGGTGTATTTGTACTCTTCGGTGTTGATCGAGTGGCCGCCCCAGCACACCACGATTTTCGGCTCGACACCCGGGCGCAGGGTGCGAGCGTTGCGCAGCAGGTGGAAGACGTAGTCGCTGATGCCTTGCGAAGTGCTCAGGTCGATGCGTTGGCTGTCGAGTTCATTCTCGGTGTAGACGATGTCGCGCAGGGCGCTGAACAGCATTTCGCGGGTGCTGGCGATCATTTCGCCGTCGACGAAGGCGTCGGCGGGAGCGTTCAGCAGCTCCAGGCGCACACCGCGATCTTGCTGGTGAATGCGGATTTCGAAATCTTTGTAGGCTTCAAGAATGGTCTTGGCGTTATCGACATGCGCGCCGGTATTGAGGATGGCCAGGGCGCACTGGCGGAAGAGGGTGTAGGTGCTGCCGGATCCGGCTTCGCTCAGTTGCTGAACTTCACGTTGAGAAAGGGTTTCCAGGCTGCCCTTCGGGCTGACCGAGGCGTTGATTACGTGTCGTTGGGTCATGCAATGATCCTTAAAACGATGTCATCCCAAAACCAGGCGAATGGCATCCGAATAGTGTGTATCCATGAATGAAGATGGCACGATCTGCGCTGTACCGCCATGTCCCCGTTGATTGATAAAAAGATGAAAAGGAGTCCCAGCATAGCTAAATCCACCGCAGAGGCGATAATGCCCCGGCCGGTTTTTTCCGTTGCCCTTTTTTGCCGCTCAAGGAAGTCATTCGTGATGTTTGAAATTCAGCCGATGGATGCCGCTACTTTTCGCCAGCAGACCCGCCGCAGCACGATCATCATCGCCGTGCTGTTTCTGGTGCTGGCGATGTTGTTTTCGACGGTGGCAGTGGCGCTGTTCGGTGAGCCTGGCGGCGATAATCTGCGGTTCAATGTCGGTGGTGTGTTTGTGGCGTTCCTGTTGACAGCGGGGCTGTTGCGCGGGCGATTCTGGAATCAGAGCTGGATGGCCCCGGCTGTTTATAGCTGGCGGCTCAAGCGTAGCCTGATGCGTGTTACCAATGTGATGCATCAGGTGACGGCGGCGGTAGAAAAAAACGATCCGACGGCGATGAAGGTGTTGCGCTTCTATCATTTGGGGCTGACCCAGATGCATGAACTGGACGGTAATTCCAGCGATCATGGGCAGCTGTGGCGGGAAGTCGAGCAACATAAGGAGCGCATGCAGGCGTTGGGGCTTGATATCGATCAGCCGCGCCTTGATCCGGCGTGGCTGGAAGCCTTGAAATCCGCGTCGCGTTAAAACGGAATGCGCCTGGCTCGGCGCAGTTTCCACGAGCGGATCAGCCGCCCATAGACCAACAGGTTGATCGCCAGCACCACGCTGCCGAGTGCCAGTTGAATCTGCGGTGTCAGCCCGGCCGGGTAGATGATTGGCCAGATGTAATGCTCGATGAATCCGCCGGCGTATTCCGTCTGTCCGGCGGCGTGGCGCATCAGGTTTTCCCAGTAGGTCAACGGACAGGTCAGGTGCAACACCTCGACCGCGAAGCCCCACGCGGCGGCGGGCAAGTGCAACCACATCAGCCGTGGCCACTTGAGCACCAGCAACCCGCCGAACAGCACGAACACAATGAACAGCAAATGAAACAGCACCAGCCCGTCGGCTGTGATTCGGTACAGCATGTCGTCTCCCTGACGCAATTGTGAATGGTGCTATGTTACGCGCAGGCCCTGGGCAATGGGGCAAGATTGTTCAAGCCAGAGATGGGTTGTTACTGGCACCGTTATCAACGGCTTTTCTGGTTGAAGAGTGTTATTTCCGATTCACGGTTGCTGCGCAGTAGATTTCTTCAAGACGCTGGTGGTTGTAAGTTGCCCGCGTGAAACTGCTCTACGCTGTAAGGAGGGCCATTTACTTGTGACAGGAGGTGCGCATGACGACTGAGCAAGAGCATCCTGAACTGGATGACGATGAGACGGATGAGCCGACGCAAGAAGAAATAGAGCGGGAGAAGCACAAGGAGCAAACCTGGAAACACGATGACGGCAGAGAGCTATCGGAACCTGACCGCAAGTTGTAATTGATTCTTGCGAAAAAGCCCCGCATCAGAGCCTGAGCGGGGCTTTTCGTTATTTCAGAGATCGTCCATCTGCGTTAAATCGGGGTGTGAGGCCCGATATCCCAAAGTTTTGTCGATCCAGGCATTAAGTTCGTTGACCATCACCGGTGCTTGACCAGGATACCCTTCGAGGGTGGTGCGCAGGATTCGTTCGATGTCGGGAACGGCACGCAGGTTTCGGGTTTTTATGTAGTGGCCGATAAAACAGTCGAGTTGAAAGCGTTCTGTCATGGACAGATGAATACACTCCAGGTCGTTGGCCTGATTGATTGCAAAATCGTCGCGCAACTTGGTTCTCTGCAGGTTTGATAACGTTGTTGGGGATTCCTGGTTTTTTTGACTCTTCGGTCAATTGGTATGCCAAATGGAAATGCGGCGCGCATGCTATCTCTAGCGCGTCTAAATGTATGCATGACGGTTGAAATGTCTGACAGGCGGTTAGTTCGTTCAAACGACTGTTTTGCAGATGACTGTTTCATTGTTGAAACGCTTGTTGTAATGAAACGGAATCACTATTGATTCGAATCTTTTTAAATAAATTGATGCAAAGAACATTCATGTCAGTTGATCTATTAGTTTGGCGCCCTGATGGCGTGAATTTCCAACGGTTTTAGCGACTTTGTACCATTCGAACGTCTCCGAAGGTTCGCCTTCGAACAGGAGCATATGTTCGGCCCGTTCGACGGGTGTTGCTGGATCGAGCCATTCGCGCACCAAATCTGCGCAGAACACCACAGGTCGACGATCATGGATATCAAGCATGCCGCCGACGCTGTCCGCAGTGATGATCACAAATCCATCGTCGTCCCGCGCCTGCGTGCCGGATGTAGGAAGTTGTCCGATGGCGGCGCAGAAAACTGGTCCGTGATCGGCCCGACGGATCAGCCACGGTTGTCGGGTTTTATCCTCGGCATCCACCCACTCAAACCAGTTGTCGACCGGGACGATCAAGCGATGCCGCCAGATGGCCCGGAAGAATGGGCCATGGGCGACTTTCTCCACTCGCGCGTTGATTGGCGCTGGGCGATCCTTGGCCCAGTGTGGGCGCCAGCCCCAGCGCAGGTTGTCAGCGCATAGTCGTTGATCGTGCTGATGGAGCACGGCCAGCGAAGTGGTCGGGGCCGCGTTGTAGCGATTCAGCGGCGCGTCGCCCACATGATTGAGCAACGCATCCGGGATGCTCAGCACAGCAACGAAATCGTGAATGCCACGGTACTGCGAGAGTCTTCCGCACATGGGCTGAATCTCCGGTTGGACGGTTTCAGCTTAGTCGCTGATGCGCTCTCAATCCTTGTCTTGAGCAGACACTGGCTTACTGAACGAGCGCCGGAACCAAACCCTGTGTACCTTATCCAACCTCGGCTCGCAGAGCCGGGCGCAGAGCCGGGCGCAGGGACGGATAAGGGCGAGGGAGTTTTGCCAATCGACAACGTGACCGCAGCGATCAGACGCAAGGCAAAACATGACAACCGGATTCAGACTTCTTTGTGCAACGGCCATTGTTTTAGGGTTGGCCGGTTGCATTGCCGCGCCCATCGAATTGACCGCGCAAACCGAAACACGCCTGAAAGCTCAAGCGCCGGTGCGCTTTTTGCTGACATACGATGATGGCCCCAGCGCCTCGAGTTTCTGGAATCCGTCGGCCACGGTCCTCGACAGCCTCAAAGACAACCCCCTGCAACCGGGCATCAAAGCGGTGTTCTTCGTCCAGACCCGTGCGCCCAGGGCAGGCGACAGCGAGATCGGCCGCGCCATCATGCGTCGCGAGCATGAGGAGGGGCATATCCTCGGTTTTCACACCGCGACCCACTGGCACACCAATCATCGCTTGCTCGACCCGCAGGAACTGGAAACGTCGCTGAGCAACGGTACGGCTGACATCGCCGCCATTACCGGGGCGCCACCCAGGTTATTGCGTCCGCCATTCTGGAACTACGACACGCGCACTTTTGCCGCCTATCAACAACATGGATTACACGTCTTGTTGACGGATTTGAGCGCTAATGACGGCAAGATTTGGGGGTTTAACGCCAGCCCGCGTCGCCGGGCTAACCTGTTGCGGCAGTTGTCGCAAGTCCGGGAGCGCATCGCTCTTGGCGAGTTTCCAACCGTGGATGGGGTCATTCCGGTAGTGGTGACCTTCCATGACCTTAATCGCTACACCGCGCGGCATACTCGCGAATATCTGCAAATCCTCCTGGACAGCGCAGCAGCCACTGGCGTGAGGCTGGCGGACAAGCCGTTCTACGATGACCACGCTGCGCTGGAGAAGGCCGCGCTGGCGCGCACGGTTCAGCAAAGTTCGGATCAAGTGGAGTTACCGGGCATCTGGAACTGGGTCTGGGATCATGACGCCCACTGAGTCGTCGGGTCAACGTTGTGATCCGGTTGGCATGGTTGCATCGAGCAGGACACCAATGGCTCATCTATGCTTTGTGGGTCGACCGACTCTCTCATCGCCTGCGAGGCGTCCACCCATGCTTGCCATTGCCGATATTTGCCGCATTGTCGAATCCGGCTTCCCCGCGTTTAAATGCGACTGCATCCCTACGCCGCAGGGGCTGTTGCAAATCAAAGTCTACGAACCCGACAGCGGTCACGTCGAGTTACTGCTCAATGGTGTTTCCCCGGAACATCTCGTCACGATCCGCGACATTTCCAACTTCATCGGTGAGTTACGCACGGAGATCAGTGCCGGGCGAAGGGCCTTCGCTGGTTAAACCTCATAAACGCCGCTGAAACGCCTGAACGATGCGCAATGTCGCGTCGCTGGTTTCCAGGTTCTGTACCGCGTCCAGTGGATGCCAGATGCAATCGGTGATCTCGTTCTGCGGGCGTACCTGGTCAATGTTCAATACCGATGCCTCGTAGACGTGATGCCGCGTGCTCCCGGTTTGCAGTTCCATCAGGTAAAGCACATCGTCGGCATCCAGTCCGGTTTCTTCCTGCAATTCACGCATGGCCGCATCCGCTCGGGTTTCCCCAGGCTCAACCTTGCCGCCGGGCAATGTCCAGCGGCAGCGGGGTTTGCGCACCAGGAGTACGTGTCGATCCTGTTCGCAAATAACGGTTGCGCGTACTTTCATTTGTTACCTTTTTGGCGGGCTGTCACAAGCATGAAATAAAACTGCAATATTCGAGCCGGGTCCTTGCTCAAAGGTTCCTTGGGTTTTGGCGCTTTTGGTTGTACGAAAACGGCCAAACCCCTGACAGACAGCATAGCGACACTCGGTCGGCATTTCGGCGCAATCAGGGTGTAAGGTAAAAGCGTGTAGCTGAACCAACCGTTAGCGGACAGGAGGTGTCCATGAGCATTCCCATGTTGAACAAGATGCACATGAACGGCTATGACGTGCTCAGCGTGAACAACGGCCCGTGGCGGGTCTGCACCCAAGGTGACCGGCTTGCGTCGTTTCGCAGCAGGGAAGAAGCGCTGGCGTATGCGGCGGCGCTCCCCGGTTACAAAAAGCGCTCGACGGGTGCTCAACGTGAGCGCGTGAGCTGACTATCTGTAACCTGTAACGAAAGAGCCCCGGTTTATGCCGGGGCTTGTGTTTGGGGAGTGTCGGCGTCAGTGAACCTTGGTACGGCTGATGGCGCGAGCCTTCACTTCCTTGGCATACAGTTGCAGCCGCTCTTCATCGCTCTGTAGTACCTCACAGGATCTCAGTACGGTCTGAGCATCCGCCTCATTGCCGGACTGGCGCAACTGTTCGGCGATACGTTTGAGGTCGACGGCCGACCATCGCAGATCCGAGGCGACACTTTGCAAGTCACGCTGAAGTTCGTGTTCGTATTCATTGAGCCGCATGATCATCTCCAGAACATTCTCGGTAGAAAAGACTAGTCGCATTTTTCACGGTGTGTGCGCAGTTCGTCTGTCATCGGCTCAAAGGATATGAAAATTGCCCAATCACCATTGAGGGCGCGGGGCCATGATGGATGTGTACTCCGTTACGCGATACATTCGCTTTTTTTAAGCAGGAAAACATGATGCGGATATGGATCGGGAGTTTGGCGTTGGTCATGTTGGCCGGTTGCTCGTTGCCGGCTTCATTGGTGCCGGGTGAGCCTAATCTCAGCAAGACCAGTGACAAAGCGCCCAAAGACTATGCTGCGTGTGTATTGCCGTTGTGGCAGCAGGATGTTGCAAAGGCTTCGCAGACGTCGATTTCCAACGGCTACCGCATTACGGCGCCCAGCATCATCACCGCTGACGAGATTCTCGATATCGTGAAATACAAGGACGGCAGCCGCGTATCGCTGTATCAGGGGCCGCCGTGGGCCAAGTCCGGTTCGTTGCGCAAATCGGTGCGTGACTGCCTGTAACGATATGCTTAAGAAGCACCGTCAGAGCGTATCCACCAACCAGTCCCGAAATGCCTTCAGCGAAGGCAGTGTTTCGTTGCGCGGTGGATAGACCAGGTAATAGCTGCGCCGACTGGTGATGGGCTCTCCCAGTTGCAGCAACTCGCCATTCAACAACTCTTCCTCGACCAGAATTCGCGGCACCAGGCCTACGCCGATATTCGCGCGTACGGCCTGAATCAAGTGCGACGTCATTTCAAAGCTCGGCCCGATGCGCATGCTGCGATGCGGCAAGGCGTGATGGCTGAACCATTCCGCCCATGCCTGGGCATTACTGCTGACGTTGAGCAGCAATTGCCCGGCGATGTGTTGCTCTGCGCCATTGCGCTCGGCAGCAGACCACTGCGCACTGGCAATCACCACCAGTTCTTCTGTGTGCAGGGGCAGGGCCGTCAGTCCCGGCCATTCACCGCCGCCGACGCAGATGGCGGCATCGATTTCACTGGTATCAAAGTCAATGGCCTCGATGCGTGAGTGCAGGTGTACGGTCATGCCCGGGTGCGCGGTGTAGAAGTCCTTGAGGCGCGGCAACAACCATTTCGAGCCAAACGTTGGCAGCGTTGCCAATCGCAAACTGTGGATCCCGGAACCAAACGCCATGGCTTGCAAGGTCGCGCTGCGGATCTGCCCGAGGGCTTCGGCGAGTTCGCGTTGATACATGCGCCCGACATCGGTCAGGACGACTTTGCGACCTTCACGATTGAACAAGCGCATGCCGAGCATCTTCTCCAGAATTTGCACCTGACGGCTGACCGCGCTTTGCGTCAACGACAGCTCATGGGCGGCTCGGGTGTAGCTTTCATGGCGTGCGGCGGCCTCGAAGGCCAGTAATAACGACATGGAAGGCGTGAGTGTTCGCGGATTCATTCGTAAAAGTCATTGATAGCGGGTCGAATTTACGGTTGTCCCAGCGTCCTTCAACAATGAACATGGGCACCATTAGATGGCGGAGCGTGACGCAATCATTCGTTGCGTACAACTGTTCACCGCCACACGAGCCGATTTTGACCTGAGATGCCCTGACCGATGATTGCCCAGCTGTCGCCCGCTACCGCTCTGACCGCCGATTACCAGCAGTTCCTCAAAGCCCTGAAAATCAGTGGTTTTCGCGGTGAAATCAGCGCCGACTACGCCAGCCGCGTGGTGTTGGCCACCGATAACTCGATCTATCAGCGCCTGCCGCAAGCGGCGGTGTTTCCCATGGACGCCGAGGATGTGGCGCGGGTTGCACGGTTGATCGCCGAGCCTGCTTATAAACAAGTGGTGATCACACCACGCGGCGGTGGCACGGGCACCAATGGGCAGTCGCTGACCGATGGCATTGTCGTCGACTTGTCGCGGCACATGAACCGCATTCTGGAGATCAACATTGAGCAGCGCTGGGTGCGGGTGCAGGCCGGGGTGGTCAAGGATCAGCTCAACGCCGCGCTGAAATCCGCCGGGCTGTTTTTCGCTCCGGAGTTGTCGACCTCCAACCGCGCCACCGTCGGCGGCATGATCAACACCGACGCCAGCGGCCAGGGCAGTTGCACCTATGGCAAGACCCGCGACCACGTGCTCGAACTCGACATGATCCTGCGCGGCGGCGAGCGCCTGCACGGTCTGCCGCTTGAGGAAAGCGAGTTGACAGCGCTGTGTGCTCGGCAAGACCGGGTCGGCGAAGTCTATCGCTGCGCCCGGCAGATCATTGATGAGCAGGGCGCACTGATCAAAGAGCGCTTCCCCGATCTCAACCGCTGCCTGACCGGTTACGACCTTGCGCATCTGCGTGAAGCCGATCACCGTTTCAACCTCAACAGCGTGCTGTGCGGCGCTGAAGGTTCGTTGGGGTTTGTGGTCGAGGCGAAGTTGAATGTGCTGCCGATCCCCAAGCACACGATGTTGGTGAACATTCGTTACGCAGGCTTCATGGACGCGCTTCGCGATGCCCAGGCCTTGATGGCGTTCAAGCCGCTGTCGATCGAAACCGTGGACTCCAAAGTCCTGCTGCTGGCGATGCAGGACATCGTCTGGCACGGCGTCGCCGAGTATTTTCCGGAAAGTGCCGAGCGGCCGACCTTGGGGATCAACCTTGTGGAGTTCTGTGGTGATGATCCCGAGGACTTGCAGCGCAGGGTCGAGACCTTCATCGAACACTTGATCAGCGATCAAACCGTGGAGCGGCTGGGCCACACGCTGGCCGTCGGGCAGGCCGCAGTGAGCAAGGTTTACGGCATGCGCAAACGGGCGGTCGGTCTGCTCGGCAACGTCGCCGGTGAAGCGCGGCCGCAGCCGTTTGTCGAAGACACCGCTGTGCCGCCGCAGCACTTGGCCGAGTACATCGCCGAGCTGCGCGACTTGCTCGACAGCCATGGCTTGCAGTACGGCATGTTTGGCCACGTCGATGCGGGTGTGCTGCACGTGCGGCCGATTCTCGACATGAAAGATCCGCAGCAAGCGGCGCTGGTGCGTCCGGTGTCCGACGGCGTTGCCGCGTTGACTCAACGCTACGGCGGTCTGCTGTGGGGCGAGCACGGCAAAGGCCTGCGTTCGGAATACGCACCGGCGTTTTTCGGTGAGCTGTATCCGGCGCTGCAAGCGCTGAAGGCGGCGTTTGACCCGTTCAACCAATTCAACCCGGGCAAGATCGCCACCGCCGCCCATACCGATGCGACGTTGCTGAAAATCGATGAAGTGACCTTGCGCGGCGAACTGGATCGGCAGATCGACGAAAAAGTCTGGCAGAGCTACGGCGCGGCCATGCACTGCAACGGCAACGGTGCCTGCTATAACTTCGACCCGGACGATGCGATGTGCCCGTCGTGGAAAGCCACCCGCGAACGTTCGCAGTCGCCCAAGGGCCGGGCTTCGCTGATTCGCGAATGGCTGCGGTTGCAGGGCGAGGCGGGGGTGGATGTGTTGTCGGATGCCATTCGCCGCCCGGCGTTTTTCTCATCGCTGTGGCAGCGCTGGCGCAACAGCCGTGCGCAGTCCGAAGACTTCTCTCACGAAGTCTACGACGCGATGGCCGGTTGCCTGGCGTGCAAGTCCTGCGCGGGACAATGCCCGGTCAAGGTCAACGTGCCGGAGTTCCGTTCGCGGTTTCTTGAGCTCTATCACAGCCGTTATCTGCGTCCGGCACGGGATTATCTGATTGCCTCGCTGGAATACAGCATCCCGTACATGGCGCGGATCCCGGCGCTGTACAACGGTTTGATGGGCGCCTCGTTTATTCGCAGCCTGCTCGAACGCTTGGGGGGCATGGTCGATGTGCCGTTGCTCAGCCGTTTTGATTTTCACGCAGCCATGCGCCGCTGGCAGGTACAACCGGCGACGGTGGCGACCTTGTCTGCACTGACTGCGGCGCAACGTGAGCGCAGCGTGGTGCTGGTGCAGGACGCCTTCACCCGTTACTTCGAAGCACCGCTGCTGGCAGACCTGATCGAACTGATTTCGCGTCTGGGTTATCAGGTTTATCTGGCGCCGTTCAGCGCCAACGGCAAACCCCTGCATGTTCAGGGTTTCCTGTCGGCGTTTAACCGAGCGGCGCTGCGCAATGCCCGGCAACTGCGTGAACTGGCGGATGTCGGTGTACCGCTGCTGGGGCTGGACCCGGCGATGACCCTGGTGTATCGCCAGGAATACTTGAAAGTGCCCGGCATGGAGCAATGCCCGGAAGTGGCGCTGGTGCAGGAGTGGTTGCTCAAGGTGATGCCGGAACAGGTTCGTCAGGGCAATGCCGAGACGTTCCGTTTGCTGGCCCATTGCACGGAAAAAACCAACGCCCCGGCCGCCACTCGGCAGTGGGAACAAGTGTTCGAGCGCGTGGGATTGAAACTGGCGACTCAGGCCACCGGTTGCTGCGGGATGTCCGGCACCTATGGCCACGAGGCGCGTAACCGTGAAACGTCGGCGGTGATCTACGAGCAATCGTGGGCGCGGCAGGTTGATGCGCCGGTGGAGCAGGGCGAGGCGCTGGCCACCGGTTATTCGTGCCGCAGCCAGGTCAAGCGCCAGTCGGATCAGGCGCTGCGCCATCCGTTGCAGGTGCTGCTGGCGGTTCTGCGTCGCTGAGCAGTTCGTCGTCCGGGGCGTTGTCCCAGATCATTCGAGGGTCGAAACTCATCGCCGAGAGCATGGTGAACACCACCACCATGCCGAAAAACAGGATGCCCGGTCGCGGCTCGATATCGCCCAGCGCCTGGAATTTCACCAGCGCCGCGACCAACGCCACCACCAGCACGTCGAGCATCGACCAGTAGCCGATCAGCTCGACGAAGCGGAACAGTTTCGAGCGTTCACGACGCGCCCAACCACTGTCGCGCTGCACGGTGATCAGCAGCAGCGACAGGGCGCCGAACTTGATGCCCGGCACCGCGATGCTGGCGATGAAAATGATCAGGGCAATATCCCACGCACCACCTTCCCAGAACTCCAGTACGCCACTCATGATCGTGCTGTCGGTGCCGTTGCCGAGCATGACGGTGTTCATCACTGGCAGCAGATTGGCCGGCACATAAAACGCCAGCGCTGCAAGCAGATAGGCCCAGGTGCGGGCCAGAGAATGGGTCTTGCGCCGGTGCAACGGTGCGTCACAGCGCGGGCACTCATGGGGCTCGTCGCTCATGTCACAGGCCAGCCCACAGCTGTGACACAGACAGAGATTGAGTTCGCTGGCCGTCGCTGGTCGTTTCATGGAATGTCCCACAGATCACGAATGTCGCGGCCGGCGATGCGGATCATCATCAGGCTCAATACGGCAAGGGCAAACAGACCGATGCCGGGCAACACATCAAGCAGCCCCGCGAGTTTGAACACCGCCACCATCGCCCCCAGCAGGCAGACTTCGAGCATGCTCCAGGGGCGCAACGTTTCCAGCCAGCGCATACAGACCTTGAAGCCCGGCGCACGGCGTGAAGAGAGGGCGAAGCTGAGCACCCAGATCAACAGCACCAATTGAAAGGCCGGAGCGATGATGATCGAAATCGCCGCGACCATCGCCATGAACGTGATGGGCCCCTGACTGAGCGCCAGCACCGAATCCCACAGCGTCGCACTATTTTTCAGGCCCTTCATGCTGATGCTCATCACCGGGTAGAAATTGGCGAACAACCACAGCATGGTTGCGGTAAAACTCAGGGCCAGCCGTTGTTCGACGGTCAGGCCGTTGTAACGCTGCAACACGCCACCGCAGCGCGTGCACAGGGTTTTCTGATGCTGGGTGAGCACGACTTTTTCGTACACACAGTCGCAGTGCTCACAGATGATCAGGTGTTCGGTGTGGGCCATGGGCAGCACTCGACGGCAGGGCACAAGACCTGATCACTATAGACCCCGCCAGC
Source organism: Pseudomonas sp. NPDC087615 (assembly GCF_044743445.1). Taxonomy (NCBI): domain Bacteria; kingdom Pseudomonadati; phylum Pseudomonadota; class Gammaproteobacteria; order Pseudomonadales; family Pseudomonadaceae; genus Pseudomonas; species Pseudomonas sp. NPDC087615. Next base: position 225,156 of record NZ_JBIUWM010000001.1, on the reverse strand, counting down.
GCCATGGGCAGGGAGGGGCGAATGATTTGTGATCCAGCCACAAATCCAGTGTGGGGCTTGCTCGCGAAGGCGATGTATCAGGCGCCGCGCATCTGCCGGCGCGCACCGGTGATGGTGCAGAGATGACGCAACGTACGACGAAGCCAGATCAGGTCGTGCCGTGATTTTTGCTGCACCGCTGGTGCCTTGGTGTTGCCAATGTGCTGGGCAAAGTCCGCCGCGAGTGTTTCTTCTGTGCCAATCCCTTTGAGTTGCTTCACAAGCCTGCCGTTCTTGTAGAACAGCACCGTCGGCGTTCCCGTGACCAGCGGATGGCGCGGCGACTCACGGGTGTTGAGCATGTAGATATTGGCGCGATGGCGATACGGCTCGGCAGTCTGACGAAAAATTGGTCCGGCCCATTCGCAGGCGGAGCAGTGTTCGTTGGCGAAGTACAGGATGACCGGCCGCCAGGTTTTCAGGGCTTTGCGGTAAATGGCAGGTAAATCCGGACGATGAGTTGCCGCGTGCATGGAAACCTCCTTGTTCAACGAGTGAGCGCGACTGCAACGGTAACCCCCTCTGTGCCCTCTCATCTACTGTCAGAGTTGACAGGTAGGCATCACTAAAGCAGTGCGCTCGCTTGATCACAGTGCACCCGAATGTTGCCCGAGTACCCGCCCATGTGTGGCCCTCGGTAGCGTTGGGCAGTGGCACCTCACGTAGCGCCTAATGCCGCACATCATGCATCCCTTTGATTCTTCGAGCATTTCAATCCATTGCAGATTCCTCGCGATTCCTGTGGCACACTTTCTGCTGTCTATTCCGTAGTAACAAACCAAGTTCCGTTGTAGCGGAATAAACAGACTCAGGAGTGCTTGCCATGCATCGCCGACCTTCCTTGTTCAAAGCGTGTGTTTTTGTTCTTGCCGCTTCTTCAACTGTCATGGGCCTGGCTCAGGCAGCCGACAATAAACTCGACAGTGTGCTGGCCCGCGGGAAACTGATTGTGGGCACCGGCAGCACCAATGCGCCGTGGCACTTTCAGGGGGCGGACGGCAAGTTGCAGGGCTTTGACATCGACATCGCCAGGATCGTGGCCAAAGGGCTGTTCAACGATCCGAGCAAAGTCGAGTTCGTGGTGCAGTCGTCCGATGCGCGGATCCCCAATCTACTTACCGACAAAGTCGATATGAGTTGCCAGTTCATCACCGTGACAGCCAGCCGCGCCCAGCAAGTCGCTTTCACCCTGCCGTATTACCGCGAAGGTGTTGGCTTGCTGCTGCCGAACAACAGCAAGTACAAGGAAATCGAAGACCTGCAAGCTGCCGGCGACAGCGTGACGGTCGCGGTGCTGCAAAACGTATACGCCGAAGAACTGGTGCATCAGGCATTGCCCAAAGCCAAGGTCGATCAGTACGACAGCGTCGATCTGATGTATCAGGCCGTGAACTCCGGCCGCGCCGATGCCGCCGCCACCGACCAGTCCTCGGTCAAATACCTGATGGTGCAGAACCCTGGCCGCTATCGCAGCCCGAGCTATGCCTGGAGCCCGCAGACCTACGCGTGCGCCGTCAAACGTGGCGATCAGGATTGGTTGAACTTCGTCAACACGGCGTTGCATGAAGCCATGACCGGCGTTGAATTCCCGACTTACGCGGCGTCGTTCAAGCAATGGTTCGGTGTTGATCTGCCATCACCCGCCATCGGTTTCCCTGTCGAATTCAAATGATCCCGTGAGAGTGGGGCGCCCATAACGCGCCCCGCTCAAGGTACTGCTGACCATGAACTATCAGTTGAACTTTGCCGCCGTGTGGCGCGATTTCGACACCTTGCTGGCGGGGCTCGGTCTGGGCCTTGAACTGGCGCTGGTGTCGATCGCCATTGGTTGCGTGATCGGCCTGCTGATGGCGTTTGCCTTGCTGTCAAAGCATCGCGCCTTGCGGGTGCTGGCCTCGGTGTACGTCACGGTGGTGCGTAATACGCCGATTCTGGTGTTGATTCTGTTGATCTACTTTGCGTTGCCGAGCCTGGGGATCCGGCTGGACAAGATCCCGTCGTTCATCATCACCCTGTCGTTGTATGCCGGGGCGTACCTGACCGAAGTGTTCCGGGGTGGCTTGCTGAGCATTCCCAAAGGTCAGCGCGAAGCCGGGCTGGCCATCGGCCTCGGTGAATGGCAGGTCAAGGCCTACGTCACCGTGCCGGTAATGCTGCGCAACGTCTTGCCAGCGCTGTCGAACAACTTCATTTCGCTGTTCAAGGACACCTCGCTGGCCGCCGCGATTGCGGTGCCGGAGCTGACCTATTACGCGCGCAAAATCAACGTCGAGAGCTACCGGGTGATCGAAACCTGGCTGGTGACCACGGCGCTGTATGTCGCGGCCTGTTACCTCATCGCCATGCTGCTGCGTTATCTGGAGCAGCGTCTGGCGATCCGCCGATAGGAGGCTGGGATGTACGAATCCCCCAGTTGGTTGCATGAGTTATGGGTGGCGCGCGAGCCGCTCTGGCAGGGTTTTCTGACCAGTGTGCAGGTGTCGGCACTGGCGATTTTGTTCGGCACGATGCTCGGCGTGGTCGCGGGTCTGGTGCTGACCTACGGCAAGTTCTGGATGCGCGCACCGTTTCGTTTTTACGTCGACATCATTCGCGGTACGCCGGTGTTTGTATTGGTGCTGGCCTGCTTCTATATGGCACCGGCGCTGGGCTGGCAGATCAGTGCCTTTCAGGCCGGCGCGTTGGGCCTGACGCTGTTCTGTGGCTCCCACGTTGCCGAGATCGTGCGCGGTGCGTTGCAAGCCTTGCCTCGCGGCCAGATGGAGGCGGGCAAAGCCATTGGCCTGACGTTTTATCAATCCCTCGGCTACGTGCTGTTACCCCAAGCGCTGCGGCAGATTCTGCCGACCTGGGTCAACTCGTCCACCGAAATCGTCAAGGCGTCGACCTTGCTGTCGGTGATCGGCGTGGCCGAATTGCTGCTCAGCACTCAACAGATCATCGCTCGGAACTTCATGACGCTGGAGTTCTACCTGTTCGCCGGTTTTCTGTTCTTCGTCATCAACTTCGGCATCGAATTACTCGGCCGGCACATTGAAAAACGGGTGGCCTTGCCATGACAGACGCTCCAGTTTCCAACGTTGAAAACGGTCAGCCACTGCTGGACATCCGTGGCCTGCACAAGCAGTACGGCGCGGTCGAAGTGCTCAAAGGTGTCGACCTCAGTATGCAGCGCGGCAATGTGGTGACACTGATCGGCTCCAGCGGCTCGGGCAAGACCACGCTGCTGCGTTGCGTGAACATGCTCGAAGAGTTCCAGGGCGGGCAGATACTGCTCGACGGCGAATCCATCGGCTATGACGACGTCAACGGCAAACGCGTGCGCCACGCAGAAAAAGTCATCGCCCGTCATCGCGCGATGACCGGCATGGCGTTCCAGCAATTCAACTTGTTCCCGCATCTGACGGCCTTGCAGAACGTCACCCTTGGGCTGCTCAAGGTGAAGAAAATGCACAAGGACGAAGCTGTCGTCCTGGCCGAGAAATGGCTGGAGCGGGTTGGCTTGCTGGAACGGCGCGATCACTTCCCGGGTCAGTTGTCCGGCGGTCAGCAACAGCGCGTGGCGATTGCCCGGGCCATTGCCATGAACCCGAGCCTGATGCTGTTCGACGAAGTCACCTCGGCGCTCGACCCGGAGTTGGTCGGCGAAGTGCTCAACGTGATCAAGGGCCTGGCCGACGAAGGCATGACCATGCTGTTGGTGACCCACGAAATGCGTTTCGCTTTCGAGGTCTCGGACAAGATCGTTTTCATGAATCAGGGGCGGATCGAAGAGCAAGGGCCTCCCAAGGAACTGTTCGAACGCCCGCAATCACCGCGGCTGGCCGAGTTTCTGAAAAGCACGCGGTTTTAATCTGTTGTTTTGTAATCAGGAGAATCACCCATGAGCATTACGCGTTACGGCACCGGCAGCACCGCCGCTGGCGGCCAGCCTCGTCCATTCGCTCGCGCGGTTGAAGCGGATGGCTGGCTGCATGTTTCCGGCCAGGTGCCCGCGGTGGATGGCGAGATCATTGTTGGCGGCATCGTCGAGCAGACCCACCAGACCATGAAGAACCTGATCGCTATTCTCCAGGACGCCGGTTATGGCCTGGAAGATGTGGTACGTGTTGGCGTGTGGCTGGACGATCCGCGGGATTTCAGCAGTTTCAACAAGGTGTTTGGCGAGTACTTCAAACCTGAGCACGCCCCGGCACGGGCCTGTGTGCAGGCGAGCATGATGGTGGATTGCAAGGTCGAGATCGACTGCATCGCCTACAAGAAAAAGGCCTGAAATCTGTGCTGGCTTCTTCGCGAGCAGGCTCGCTCCCACATTTGAAATGCAATCCCCTGTGGGAGCGAGCCTGCTCGCGAAAGCGGCCTAACAACCGACGCCATACTCTCGGTAAACTCCCGGCGACTTTGAATGGGAACCCACTGAAATGACCGAAGACACCATCAAACGCCGGGCTCGTGGTCTGGACCGAGCGTTCGATATCCTCGATTTCCTTAAAGAGATCGGCCAGCCGCTGCGCCCGAACGACATCGCCAACGGCATCGGCAGCCCGAAATCCACGGTCTATGAGTTGGTCGCGTCCTTGTTGGAACGGCGGATTCTGGAGCCGGTGGGCAAGGACGGTCACGTCTATCTCGGCCGACAGTTGTACTTTCTCGGTCAGGCGCACTTGCGTCATTTCGACCTCAGTCGCGAGGCCGATCACGCTTTGCAGGAGATCGTCAGCCAGACCCGTGAAACCGCGCAGATGTGCCTGCTCAATGGGCGCAAGTACACGGTGGCGTTGATGAAGGAAGGTGAGCGGCATTTCCGTATTTCTTCCGACATCGGCGAGAACGCGCCGATCCCTTGGACGGCGTCCGGTCGTTTGCTACTGGCGCACCTGAGTGACCAGCAAATCGTCGACCTGATCGATGAAGACGACTACATCCTGCCCGACGGTGAACGCTTGTCGCTGGAGCTGTTTCTGGCGCAGATCCGTCAGGCCGGCATCGACGGATTTTTTTCCTTCGACAGCGTCGCCGACACCTTCACCCATTGCTTCGCCGCCCCGGTCAAAGACCCATACGGCGTGGCCATTTGCACCCTATGCATCGTCGCCCCACGGGTCGATGCGAAGAACAATTACGACGACTATCGCCGGGTTCTGATCGAGAGCGCTAACAGCCTCGCCCGGCGAATCAACGAATAAACGCGGCGGCCTGCGGCCGCGACTGCGAGGAGCTTGACCATGACGACTGCCATCAATACTGCTGTGCAAAAGGGCGATGCCGCCATCGGCGCGCACCTGGCGCGTGACGTCAGCCTGCCGGCGCTGGTGCTGCACCGCGAAGCGTTGGAACACAACATTGGCTGGATGCAGAAGTTTGTCAGCGACAGCGGCGCCGAGTTGGCGCCCCACGGCAAAACCAGCATGACCCCGGCGCTGTTCAAGCGCCAGCTCGACGCCGGAGCCTGGGGCATCACCCTCGCCAGTGCGACCCAAACCCGTGCGGCCTATGCCCATGGCGTACGCCGGGTGCTGATGGCCAACCAATTGGTCGGCACGCCAAACATGGCGTTGATTGCCGATCTGCTGGCGGATCCGTCGTTCGAGTTCTATTGCATGGTGGATCACCCGGACAACGTGGCCGATCTCGGTGCTTACTTCGCATCACGCGGTGTGAAGCTCAACGTGATGATCGAATATGGCGTGGTCGGTGGTCGTTGCGGGTGCCGTAGCGAGCAGGAAGTCATCGAACTGGCCCAAGCAATCAACGCGCAACCTTCATTGGCGTTGACCGGTATCGAAGGTTACGAAGGCGTGATTCACGGCGATCACGCGGTCAGCGGCATTCGTGAGTTCGCCGCGTCGCTGGTGCGTCTGGCGGTGCAGTTGCAGGACAGCGGCGCGTTTGCCATTCCCAAGCCGATCATCACCGCTTCGGGGTCGGCTTGGTATGACCTGATCGCCGAATGCTTCGAAGCGCAGAACGCGGGCGGACGTTTCCTCAGTGTGTTGCGCCCCGGCAGTTATGTCGCACATGACCATGGCATCTACAAAGAGGCGCAGTGCTGCGTGCTCGATCGTCGCAGTGATTTGCACGAGGGTTTGCGTCCGGCGCTGGAGGTTTGGGCACATGTGCAGTCGATGCCGGAACCGGGGTTCGCGGTGATTGCGCTGGGCAAACGGGATGTCGCGTTCGATGCCGGGTTGCCAGTGCCGTTGTTGCGTTACCAGGCCGGTGTGGTGCCTGCAGTGGGCGATGATGTCGGTGCGTGCAAGGTGACGGCGGTGATGGACCAGCACGCGTTCATGACCGTAGCGCCGGGCGTTGAGCTGCGCGTGGGTGACATCATTTCCTTCGGCACTTCACACCCGTGCCTGACCTTTGATAAATGGCGCGTGGGGTTGTTGGTGGATGAACAGTTGTCGGTGATCGAGTGCATGGAGACCTGTTTCTAAGGCCAGACACCGACGCGCTGCCTTCGCGAGCAAGCTCGCTACCACACTTGGAATGCATTTCCCTGTGGCAGCGAGCTTGCTCGCAAAGGCGTCCGCCCAGCCCCCCCCGATCAAACAGAGACCCCGCAAAATGACCACCCTCAGCCCCTTGGGCCCACACCTCCCACGCATTGCCCTGATTGGCGAGTGCATGATCGAACTTCAGCAACGCGCCGACGGCAGCCTGCTGCAAAACTTCGGCGGCGATACCCTCAACACCGCCGTCTACCTGTCCCGCGCCCTGGGCGACAAGGCTCAAGTCGACTATGTCACGGCCTTGGGCGATGACAGCTTCAGCGACGCCATGTGCCAGATCTGGACTCAAGAAGGCATTGGCCTCGATCTCGTGCAACGCCTGCCCGGTCGTTTGCCCGGCCTGTATTGCATCCAGACCGACGCCAACGGCGAACGGCATTTTCTCTACTGGCGCAACGAAGCGGCCGTTCGCGATTGCTTCACCACCCCGGCCGCCGAACCGATTCTGGCGGCGTTACCGGACTACGACGTGCTGTATTTCAGCGGCATCACCCTGGCCGTGCTCGGTGCGCAGGGTCGGGAAAGACTGATTGAGGTGTTGTCCGAGGCCCGCCGGCGTGATGCGCGGATTGTCTTCGATAACAACTACCGCCCCCGTCTGTGGGCGTCGTCGGAGGACGCGAGGGCGGCCTATCGCAGCGTGTTGCCCTATGTTGATCTGGCGTTGCTGACGGTCGATGACGAGCAGGCGCTGTTTGGTTTTGTTGACTGCGATGCCGTGTTCGAGGCTTACGCACAGTTCGGCACGCCGGAAGTGGTGCTCAAACGCGGCGCCCAGGCGTGTCTGATACGGTGCGACGGTGAGGTGTTTGAGGTGCCTGCGCAAAAGGTCGAGAAAGTGGTGGACACCACGGCGGCGGGGGATTCGTTCAGTGCGGCGTATCTGGCCAGTCGTTTGCTGGGGGGCAGCACGTATGAGGCAGCCGAGGCGGGGCATCGGTTGGCGAGTCGGGTGATTCAAGTGCCTGGAGCGCTGATTCCGAGGTAAGCGTTGGATGTCGCCTGCTGCGCAATCGGTTCGCGAGCAAGCCCGCGAAGAGGTCCGAAAGTCGACCCTTCAGTCCCGGTAAAACACCTGCACCAAGTGATACCCGAACTTGCTCTTGATCGGCCCATGCACCGTGCGCAGCGGCTTCTTGAAAATCACCGCATCGATCACACCGACCATCTGCCCCGGTCGCACTTCACCCAGATCACCGCCGCGCTTGCCGGACGGGCAGGTGGAAAACTTTTTGGCCAGCACATCAAACGCTTCACCCTTGGCAATGCGTTGTTTGAGCTGTTCGGCTTCTTCGGCGGTTTTCACCAGAATGTGGCGGGCTTGGGCTTTCATCTTGTGATACCTGATAACGGGGTGACGGCGGGCCGCGGATTATGCCTCAACTCAAGGCGTTTGGTTGATCATCGTGCGGATCTTGCTGGCCAGAAGCTCAATGGAAAACGGTTTGGCCACCATGTCCATGCCGTCCTCCAGAAAACCCTGACGCTCGGCGGCTTTCTGCGCATAACCGGTCATGAACAGGACCTTGAGCCGTGGATGCTGCTGCCGGGCGATTTCCGCCAATTGTCGGCCGTTCATGCCCGGCAGGCCAACGTCGGTGACCAGCAAATCCACGCGCACGCCGGATTCCAGCAAGGGCAGGGCGGTCTTCGCGTCTTCTGCTTCGAGGGCGTTGTAGCCCAACTCGTTGAGCAGATCGAGCACTAGCATGCGCACCGCCGGATCGTCTTCGACCACCACCACGGTTTCCCCGGTGACGGTGCTCGGGGTCTGCTCAACCGGCTCTATAGCCGGGTGCTCAGGCTCAATGCCATGCAGGCGCGGCAAGTACAACCGTACGCAAGTGCCCTGGCCCGGCAAGCTGTCGAGGCTGACATGACCGCCCGATTGCTGGGCAAAACCATAGATCATCGACAAGCCCAGACCGGTGCCTTGGCCGATGGGTTTGGTGGTGAAAAACGGATCGAACGCTTTCGATCGCACCGAAGGCGTCATGCCGGTACCGTTATCGCTGACGGCCAGCATCAGGTAATCGCCAGCCTTGACTGGCTCAAGCGTCGTGATGTCGCTGCCGTCGAGATAGACGTTGGCCGTCTCGATCAGTAACTCACCCCCATGAGGCATTGCGTCCCGGGCGTTGATCACCAGATTGAGCAGGGCGTTTTCCAGTTGGCTGACGTCGGTGCTGACCGACCACACCTGATCGGCCAGGCGCAATGTGAGTTCGATCGGATCGCCCTTGGTACGGCGGATCAGATCTTCCAGTGAATGGATCAGCGTGTTGACGTTCAGCGTCTTGCGATCCAGCGATTGTCGCCGCGAAAACGCCAGCAAACGGTGGGTCAGCGCCGCCGCACGGTTGGCGGATGACACCGCGGCTTCGGTGAAGCGCCCGATCTCCTCGACCCGGCCGTTGGCGATGTAGCGCTGCATCAGGTCGAGGCTGCCAATGATCCCGGTGAGCATATTGTTGAAGTCATGGGCGATGCCGCCGGTGAGCTGCCCGACCGCTTCCATCTTCTGTGCATGGCGCAGCGCGTCTTCGGCGCGCTCGCGTTCGAACATCTCGTTCTGCAGTCGCTGATTGGCCTGAGCCAGTTGCTCGGTGCGGGCGCTGACGCGCTCCTCCAGGGTTTCGTTGAGGTTGCGCAGGGCCTCCTCGGTTTTTCTGCGCTCGGACTCGTCGATCACAAAGATGTAGAAACCATTGACCGCACCCTCTGCGCTCAGACGCGGCAAGTAGTTCATCAGGGCATGGCGGTTGCTGCCGTCGCGGTGCGGCGTGTAGAGGCTGAATGAGCAAGGCCGGCCCGCCAGCGCTTCGGCGATATACGGTAAGCGCAGGAAATACGCCTCTTCGCCTATCACTTCACGAATCGTGCGGCCATAGAGCTCTTGCGGCGTCTGGCCGTACCAGTCGAGATACGCCGCGTTGTTCAGGCGAAAACGTTCTTCGTGGTCGACATAGCTGATCAGGATCGGCATGGCGTTAATGATTAACTGCAACTCGGTCTGGCTCTGACGCAACGCTTGTTCGGTGTGTTTACGCTCGGTCAGATCGAGCGCGGCGCCCAGGAAACGTACTGGCCGACCATGGTGATCCTTGTAGCAGCGCCCGCGAGCAAACACCCAGCGCAGCTGTCCGCCAGGTTGCAGCAGGCGATATTCCTCGGCGTATTCGGTGCCGTGAGTGATGCAGTGCTTGATGCTGCGCGCGACCATTGGCCGGTCCTCGGGATGCACGCCTTGCAGGTACTCGGTGATTGGCAACTGCCCCGCCAGCGCCGGATCGACGCCGTGCAATTGGGCGAAATGCGCGTCGGCAATAAAGCGGTCTTCGCCGATGTCCCAGTCCCAGGTGCCCACCGCATCGGTTGCGGCGAGCGCCAGTTGCAGGCGCTCTTCAGTTTCACGTTGGGCTTTGAGGCTTTCGTCGGAGCGCCGTTGCAGTTCCAGTGCAATACGCCGCCGCTCGTTGGTTTCAATCGCTGTGACCAGAATTCCCGCCACGTATGCGTTTTCATCGCGGATCGGACTGTAAGTCAGGTCGAGCCAGAAATCGGAATCCTTGCCATCGTGTTGCAGAGTGAAGCGTCGTTCGCTGTAGGTGCGCACCTGGCCTTGTAGGACGGCGCTGTAAATCGGGTCAGTGAAGTCTCGAAGTTCCGGCCATATCTGGTGGGCAGGCTGTCCGAAAGCGTTCGGATGCTTGCTCCCGGCAAGCAAGGCAAAGCCGTTGTTATAGATCTGCGTCAGCTCCGGCCCCCACAACAGCAACATCGGCATCGGCGAGTGAATCACGATGTCCACCGCGGTACGCAGGCTTTGCGGCCATGTCCCGGCAGCGCCCAGAGGGGTGCGACTCCAGTCGGTGCGGGTGATCAGTGTCTGGGCGTCGTCGGTGGTCGGTGCAGCGTTCATCAAGGAGTCCTGAGCGTCATTCAGTGCGGCGGCGTCTACTATCCTAGTTCGGTAGACGCTGTTTGGCCCGTTGCGTCACGGCGCGGGCGCTCTCTGTTCATTGCTGGCTTCGCGGGTGTTCTTTGCCATGGAAATCGATGCACTGCTCAAACTACTGGCGAGTCGTCACGGCTCCGACCTGTTTCTATCCACGGGCGCGCCACCCAGTGCACGATTCGAGGGGGGGCTGACACCGTTGAGCGACCAGCCGTTCAAACCCGGTGAGGTATCGACAATCGCCAACTCCCTGATGGACGCCGAGCAGCGCCGGGAGTTCGACCGGGATCTGGAAATGAACCTGGCGATTTCCAGAGCGGGCATCGGCCGCTTCCGGGTCAACATTTTTAAACAGCGCAACGATGTCTCAATCGTCATCCGTAACGTCAAGCTCGACATACCACGCTTCGAAGATCTCAAACTGCCGCCTGTATTGCTCGAAACCGTGATGCTCAAGCAGGGCCTGATCCTGTTTGTCGGCGCCACGGCTTCGGGAAAATCAACCTCACTGGCAGCGCTTATCGATCACCGCAATCGCCATAGCAGCGGGCACATTGTCACTATCGAAGACCCGATCGAATACATCCACCGCCATCAATGCTCGATCATCAATCAGCGTGAAGTAGGCGTCGACACCCGCAGCTTTCATGCCGCACTGAAAAACACTCTGCGTCAGGCGCCGGACGTCGTGCTGATCGGCGAAATTCGCGACCGTGAAACCATGGAGCATGCATTGGCGTTCACTGAAACCGGCCACTTGGTGATTTCAACGTTGCATGCCAACAACGCCAATCAAGCGCTGGACCGAATTATCAATATGTTCCCGGAAGAACGTCGTCCGCAGTTGCTGAACGCGTTGGGAAACAACTTGAAAGCCTTTGTCTCACAGCGGTTGGTGCGCACGATTGATGGACAAAGGAGGGCGGCGGTCGAGGTGCTGTTAGGGACGCCAACAGTGGCTGACCTGATCCGGCGGAATGAGCTGGGTGAACTGAAAGATATTATGGAGAAATCAGCGGAGGCGGGTATGCAAACATTTGACGTCGCCCTTTATAACCTGATTGAAGAGGGTGTTGTCAGTGTTGAGGAAGCACTCGGATTTGCTGATTCCATCAATAATCTAAGGCTGCGGATAAAGTTGGGTTCAAGTGTAAAAGTACAAGGAAAGTCTTCTGGGGAGTGGGGGTTGATGGAGTGAGTGTGTTGTGTTTTTTAAGTGTAAGTGTCGCGTGTATTCCAGGGTTTGAAACTTGAGTTAATAAATCGTAAGTTGAGGAATCTTTTGTTCTGTTTGATGGTGTTAGTGCTGAATTAAACATTGAACTTATTAAGTTGGAACAAAAGATGAAGGTTAGAAATATTTTAAGTAAAAGTGCTGTTCTGACTGCGCAGGATAATCAACTGTGCATCGCTGGTGATGAGGTGGAGCGCAAGGTAATAACGAATGTTCTTTATCAGTTGTACAAGGTGCGTAACAGTGCCGTTGTGATTGATATGGAGGCCATTACTTTGACACTGCACGAGGGTTCATCTTTTTATTATGTGCACAAGCCACTCAGCGAGAAGCTAAGTAAGCTGGTAAAGATCTTTCATCAAGACGCCAATGCGAAAATTACAAGTGCTGATTTTGAGGTCTGGATGGATGCCGGGAGTGACGGTGACGCTGACAATGTAGTGAGACAAATCGAGTATTTTATGCATGCACGAGCCAACCGTGAGCAGCTCAGGGAGGCCAGTGAACAAACGGGGGGTGCCATCCGCACGGAGGCTGATGAAGCCAGTTATGCTCAATGGCTGCGCTTTCATGGGTTGAACGTTCCGACGAACGTCGAACAGTTTATTCAACTTCTCACTTTTTTACAGTGGGAGTTCCGTCCCTCCCATCGAATCGACAAATATTGGGAGCAAATCAATGGGCACACCGGAAACTCCGTTGCACTGACCGCCTCTCAATGCCAGGAAATTCGTGCATTGACTGCTTCGTTCGTTCCCGGGGGCAAGAATCTTCTTGAAACGTTGTATGAAAATGTCAAACCCGTCTTATACGATGCTGTTGATTGGGAGAATGCTGACGGCGTTATTACGGAACTGGTGCACCATGATTTTTCCTACGCACTTGCCAAAAAGTACGTGAACGCTTTGGGTTGGTGGGGCGCGCGAACTGGAGAAGTGTTCGATGCCGATGATCTGGCGCAAGTCTTGTTTACGGCGATCATTCTTCAGCTAGATCCGCAGGTTGGCGCCGTCGAACAACGAAACGTTATTGCTGGCTATAACATTTATGCTTCGAACGTTGCTGTTGATAAGCCTCTGGAGAATATCCGTCAAGGATTTGAACAACATCTGGTCAATAGCAAAAAGGTCTCTCGCAATCTGGCTCCTTTGGCGTCGCATTTGTTGTTGTCGTCCACAGCGCCCGGCTTGCTGGTGAAAAGCGTTCCCTCTTGGCTGATGGTGGGCTCGATCGCCTGGGTCACTTTTTTCCAGGCTGTCAGCGTGATTGAATTGATCGCGGCTGGGGCTTCACGGTTCCTTCATTACGAAGACGTCATGCAGTTCGCCGAACTCGCTACGGTGAGTACCGCGCTGGATCAACTTCAAGGCATGGCGGCGATAGAAGGTGTGATTGACTGGGGCCTAATCAATGAAGTTATTTCCTATGACAATCTCAAATCATCCACCGCTGATGCTGTTAGAACCAGTCTGGCTGCTTATCAAGCGCATATAGCAACGATGGTTAATGGTGCCAAGGCATTTTCTACACCGGTACCGAGTCGGAAAAAACTTGCGCTGGCCGCTCTGGAAAGTGCAGTGCCGGGTTGTGACTTTCTTGAGACGCCGCTACTGCGACCTGCCCCTTACTCTGCGATGAGGGTGTCAATGCTCGATTTGCATATTGAAGGTCTATTAAGTTCCGGAGAGTGGGACTGGAACAAGACTCCGCACATCCTTGGTGAATATCCTCAACTTACCGGGTTGGTGCGCAATCAGGATGTTTTTGAAGCTGAAGTCCGTGCCTATCATGGCAATATTCATCGAGCGATGGCATCCAACATAAAGCTGGCATTGGCAGGCATGCCCCGCCAGGATCGAGATGTTTTCGGGAAGAGCAAAATTACTTTCTTTACCGTCCGTGAACCGGTGGTTGAAACCATTTATCCGGAGAAAGGTAATTTCAACCTGATAGGTGTCGCTAACAAGGGAGCGCAACAAGTAGAGTTGCAGGGTAAAAAAGATCAGGCGCGAGGCCGGTTTGCAGTGATCATGATTGCCTCTTACGGTAACAATCAGACGCTCTGTTATGAATTATTCAGCCTGCTGGGCGAGTGCCGAAGAAACGATGCACTCGGTAAACTAGTCCTGGAAACCAAGAAAATGGGGATGCCGGCATGGCTGGAGATGAAAAGAAGCCCCAATGATGCACAGTCTCCATTGCCTGAAACTCATAATGTTCCAACTGACCTTGAAAGTTACACTCAGGGCAAACGTCCGCGCCCCAATGCTTGCGATAAGATGGTCATAGAAAAACTGGGTACCCTTGCAGCACCTGCATCCGCTACTGAAGACAAGCACAGTCTTTATCAGTTTTTCATGAGTCCTCATATAGAGAATATTGCAAAATTCGTTGTCACCCATCGCCCCGTCGGAAGCGTCAGTGAACTGGTTGAAGCGTTTACTGAACTCACAGATAAAGAGCGAATTGCGAAAACGACTGATGAGGTGCTGCAATATGTTGCCGACTTGATTGTGCCTTTCAAAAAATGCATTGAAGACCTGGCTTCAGGTGATCGAAATAAAGTGGTCGATGGGGTTTATGCGTGTTCGATGGACGCGATCGGAATTTTCTTTGCGGTCTTAAGCGCTCCGGCAAAACTATTGAGCATTGCAGCAAAGAGTGCCTCGCTGGCAGCCAAGCTCGCGAGTGGCATAAAATTTGGCCTCCAGTTGACTATTTCGACATTAAATCCAATCGATGGCATACCCACCGCAGGATTCAAGGCTACAAAAGCACTCCTGAAAAGTGGACGTACTGGATGCTTGAAATTGGTGGACTCGGCGACATCCCAGTTGTACCGGTTAACCGGTCGACGTCAATCCGTGGATTTCCTGCAACTGGCCAGTCTGCCTCAGGTTGGGCAAGGCAAGTGGCGTCCGCGTGGCAGCACGGTGGATGCAACGAATGTTTGCGCTTTGAAAAAAAATGAACAGTGGTATGGCATCAGCAGCCGCGGTAATCCTTGGGGTAAACAGCTGGACGGCTTCGAACTCAAAGGTGCATTTGCAGTACCCAGTGTCCGGCCCGAGGCTTACACCAGTCATATTATTCAGCACGGCCTGTCCAAGGCGCATGAAAAGGTTCAAGCCGCCATTTCTGTGTTGGGAACGCCGGCGCATAAGCCCCGGACTGACCTGACGATCGGGCTGTTTTTTGGCACAACGGATAGAGGTCGCGATAGCTTTTCAGTGGCTTTGGCTGCGATCCGAGTGGATCTCGGCGGCACGTCGATCAGTAATTTCGTCCTGGATAGCGCCAAGGTCGACAATCAGATCATGCAAGTCGAACAGAGCCAGTACAACGAGTGGAAAAAAGCCGGCCTGAATGATCGGGAAAATGTTCAGTACTTGACCATCAGCAATCAGAATCTGAATGATCGGTTTAATGCTGCGGGTTTCAGCTACGGAGAAGTGGCCGATGATCTGATCCATGAAATGCTCCGTGCAGGAGCAGGAAAGGGTGAGCGCGTGATCGCCAAGGCCACATTGCGCAACAAGTTACCCGTTCTGGACGTAGCGCCGTTACTGAATCTGGCAGCAGGTCGTTTGCCGAAGCCGGATGGGACTGGCGGCTATTACAATCGTGACGAGGCTCTAGTTAATGCGGACTCTTTTGCGATTGTGACTGCACTGCTTAGCCAGATGGAAACGAACCCCGACAAATACGCCAATAACATGAATATCGTGGAGGCGGCCGTTAAAGGCAGTGCCGGCCGAACCATTGATGGTGAGGTCTTGATCAACCTGAATTTCGATTGATCTGCAGCTATGCCGCAGGCTTGCCTGAGGCATTTGCTTTCGCCCATTAGCTACGGCTTTTTATACACTGAGCTCAGGCCGATCCCGAAACTGCTCCAGCGCTTCGGGATTGGCCAGGGCATCGGTGTTTTTCACCGGCCGCCCATGTACCACCTCGCGCACGGCCAGCTCCACAATCTTGCCGCTGATGGTGCGTGGAATGTCCGTGACCGCAACGATCTTCGCCGGTACATGCCTTGGTGTGGTGTTGGCGCGGATCATCTGACGAATGCGCTGCTGCAGCGCCTCATCCAGTGCCATCCCTTCACGTAAGCTGACAAACAACACGACCCGCACGTCATCCCGCCACTGCTGACCGATGGCGACGCTGTCGAGCACCTCGGCGACTTTCTCGACCTGTCGATAAATCTCCGCAGTACCGATGCGCACGCCGCCGGGATTGAGTACGGCATCTGAGCGACCGTGAATCATCATCGCGCCATGAGGCAATTGTTCGGCGTAATCGCCCTGCGCCCAGACACCGGGGAAGAGGCTGAAATACGATTGGTGCAGTTTTTTTCCGTCCCCGTCATTCCAAAGGCCGATCGGCATCGCCGGGAAGTGCCGGGTGCAAACCAATTCGCCTTTCTCGCCGATCAGCGCTTTGCCGGCGTCATTCCAGACTTCAACCGCCATGCCCAGGCTCTTGCCCATGATTTCGCCACGACGCACTGGCGACAGTGGGTTGCCATTGACGAAACAGGAAACGATGTCGGTGCCGCCGGACATCGAGGCCAGGCATACGTCGGTTTTGAAGTCGCGGTAGACGAAGTCATAACTCTGTGGCGACAGCGCCGAACCGGTGCAAAGCAGGGTTTTCAGGTTGCTCAGGTCGTGGCTTTCGCGAGGTTTGACGCCGCTGCTCTCCAACGTTGCGAGGAACTTGGGGCTTGTACCGAAGACGCTGACACGTTCGTCTTCGAGCAGGTCCGGCAAACGTTCCGGGCCCGGATGAAACGGCGAGCCGTCGTACAGCACCACGGCGCTGCCGACCGCCAGTGCCGACACCAGCCAGTTCCACATCATCCAGCCGCAGGTGGTGTAGTAGAACAATCGATCTCCAGGGCCGAGATCGACATGCAGTCCGTGTTCCTTGACGTGTTGCAGCAACACGCCGCCGGTGCTGTGCACGATGCACTTTGGCACGCCGGTGGTGCCGCTCGAATACAGCACGTACAGCGGATGAGCGAACGGCACCGGGACGAAACGCGGCTCGTCGCCGAGCAGGTAAAAGTCGTCCCAGAGCGTGACTTCGGCGTGCGTCTGATAGTCCTCAGCGCGAGCCCGTGGACGCGCGTACGGCACGATGACCAGATGTTGCAGCGACGGCAGTTGCGCAAGGATTTCGTTGATTTTCGTTGTTTGATCGATCTCTTTACCGGCGTAGCGATAGCCTGCGCAGGTGAGCAGCACTTTCGGTTCAATCTGGCCGAAGCGGTCGATCACCCCGTGGGTGCCGAAGTCTGGCGAAGAGCACGACCAGATCGCCCCGAGGCTGGTGGTGGCCAGCATCGCTATCAGTGTCTGCCAAGTGTTGGGCATACACGCGGCGACGCGGTCGCCGAGGCCGACGCCCGCCGCTTGCAGGCTGGCTTGAAATCCGGCGACGTGTTGGGCCAGTTCGGCCCAGGTCAACTGTTCACGTTGGCCGTTTTCCGCCACGGCGACGATTGCTACGGCATCATCGCGGCGACGCAAAAGGTGTTCGGCGAAGTTCAGGGTGGCGCCCGGAAACCACTCGGCGCTGGGCATTTGCGCGCCTTCGCGCAGCACGGCATCGGGCTGGGTATGGAACCGGATATCGAAAAAATCGACGATGGCCTTCCAGAACGCTTCGCGCTGATCGATGCTCCATTGGTGCAGGGCGGGGTAGTCGTCCAGTTTCAGTGAATGGCGCTGATTGGCGAAACGGCGGAACGCGTCCATGCGCGAATCGGCGATACGTTTGGCGTCGGGTTGCCAGAGGATGTCGGACATTGTTTGCCTCTTGTTTTCTGAAGGTAGCGCGGCTTATTGCGCCAACCACCCACCATCAATATTCCACGCCGCGCCGCGCACCTGGCTGCCAGCCTCGCTGCACAGGAACAACACCAATTCACCCAAATGCTGGGGCGTGACGAACTCCAGCGATGGCTGCTTCTCGGCCAGCAAATCATGCTGCGCCTGCTGTGGGTCAACGCCTTTGGCCGCGCGGTCATCGATTTGCTTTTGCACTAGCGGCGTCAACACCCAGCCCGGGCAGATAGCGTTGCAGGTGACATGACTGGTCGCGGTTTCCAGGCCGACCACTTTGGTCAGGCCGATCACCCCGTGCTTGGCCGCCACATAGGCAGCCTTGCCGGTCGACCCGACCTGGCCATGTACGGACGCGATGTTGATGATGCGCCCCCAATCTTTGGCACGCATGCCCGGCAAGCTCAGGCGAGTGCTGTGAAACACCGAAGACAGGTTGATCGCAATGATCGAGTCCCAGCGCTCGACCGGGAATTCTTCCACGGCAGCGACATGCTGGATGCCGGCGTTGTTGACCAGAATGTCGACGCCACCGAATTCGCGTTCGGCGTAGGCGATCATGTCGGCAATCTGTGCCGGGTCGCTGACATCGGCCGGATGATGGCCGACCTTACCGCCGAATTGGCCGACTTCGGCGATGACTGTGGAGGCATCACCGAAACCGTTGAGGATCAGGTTGGCGCCAGCCTTGGCCAGGCTCAGCGCGATGCCCAGACCGATGCCGCTGGTTGATCCGGTCACCAGTGCGGTCTTGCCCGAAAGAGTCGTCATGAATACCTCACACAATGCCAGTGGCGTAGAAAGTGCCGATCACTACGAAAACCGCCAGGGTCTTGATCAGCGTAATACAGAAAATGTCTTTATAGGCTTCACGGTGCGTCAGGCCGGTCACGGCCAACAGCGTGATCACCGCACCGTTGTGCGGCAGGGTGTCCATGCCGCCGCTGGCCATGGCGGCCACGCGGTGCAGCACTTCCAGTGGAATATTCGCTGCGTGCGCGGCGTTGATGAACTGCTCGGACATCGCCGCCAGCGCAATGCTCATGCCACCCGACGCGGAGCCGGTGATACCCGCCAGCAGGGTGACGGTGATGGCTTCGTTGACCAGCGGATTGGGGATCTGCTTGAGCCAGTCGGCCAGCACCAGAAAGCCCGGCAGCGAAGCGATCACTGCACCAAAACCATATTCGGAAGCGGTGTTCATCGCAGCGAGTAACGCGCCGCTGACCGCGCTTTTGCTGCCTTCGGCCAACTTGCTGCGAATCGCCTTAAACCCGAACACCAGCACCATCAAGATACCGATCAGCAGCGCGGCTTGTACCGCCCAGATCGCCGTCAGTTTGGCAATTTCGGTGGTCACTGGTGTAGCCATGCCTGGCAGCGCGAGGCTGTGGGTCTTGCCGTACCACTGCGGAATCCACTGAGTGAACAGCAAGTTCATGATGCCCACCGCCAGCAATGGTGACAGCGCAATCCACGGGTTGGGCAGCTTGAGGTCTTCAGCCGTTTCCGGCTCATTGCGCAACGCGGTGCCGTAACCTTCACCGGCACGCTGGGCCTTGTTGCGTTGGCGCTGCAGAAACAGCATGCCAGCGCAGAACACGAAAATCGTGCCGACCAAACCCAGCCACGGCGCCGCCCATGCGGTGGTGTTGAAAAAGGTGCTGGGGATGATGTTCTGGATTTGCGGCGTGCCGGGCAGGGCGTCCATGGTGAACGAGAACGCACCGAGGGCGATGGTCGCCGGGATCAGGCGCTTGGGAATATTGCTCTGACGGAACATCTCCGCCGCAAACGGATAAACCGCAAACACCACCACGAACAACGAAACGCCGCCGTAGGTAAGCAGTGCGCAGACCAGCACGATCACCAGCATGGCCTGCTGGGTGCCTAACAGGCGAATGGCCGCCGCGACGATCGATCGCGAGAACCCCGACAACTCGATCAACTTGCCGAACACGGCACCGAGCAAAAAAACGGGGAAGTACAACTTGATGAAACCGACCATTTTTTCCATGAACACCCCGGTAAACGCAGGGGCTACGGCGGAAGGGTCGGTGAGAAGGACTGCGCCGAGGGCGGCAATCGGGGCAAAGAGAATAACGCTGTAGCCACGGTAGGCCGCCAGCATCAGCAACGCGAGGGCTGCCAAGGCAATGATCACACTCATGGTGTGTCTCTCCAGAATTGTTATTTTTGTGGATGAAGCGGGTGTGGGAGAGGCTATAGCGAGTTTTGTGCCAGGTTCGTAACGTATTGAAATATATGGATTTAATGAGTTTTCATGACGATGAAAACAGTATTTTGTCTCTGTTTAGAGATTTTTATGGGGTGTGCCGGTGTCTTCGCTGGCAAACCAGCTCGCACAGAAACTGTGATAACCCCGCGGGAGCTGGCTCGTCAGCGATGCTTTTGATTTTGTCTTTAGTTAGAGAGTTAAGTCTCTCTATTGAGACTAAGTGATGCCCAGCGCCAGCATTTTCTTGTACAACGTCGATCTTCCAAGCCCCAACCGCGCTGCCGCCTCCGGCACGTTGCCCGCGCATTGCGCCAGGGCAGATTGAATCAACTGCCGGTCAAACCGTTCTCGCGCCTGAGCGAATGTTTCCTCGGTCAGCGCTTCAACCGTCGGCGTCGTCGCACGTTCAACCGGGGTAAACGTGCCGATAGCCGCACGAATGTCACTCTGCGTCAGCATCAAGTCATCACTGAGCAACGCCGCCCGTTCCAGCACATTGCGCAACTCGCGAATATTGCCCGGCCAGGCATGCTGCCCCAGTAATGCCAATGCTTCGCGGTGCAGTTCATGCTGACTGCGCAGCTCTTCGAGAATGGCTTCGCTGAGCGCGGGCAAATCGTCGAGTCGTTCACGCAGCGGCGGCACCTGGATCGGCAGCACGTTGAGGCGGTAATACAAGTCAGCGCGAAACTCGCCGCGCTTGATCGCTGCTTGCAGGTCGGTGGAGGTCGCGGCGATCACCCGCACATCGCTTTGGATCACTTCGTTGGAGCCTACCGGCTCGAACTCCTTTTCCTGCAACACCCGCAGCAATTTGCTTTGCAGCGGCAGCGGCATGTCGCCAATTTCGTCGAGGAACAACGTGCCACCCTGAGCGATTTGCAGCTTGCCGGTGCGGCCCTTACGGTCAGCTCCGGTGAATGCGCCTGGGGCGGTGCCGAAAAACTCCGCTTCCAGCAGCGCCTCCGGAATCGCCGCGCTGTTGATGCTGACAAAGGCCTTGTGTGCACGGGGTGATGCGCTGTGAATCGCCTGAGCCAGCAACTCCTTGCCGGTGCCGGTTTCACCGAGCAGCAAGACGGGCGAGTCAGCACTGGCGCTGCGCCTCGCACGGCGTTTAACTTCGAGGCTGGCAGCACTGGTGCCGATGAAATGGGCGAAGTTGTATTTGGTCTGACGTGCGCGCAGCAGTGATCGGGTCGAGGCGAGTTCTTCCTGCATGCTCAGGTAGCGCTTGAGCATCGGTGACAGCGTGCGCAACTCATCGAACAGGGCGAAGCCTATCGCGCCGATGACTGTGCCAGCGTCGTCGTGAATCGGCAGACGCATTACCACCAACGGTTCTTTTGGCGTGTCTTGCATGTCGAGCAAAATCGGCCGTCCGGTGCGCACCACTTCCCGCAGGAGGCTGCCGGGAATCACGCTTTCACAGGGCTTGCCGATGGCCCCTTCGGCCGACTCCAGGCCAAAACGGCGGGCGTAACGTTCGTTCATCCAGACAATGTTGGCATCGCGATCAACAATCACCGTGCCTTCGCTCGATTGCTCGATGATCTCGAACAGCGAACGGATCGCCAGGGTGCGAACCCGTTGGTAGTCCTTGAGGCTTTCGGTGGTGTTCATGTGCAGACTGATCCTGATTGTGTGTTGCCAGTACCGGCCCTTTCGCGGGCAAACCCGCTCCCACAGGTTTCACGGGCGTTCACAAATTATGTCTACAACAGAAGACTCTGTGGGCGCTGGCCTGCCAGCGATGTTCTAGATACGGTTTCAAGGCGTGCGGCGATTATGCCTACCTCGAATGCGCCGCCGCCAACAACTCTTGGGTGTACGGATGCTGCGGCGAGTCAAACACCTCATGACTGGCGCCGCGCTCGACCACTTTGCCGTCCTTGATCACGATCATGTCGTGGGCCAAGGCGCGGACCACCGCCAGGTCGTGGCTGATGAACAGATAAGTGAGTCCGTACTTTTCCTGAAGATCGCGGAGCAGGGCGACCACTTGTTTCTGCACCGTACGGTCCAGCGCCGAAGTCGGTTCATCCAGCAGGATCAGCGCCGGTTTCAGCACCAGTGCGCGGGCGATGGCGATGCGTTGGCGTTGCCCGCCGGAAAACTCGTGGGGATAGCGATGTCGGCTCTGCGGGTCGAGACCGACCTCCTTGAGCACGCGGATCACTTGCTCGTCGCATTCATCAGCGGTGGATTCGCGATGCACCTCCAGGCCTTCGCTGATGATCTGTGCCACCGACATTCGCGGGCTGAGGCTGCCGAACGGATCCTGAAACACCACCTGCATCTGCCGGCGCCAAGGTCGTAGCTGCTTCTGATTGAGGCCGTCGAGTGCTTCGCCCTGGAAGCGGATGCTGCCTTCGGAGTCGAGCAAACGCAGGATGGCCTGACCCAGCGTCGACTTGCCCGATCCGGACTCGCCGACGATCCCCAGCGTCTTGCCGCGCTGGATGTTCAGGCTGATACCGTCTACCGCACGCAGATACTGTTTGCGCTGAAACAGCCCGCCACCGACGACAAACTCAACCCGCAAATCTTTGACTTCCAGCACATTCTCGCGCTCATCCCTAGGCAGTGCTTCACCTTCGGGCTCGGCGTTGAGCAGGATGCAGCTATAAGGATGTTTGGGCTCGTTGAACAGGGTTTCGCACGGCGCCTGCTCGACGATCTCACCGGCCTTCATTACGCAGACGCGCTGAGCAATGCTGCGCACCAGGTTGAGGTCGTGGCTGATCAGCAACAACGACATGCCCAAACGTTGTTGCAGGGATTTGAGCAGCACAAGGATCTTGCGCTGCACGGTGACGTCGAGGGCCGTGGTCGGCTCGTCGGCAATCAACAGTTCCGGTTCGCACGCCAGGGCCATGGCGATCATGACCCGCTGCCGCTGCCCACCGGACAACTGATGCGGATACGCCTTGAGCCGCTCTTTGGGTTTCTGGATGCCCACCAGTCCGAGCAGTTCGAGAATGCGTTTTTGCGCCGCTTTACCACCGAGGCCGCGATGCAGCAGCAGGGTTTCGCCAATCTGCTTTTCGATGGTGTGCAATGGGTTGAGCGAGGTCATCGGCTCTTGAAAAATCATGGCGATGCGGTTGCCCCGCAGTTCACGCAGAACCTTGGGATCAGCGCCGATCAGTTCCTGTGCGCGATAGCGAATGCTGCCGGTGGTTTGCGCCTCAGAATCGGGGAGCAATTGCAGAATCGAATGGGCGGTTACCGATTTGCCCGAGCCCGATTCGCCAACCAGCGCCAGGCACTCGCCGGGGCGGATGTCCAGACACAGGTCGCGCACCACGGTCTGACCCTGGAAGGCAACGTTGAGGTTTCGTATTTCAATCAGGTTGTCAGTCATGGTCACGCTTCAGGATCGTGGGTCGAATGCGTCGCGTAACGCTTCGCCGATGAACACCAGTAGGGAAAGAATCAGCGCCAGGGTGAAAAACGCCGTCAAGCCCAGCCACGGTGCTTGCAGATTCTGTTTGCCTTGACCGATCAGCTCGCCCAGCGAAGCACTGCCGGCGGGCATGCCGAACCCGAGGAAATCCAGTGCAGTGAGCGTGGAAATCGCCCCGGTCAGAATGAATGGCAGATAGCTGAGCGTGGCATTCATGGCGTTGGGCAGAATGTGCCGGACAATCACCTTGCGGTCACTCAAGCCCAACGCGCGCGCAGCTTTGACGTATTCCAGATTGCGTCCGCGCAGGAACTCGGCACGCACCACGTCGACCAGCGCCAGCCATGAAAACAGCGCCATGATCCCCAGTAGCCACCAGAAATTCGGCTCGACGAAACCGGAGAGGATGATCAGCAGGTACAGCACTGGCAGCCCGGACCAAACCTCGAGCAATCGTTGTCCCAGCAGATCGACCCAACCACCGTAGTAGCCTTGCAATGCGCCAGCCGCAATACCGATCAATGCGCTGACAAACGTCAGCATCAGCGCAAACAGGATCGACACCCTCGCGCCGAAAATCACCCGTGCCAAGACATCTCGAGCCTGATCGTCGGTGCCCAGCCAGTTGACCGATGTCGGCGGACTTGGCGCGGGTTTGTCGAGGTCATAGTTAGGCGTGTCGTCACTGAACGGGATCGGCGGAAACAGCAACCAGCCGCCGTCCTTGTGGATCAGGTTCTGTACATAGTCGCTGCGATAATCGGCCTGGAACGGCAGTTGCCCGCCGAACGCCTGTTCGGTGTGGCGCTTGAATACCGGGAAATACCATTGGCCCTGATAGCTGACCACCAGCGGCTTGTCATTGGCGATCAGTTCGCCGCCCAGGGTCAAGATAAACAGACCGATAAACAGCCATAACGACCACCAGCCACGACGGTTTTTCTTGAATCGCTCGAAACGGCGACGACCCAGCGGGGAGAGGTTGAACATCAGGCGTTCCTCGCCGAAAAATCGATGCGCGGATCCACCAGCGTGTAGCACAGATCACCGATCAGTTTTATCAAGAGGCCGAACAGGGTGAAGATGAACAGCGAGCCGAACACCACCGGATAATCCCGCGAGACAGCCGCTTCGTAGCTCATGCGGCCGAGGCCGTCGAGAGAAAAGATCACTTCGATCAGCAGAGAACCGGCGAAGAACACGCTGATAAAGGCCTGGGGAATGCCCGACACCACTAGCAGCATCGCGTTACGGAACACATGCCCGTAGAGCACCCGGCGCTCGCTCAGGCCTTTGGCCCGGGCGGTGACCACGTATTGACGCGTTATTTCATTGAGGAACGAGTTCTTGGTCAGGATCGTCAATGTTGCGAATCCACCAATCACCAGCGAGGTCACCGGCAACACCAGATGCCAGAAATAGTCGGTGACTTTGCCCAGTGTCGACAGCGATTCAAAGTTGTCCGACACCAACCCGCGCACCGGGAACCAGTTCAGCGAGGTGCCACCGGCAAACAGCACGATCAGGAACATCGCAAACAGGAACGCCGGCATTGCATAGCCGATGATGATCGCCGTGCTGCTCCAGATATCGAAATGACTGCCGTGGTGCACGGCTTTGCGAATGCCCAGCGGGATCGAAATCAGATAGGTGATCAGCGTCGCCCATAGCCCGAGGGAAATGGTGACCGGCATTTTTTCCAGAATCAGGTCGGTGACCGTGGCACCACGGAAGAAGCTTTTGCCGAAATCCAGTTGCGCGTAGTTCTTGAGCATCAGCCACAGACGCTCAGGGGCCGGTTTGTCGAAGCCGTACTGTTTTTCAATGTCCTTGATCAGTTGCGGATCGAGGCCTCGGCTGGCGCGTGAAGTGCTCATGGTTTCGCTTGCGCCGCCACCGACGTTGCCGCCACCGATGCCTTGCAGATGGGCAATGGCCTGTTCGACCGGGCCGCCGGGCGCGGCTTGAATGATCACGAAGTTGACCAGCAGGATGATCACCAGCGTCGGAATGATCAGCAGCAGGCGCCGCAGTATGTAACCCCACATCAGTGCGGCCCTCCGGGTCTGGCGCGTGTGATTTTTTCAGCGGTCATCTGTTGATTGGTCAACGGTGTCCTGCTGATTTCCCACCAGCTCTCGATGGCTTCGTCATTGCTGGCCTGAACCGATGGAATGCCGAAACGATTCCACCAGACTGTCGACGTTCCCGGCGGGTAGTAGTTGGGAATCCAGTAGTAGTTCCATTGCAGCACCCGGTCCAGCGCGTGGGCGTAGTGCAGCATGTCGGATTGGGTCGTGGCGCGAATCAGACCGTTGATCAGCGTGTCGACCGCCGGGTTCTTCAACACCATGTAGTTGTTGGCCCCCGGATCGTTGGCCGATGCTGAGCCGAAGTAGTTGAGCAACTCGCCACCAGGAGACGTGCTGACGGGATAACCGGTGACGATCATGTCGTAGTCGCGGCTCATCAAGCGGTTGACGTATTGCGAAGAGTCGATGCGACGGATGTTGAGGTCGATGCCGATCTGTTTGAGCGTGCGTTTATACGGCAGCAGCAGGCGATCCATGCCGTTCTGGCTGACCAGAAAAGTGAAGCTGAGCGGCTCGCCCTTGGCATTCACCAGTTGATCACCATCGGGCCTCCAGCCGGCCTGCTCCAGCAATTCGAGAGCTTGCAACTGTTTATCACGGATTATTCCGCTGCCATCGGTTTTCGGCGCTTCGAAGACCTTGTTAAAAACCTCGTCGGGAACCTGTGCGCGTAGCGGTTCAAGAATCTTCAACTCAGCCGCATCTGGCAACTGTCGGGCCGCCAGGACAGTGTTGGAAAAATAGCTCTGCTGGCGGATGTAGAGGTTGCGCATCATCTGCCGGTTGCTCCACTCGAAATCCCAGAGCATGGCCAGCGCCTGACGCACGCGACGATCCTGGAACATCGGTTTTTGCAGGTTGAACACAAAACCCTGAGCAGATTGCGGTGCCTCGGTGGCCAAATGGGCCTTTTGCAGGCGCCCGTCGCGCAGGGCAGGGCTGTCATAGCCGATCGAGTAGCCGGTGGCGGAGAACTCACGGTTGTAGTCATAGGCGCCACCGCGCAGTACCTGGCGGGCGACGTCGGTGTCGCCGAAGTACTCGATGCTGAAGTGGTCGAAATTGTAGAGGCCGCGACTAACCGGCAGATCTTTGCCCCACCAGTCGGGATTGCGCTCGAACGTGATGCTGCGCCCTGAGTCGACTTTACCGACCCTGTAAGGGCCGCTGCCCAACGGCGGTTCATATCCGCCACCGCCGGCGAAGTCACGACTCTTCCACCAATGCTCGGGAAAGACCGGCAGGGTCGCGATGTCCAGCGGCAGGGTGCGGTTTTCGTTGTTTTTGAAATCGAAACGTACCGTCAGCGGAGCTTCCACGTCGACGCCTTTGACGTCGGCGAACTGCGTGCGGTAGCGCAGGCTGCCCTGAGTCATCAATAGATCGTAGGTGTAGCGCACGTCTTGGGCAGTGATCGGTTTGCCGTCGGCGAAACGTGCCTTGGGATTGATGAAGAAGCGCAGCGACAGGCCGTCGTCGGAGCGCTCGATCTTTTGCGCGACCAGACCGTAGACGGTGTACGGCTCATCCATCGAACGCTGGGCCAGCGGCGAATACAGAAGGCCGTCAATCTGGGTGACGCCGATGCCTTTGTCTATATAAGGAAGGATATGGTCGAAATGGCCGATCTCGATCGCCGAGCGGCGCATCGTTCCACCTTTGGGGGCCAGTGGGTTGGTGTAGTCGAAATGACTGAAATCGGCAGGATATTTGGCGGGCTCGCCATACACGGTAAGCGCATGTTGCGGTGTAGCGTTCACACCCACGGCGCCGGACAGCAGGGCGAGGGCGGTGAGCATCAAAGTGGGGAAAACCAGTCGCATTGTCAGCCTTGGAACCGGGTAATCGATAAGCGCAAGTTGTACGCGAGAGGCGCATCAGTCGCCAGCCGTATGTGTAACTGAAACACAACGGCCCGCCAAGAGGCGGGCCGTTGAACAACAATCAGGCGACGGATCAGTCCTGACGGCTGGTGACTTCCAGCAGGTGATAACCGAACTGGGTTTTCACTGGGCCTTGCACAGTGTTGATCGGCGCGCTGAATACCACGGTGTCGAATTCCTTGACCATCTGGCCAGGACCGAACGAGCCCAGATCGCCGCCCTGACGGCTGGACGGGCAGGTGGAGTTGGCTTTGGCGACTTCGGCGAAATCAGCGCCGCCTTCGATCTGGGTCTTGAGTTCGTTGCACTTGGCTTCATCGGAAACCAGGATGTGGCGGGCAGTGGCTTTAGCCATGAGAAAACTCTCCAATCAATTTCAGTAAAGTGTGGAGCCTACCGGATTCAGTGAGCGAATTCTCGGCAAAGTTCCGTTCGGTTGTCGGCGTTTTGATTACAGATTCGCCGCTCGCAGGCGCGAGGCATGTTCAACGTAAAGCTCAATCGGGTCTAGCGGCACGGTGATGCTGCCGGCAGGGCGGCGCAGGGTGCCCAAGTGATCCAGGGGATAGTCGGAACGGATCACCTGACCCAGGTGAGAGCTGAAACGTCCGACGAAGCCGTCATTGTGTTCTCCTTCAGTCATGAAATATTGCGACAGCGCTCGGCAAACGCCTTGAACCGGGTCGAGAGTTGGCAAGCCGGCTACAGGCAGGACACCGCTCCAAGAGTAATAATGCACACCATTGACTTGGGCCGGGCCGTGCCCGCCCCAAGTGGTGGGCAGTCCCTGCGGAAACTTGTCATTGAAATCGCCCACGCCCTCGGTTGTGAGTGCATTGAGCGCCGCCAATGCGCTCTGCGGCAGCGTGACATTACCGCTGAGCAACGAAATAAAGTCGGCAAACAGTGTTGCCACGTTCTGTGCAACGGCTTCCGGTAGCCGGCCTGGAACCAGTGCCTTGCGCAGGAAATCAGCCAGTTCCGACCCGTGGTTCGGGCCGCTGACCGACGTCACCGAGGCTACCGCGTGTGGCGCGAGCGCCGCAGCGTATCGAGCAGCCAATGCTCCCTGGCTATGCCCTATGAGGTTGACTTTGCTGGCGCCTGTGCCTCGCCGGACACGATCAATCTGGGTAAGCAGTTGCTCACCCCTCACTTCGTTGTTGTAGGTGGCGGAGAGGTGCGGAACGAACACTCGGTTGTTAGCCGTTTTCAGAGCGTCCTTGACGTCATGAAACAGCTCGAAATGGCCGATACGTTCGAACCCGAACAGGCCGTGCACCAACAGGATGGGATAACGAGTTGTAGCATTCCGTTGCATGTTCTTACCTTTTCTCAGAAGTTCATCGGGAAATCTGTGGGCCACTCTAAAACACACAACTCGTTGAAGAAGTACGAAGAGGCTTCACTAGGCCGTTGAATCTGGACTAGAGGGCGTACGAAGTTTCGGATGTTTATGAAATCCAAATCGGAAGTTCTGGCCGTCTTCCGCCTGGCAGAAGTTGATTTTGCGTTACTTGCCTACCGCAGTTGCGGCTTTTGCTCTATGGCTGCGACGTATTGGGCTGATAGCAACGGGATGAGCAATCGCGTTCAATGTTGGCTGTCGACGCCGTCAATGAAGGCAGCGTTATGTCCAAGGAATGGAGCTACGAATGAACACTCATGAAATCGAGTTTTGCTACCGGATGCGTCACCACGCCAGTCCCGGTACGACTAATGAACTGTTGCCTGCAGCAATGCTCGATTCTCTGGAGGGGGCCGTGCTCGATCCTTCGCTAAGCGAAGTCGTCATACGTATCGCGCCCTATGCAAATATGGCGAGTGGGGATCAGTTGCTGTTGAACTGGGACGGTCTGGATATCGAGGGCTTTGCTTATCAACACGAAATGGTCCGCTTTGTCAGCGAAGCCCAGGTAGGCAAAGACGTCATTTTCGTCGTCAAAGGTATGCACATCGCAGCACTGGATGGCGGTTCGCTAGAGGTCTACTGGACACTTGTCAGCGCAGGCCTGTCTGAACCTGCATCGTCTGCCCGTTTGCAGTTGACTGTGGGGGATGCGCGAGCGCAGTTGCTGGCTCCCTATATCGCAGGCGCTGTTGGCGGAGCGCTGGATCCGGCGCTCGCGATGGAAGGCGCGCTCATCAGTCTCCAGCCTTACGCACGGATGACCGCAGGCGATCAGGTGACGTTGCTATGGTCTGGAGACGCATCAACGCTATCGCTCAAGGATCGACTGAAGGTCGAAGCCTTCGCTGTCGCAGACATCCTGTCATTCTGGGTTGCTCCTGAATACATCGCAGCACATCTCGGTGGCGAGGTGACAGTACGCTATCGAGTCGAGCAAATCAGTGGAGCGGTGCGCGAATCGGAGCCTGCAAGAGTGCTCATCACCCCGTTCGTGCATGGCGAACTGGATGCGCCCGATGTGCTTGAGGCTGATGACGGGGTGCTGTCGACGGAAAATTCAATTGACGGTGTCACCGTGGTGATCGGCAATGCCCGGACACAAGAGGGTGAGTTGGTCTACCTCAAGTGTGATGGTGATTTTTTCAATCATCGGGATGACCGTGAAATCACTCGGGAAACCGCTGGCAAACCGTTGATTTTTATAGTGCCCCATCGTTTCTGGCGCGAGCATCTAGGCTCGACCGTACGGGTTGCCTATTCGGTCGAGCGGTTGGACGATGTCAGTCATGAGTCTGCGGCGACACAGGTGCGCGTAGAGACATAACTGCGACGCGGCCAGCCCTCCGGTTTTGATTGAGCCGGAGGGCAAGGTTGCAATCAGCCTCTGGCTTCGGCGCCAAGACGCTCAGCCGCATCGAGCAGCAATCGTTCCGTGGCGCTGAAACCGAGGCAGCCATCAGTGATCGAAACGCCGTAGCGCAACGATGCATTCAACGGCTGACAGCCTTCGAACAGATGAGACTCCAGCATCATGCCGATCAGGGAGCTATCGCCCTGCAAGCGTTGTTCAAGCACTTCGTTGAAGACGCCTGGTTGACGCAGCGGATCCTTGCCGCTGTTGGCGTGACTGCAATCGACCATGATCCGGCTCGGAATTTTCAAACGTTTCAGGTCGGCGTGAATGCTTGCCACGCTATCGCGATCGTAGTTAGGCCCCTGATGGCCACCGCGTAACACCAAATGGGTATCTGGGTTGCCGGTCGTCTGAATAATAGCCGGATGCCCTTGGCTGTCGACCCCGAAGTGTCGATGTGGGTGGGCTGCCGAACGCATGGCATCCACAGCAACGGCCGCGCCACCGTCGGTGCCATTCTTGAAGCCTACCGGCATGCTCAAGCCGCTGGCCATCTCGCGATGAATTTGTGATTCCGTCGTCCGCGCGCCAATAGCAACCCAACTGAGCAGATCGTCGAAGTATCCTGCCGCCATGGGCTGCAACAGTTCGGTAGCCACGGGCAACCCGAGGCGGATCATTTCCAGCATCAGTCCGCGGGACATCGTCAGGCCGCCGGCCATGTCGTCACTGCCATCCAGGTTCGGGTCGTAAGCCAAGCCTTTCCAGCCGACCGTAGTACGCGGTTTTTCGACGTAGGCACGCATCACCAGCAGCATTTCGTCGCTGACGTTTTCAGCCAGACGGGCGAGTTTGCCCGCATATTCAAGGGCGGACTCAGGGTCGTGGATGGAGCAGGGGCCGACGATTACCAACAGACGCTGGTCTTCGCCATTGAGGATCGCGCGAACCGCTTGGCGGTGGGCGGCGACCTGTCGGCTCAAGGCATTGCTCAGGGGCAATTGCTGTTTGAGTTGCAACGAACTGGGCAGACGCAGGGTCAGTGCTTCGTTGGCAGAATCGAGGGACAGTGGCAGAGCAGAAACGGACGAGTTCATATGTGTTCTTCCTGGGCTGGCGGCGGTTCTTCCCGCTCGCTCGGCCCTACTGGGGTGTTCGACAATTGGCCGTATTGGCTATGTGTGCGTGTTTGCCACCTGTAGGTGACCGATCGGAGGCGGCAGGCTGTCCCGATCGGAGGCTGGTAAATCGCCAGGCGCTAAAGCTGTCGTAACGGTAATAAGTGGCGTAGTTCATTTCGTGAATCCTCAAGGTGTCTGGTGTGTTGCTGAAAAAATTTGGGCCTGAAAAAACAAAACCCCCGGTCGGGAGGCCGACCGGGGGTTGAGAAATCTCTGGTAGGCGACCCGTTTTCATGGGCGCCGGTGGGTATCAGGCGCGCCAGTGGCTAAACCAATACCCAAAATAAAAGCTGACCGAAGCGCAAACGTCTTTCGCCTGGGCAGCCGCAACCGAGCGCAGGGCGCTGGCGGTACGAAGCTGTGAGAGGGCGTTGAACATGGTTTGTCTCCGATGAATGCGCCGAGCTTACTAGAGGCCGATGCGCCACATCAATCAGAAAATGCTATCGCATCACCCACAAAACGCCTATTGCTTGAGTGCTGCAAGGGTTGTGACACACTCAGCGCTTTGCCTGATGATCAAGGAAGAATGACGAATCATGTCGATACTCACCATTGCTGCCGCCCAGATAACGTCGATTAAGGTGGATCTTGGCGCAAACATTGCCCGTCACATGCGTTTTATCGAGGCCGCGGCGGAGCAGGGCGTCGAGTTGCTGGTGTGTCCTGAATTATCGCTGACCGGCTATGAAGGGGAAAAGGCTGCTGCGTTGGCCATTGACCCGCAAGACTCTGTGCTCGAGCCTTTACGGTATTTGGCCCGAAAGCTCGGCGTCACGACTGTCGTCGGTATGCCGATACGCCTGGAAGGGCGTTCGGCGGTCTTGATCGGTGCGCTGGTCCTCGGTGCCGATGGCTCGCTTGAGGTGTACAGCAAACAACATCTGCACCCTGGTGAGGAGATTGTCTTTGCTACCGGCCAGGGAGGGCCGGCCTTGAGCATCGGCAACGATACGGTTGCGCTGGCGGTCTGCGCTGACTTCTCTCATGCCAGTCATGCCGCAGTGGCCGCTGATCGAGGCGCGGATCTTTACGCTGCGGGTGTCTTGATCAGTGAGAAAGGTTATGTAGCAGACACCGCGCTGCTTGAAGGTTATGCCCGGCAGCACAAGATGGCTGTGTTGATGGCTAACCACGGTGGCCTCACCGGCGGATGGCAGTCGGCAGGGTGCAGCGCGATCTGGTCTGAGGAGGGTTCGCTGATTGTCTCGGCGCCGGGGGCGGGTGATCTTCTGGTGGTAGCCTGTCGCGATGCAGGTGAGTGGCGGGGTCAGGTCGTTGCCATTTCGGAGGCTCAATGACATTCCAGCTCAGGTGTGCG
The DNA here is from genome assembly GCF_044743445.1 of Pseudomonas sp. NPDC087615. NCBI lineage: Bacteria > Pseudomonadati > Pseudomonadota > Gammaproteobacteria > Pseudomonadales > Pseudomonadaceae > Pseudomonas > Pseudomonas sp. NPDC087615. The sequence goes on along the minus strand of NZ_JBIUWM010000001.1, from coordinate 192,667 downwards.
ACTTCAGAGAACCTGGCGTTTTCGCGAAATCTCACTTGTCAGAACATGCTGCGCTATTACATTCACCATGACCTGTTGTGGCAGGACGAAGCGTTTGACGTGGCCTGGTCGGGGCGCGAGAACTGGCTGATATTGGTGGCTGATACACCTGCAGGATTTTTCAGCCTCAGCCGGGATGCGCGGGCCCTGTATATTCGCGAATTGCAAATTGCTGAAGCCTTTCAGGGGAAGGGCGCGGGTTCCTGGGCAATTGATCAGGTTATTGGCATGGCCTGTAAAGAAAAGCTTCCGGCTTTGCGCCTGACCGTGTTTGAAAATAATCCAGCGAAAAATTTGTATCAGAGAAAAGGGCTGCGAGTACAAGGCGAAGACGAGTGTTTTCTGCGCATGCAGTTGGATATCAGTACACCTGTGCTCTGAAACCCACGGCCGGCAAGCCTTCTATGATGAATTGAAACTTTTTTAATGATGCTTGCCGCTAGGTCTGTCGGGCACTTTTTGCTAAGGTGTCGGGCATCCCAATAAGACCATATCGCGAGGTGTCTGCTTGATTAGGGTGCTAGTGGTCGATGACCATGATCTCGTTCGTACAGGCATTACACGAATGCTGGCCGATATTGATGGCCTGCAGGTGGTTGGCCAAGCCGAGTCCGGGGAAGAATCCCTGATCAAGGCCCGAGAGTTGAAGCCCGATGTGGTTCTGATGGACGTCAAGATGCCTGGCATCGGCGGCCTGGAAGCCACGCGCAAACTGCTGCGCAGTCATCCTGACATCAAGGTGGTCGCGGTTACGGTGTGTGAAGAGGATCCTTTTCCTACACGATTGTTGCAGGCTGGCGCTGCGGGTTATCTGACCAAGGGCGCGGGGCTGCCGGAAATGGTGCAGGCCATTCGCCTGGTTTTTGCCGGCCAGCGCTATATCAGCCCGCAAATTGCACAGCAATTGGCGATCAAATCCTTTCAGCCGTCCAATGATTCGCCTTTCGACGCCTTGTCCGAACGCGAGATTCAGATTGCGTTGATGATTGTCGGCTGTCAGAAAGTACAGATCATTTCCGACAAATTGTGTCTGTCGCCGAAAACCGTGAACACCTATCGCTATCGCATTTTCGAGAAGCTTTCGATCAGCAGCGATGTCGAGTTGACGCTGTTGGCGGTTCGTCACGGCATGGTCGATGCCAGCCTCTGACCATGACTGAAACATTCGATTCCGGCGCCTTCCTGTCGACCGTCAGTGGGCGCCCCGGCGTCTATCGCATGTTCGACAGCGATGCGCGTCTGCTCTACGTAGGCAAGGCCAAGAACCTCAAGAAACGTCTGGCGAGCTACTTTCGCAAAACGGGTCTGGCGCCAAAAACGGCTGCGCTGGTCGGGCGTATTGCTCAGGTCGAAACGACCATCACCGCCAACGAAACTGAAGCGCTGTTGCTTGAGCAGACCCTGATCAAGGAGTGGCGGCCGCCGTACAACATCCTGTTGCGCGACGACAAATCCTATCCTTATGTCTTTCTGTCTGACGGACAGTTCCCGCGTCTGAGCATCCATCGCGGGGCAAAAAAGGCCAAGGGCAAGTATTTCGGTCCTTATCCGAGTGCTGGTGCGATACGCGAAAGTCTGAGCTTGCTGCAAAAGACGTTTTTTGTTCGTCAATGTGAAGACAGTTACTACAAGAACCGCACCCGGCCGTGTCTGCAATATCAGATCAAGCGCTGCAAGGCGCCGTGTGTCGGGCTGGTTGAGCCTGATGTCTATGCCCAAGACGTGCGTCACTCGGTGATGTTTCTTGAAGGGCGTAGTCATGCGCTGACCAATGAGCTGTCTGCGGCGATGGAGGAGGCTGCGATCAATCTCGAATTCGAGCGTGCTGCCGAGTTGCGTGATCAGATCGCTTTGCTGCGCCGGGTTCAGGATCAGCAGAGCATGGAAGGCGGTACAGGGGATATCGATGTCATCGCCGCCTTCGTCAACCCGGGCGGCGCTTGCGTGCATTTGATCAGTGTCCGTGGCGGACGCGTGTTAGGCAGCAAGAATTTCTTCCCGCAAGTAGGGATCGAAGAAGACGTTTCTGAAGTGATGGCAGCGTTTCTCGGGCAATACTTCATCAGTAGCCCGGAGCGCGATTTGCCGAGCGAACTGATTGTGAACGTGGTGCACGACGACTTTCCGACGCTGATCGAGGCGATTCATGGATTGCGTGGCCGCGAATTGGCCATCAGCCATAGGGTGCGTGGTACCCGAGCGCGCTGGCAGCAACTGGCCGTTACCAACGCAGAGCAGGCGTTGGGCGCGCGTCTGGCCAATCGTCAACATACGGCAGCGCGTTTTGAAGCGCTGGCGCAAGTGTTGAACCTCGATGAGCCTCCGCAGCGCCTGGAGTGCTACGACATCAGTCATTCCAGCGGTGAGGCAACGGTCGCCTCCTGTGTGGTCTTTGGCCCGGAAGGCGCGATCAAATCGGATTACCGCCGCTACAACATTGAAGGCGTCACGGCGGGTGACGACTATGCCGCCATGCACCAGGCCTTGACGCGACGCTTCAGCAAACTCAAGGACGGCGAGGGCAAGCTGCCGGACATCTTGTTGGTCGACGGTGGTAAAGGCCAGTTATCGATGGCCCGTGACGTCCTCAATGAGTTGGCCGTGCCGGACCTGATTTTGCTTGGTGTTGCCAAAGGCGCAACTCGCAAGGCTGGTTTCGAAACGTTGTATCTGAATGATGCAGCGCACGAGTTCACTCTACGCGGCGACTCGCCGGCGCTGCACCTGATTCAGCAAATCCGCGATGAGGCCCACCGTTTCGCAATTACCGGACACCGAGCTCGCCGCGGCAAAACCCGCCGCACATCAACGCTGGAAGGTGTTGCCGGAGTAGGGCCGACCCGGCGTCGCGACTTATTGAAACATTTTGGTGGATTGCAGGAGCTGTCTCGTGCAAGCATCGAAGAGATCGCCAAAGCCCCGGGGATCAGTAAAAAGCTCGCAGAGTCGATTTATGCAAACCTGCATAGCGAGTAGAATGCCCCTTCACCTCGTAGCCAGTTGTGCCGATGAATATCCCTAATCTGATTACCGTTTTACGCGTCCTGCTTATCCCGATCTTTATTTTGCTGTTTTATCTGCCTTACGAATGGAGTTACATGGCCTCCGCCTCGGTGTTTGCCTTCGCGGCAGCGACGGACTGGCTGGATGGTTACCTGGCCCGCCGCTTGGAACAAAGCACTCCGTTCGGAGCGTTCCTGGATCCGGTTGCGGACAAGCTAATGGTGGCAGTGGCTCTGGTGCTGTTGGTGCAAGAACATGGCAATCTGTGGCTCACGCTGCCGGCCGCCGTGATCATCGGTCGCGAGATTGTCGTTTCTGCTCTGCGTGAGTGGATGGCCGAACTCGGTGCTCGCGCTCATGTCGCAGTTTCGAACCTGGGCAAATGGAAAACCGCCGCGCAAATGCTGGCGCTGGTAATCCTGCTGGCCAATCCCAAGGACTTCAGCTTCTGGGTCATTCTGGGTTACGTCTTGCTGTTGGTGTCCGCAGGCTTGACGCTGTGGTCGATGATTCAATACCTTCGTGCCGCCTGGCCACACCTGAAGACGGATGTTGAAAAGAAATAAAACTTTTTTGAATCAAGGGGTTGACGAAGCTTCTTAATTCTATAGAATGCGCATCACCAAGCGGGAATAGCTCAGTTGGTAGAGCACGACCTTGCCAAGGTCGGGGTCGCGAGTTCGAGTCTCGTTTCCCGCTCCAATTTGTACGTGTTTGTTGTTGTGCTACTCACAGCAAATACTTTGAGGCCGAGTAGCAAAATGGTTATGCAGTGGATTGCAAATCCACCTACGCCGGTTCGATTCCGACCTCGGCCTCCACTATAAACAAGCTCCGTAGATCCATGATTTACGGAGCTTTTTTATTTGCACTCCGCGGCAAAATTTAGTCTTGAATTTCGCGTTTGCGAACTTGCTTCACCGGGGGGTGATGTATATATTTCCCCCTCTGCTGTACGAGCAGAGATAAGCTACACCGCGCTACCGCCCGAATGGCGAAATTGGTAGACGCATGGGACTTAAAATCCCCCGCTCGTAAGGGCGTGCCGGTTCGATTCCGGCTTCGGGCACCATGAATATCAAGGGCTTGCATAAGATTTCTCATGCGGGCCCTTTTCGTTTGCGCTCCACAATTTGAAGTCTGCTCCGCGCTTTGCCTGCTCGGGGTGACGTTCGCCCCGCCCATTCCCCGATGTAATCCTCCTCATCGCCAAGGCGATATGCCCAAGCTATAGCTTGCGCTGCTCCCTGCGCAGTTTCGTATCCTAAGTCGCCTCGCAAAAACTCAGGGATGACGCCGCTGGGAATATTCCTACAAGCGCGCGGAAACGTCCTACATCAGCATCCTCCCCGTGTCTCGATAATTGCCCCAGACGAAACGCCCTGACCCGACGCCGGGCAGGCTCCGTCGATCCGTCTGAAGGCCGAGAGAAGGCTTGCAGACACTTCTAAATTATTTGGATGTGATCATGAAAAAGTTTGCCCTCAAAGGTTTGACTCTCGCTCTGGTTCTCGGTGCAGCCTCGCAAGCAGCAATGGCGGCTGATGGTGAAATCAACTTCATTGGCAGCGTGACCGATAACACTTGCCCGGTTGTGGTCGACGACCTTAACGGTTCTGGCGGTGCGGGTGATGTTGGTCTTGGTAGCGTGCCGGCGACTGCGCTGGCCTCGGCTGGTCAAGTGGCAGGCGGTGGCGCCTTTACGCTGACCATCGACACCACGGCACCTGGCTGCAACGTGACCGGCAAAAAAGCGGTGGTCAAGTTCCTGTCCCTGAGCGGTAACGCGGGTGCCAGCGGCCAATGGATCGGTCTGGTTCCAGAGGCGGGCGTTGCTACCAACGTTGCGGTGCAGATCAAGGATGCCTCCGGCAAGGACCTGCAACTGGGTCTGGAGTCGTCTCCTTACCTGGATCTGACTCAGCCGCTGCGCTTCACCGCCAACTACATCGCTACCGGCGTCGCGACCTCGGGTCCGGCCAATGCCAAAGCTGCGTTTACCGTCGACTACCAGTAAGTTCAGTCGATGCACAGCCAGTGGCGCTGCGCTCTGGCTGTCCTTCCCCTCGCTATGGCCGCGATGGTCATAGCGACAAGAGGATGATCGAAATGAAAATTCTTGTTTCCCCTTTCAAAATCACAGCGGTACTGACCCTGTTGTTGAGCAGCATGCTGCTCAGTGGCGTCAGCCAGGCCGGTGTGATGCTCGGTGGCACGCGAATCGTGTTTGACGGCAACAAGCGTGATGCCTCGATCACTGTCAGCAACACGACACCGCAACCTTACGCGGTGCAAACCTGGATCAACACCGAAGCGGACGACAACACCACGGCCACACCGTTTGTAGCGACGCCGCCGCTGTTCCGTCTAGACCCTCGCAAAGAGCAAATGGTCAGGATTCAGAAGGTCCCTGGCGAGCTGCCGAAAGATCGCGAATCGGTGTTTTATTTCAACGCCCAGGAAATTCCAGTCGCTGGCAAGGCTGACGAAAACACCCTCAAAATCGCCATGCGTACTCGGATCAAGTTGTTCTATCGCCCAGCCGACCTCAAGGGTAATCCGCTGGACGCCCTTGATCGTCTGCGCTGGAGCCTGACGCAAGAGCAGGGCAAGCCTGTGCTGTTGGTTGAAAACCCTTCGGCGTTCCATGTCTCGTTTATCGGTGTGAAAGTCGCTGCGGGTACACATTTCGTCGAAGTGAACGAACCGAAAATGGTCGCGCCGATGAGTAGTCAACGCTATCCACTGCCGGGTTTCAGTGGTCGCAGTGGTGAGGTGGTGTTCTCTGCGATTAACGATTACGGCGGTTACAGCCCACCTCAGACAGTGACCCTGACCAGCGCCCCATAACGCTCTCATCCTTTTCCTTGCGAATGTGTCTGCACGCTGCCTAGGCCGCGTGGCGGCAGCGTATTGAGTATTGTCATGCGAACCGATGCCCTGAATCTTGACTGTCCGTCCGTGCCTTTTACCCCGCTGCGGTTGTCCGTCGCCATCCTGGCGGCGTTGGTGAGCGGGTTGGTGCACGCTGATGAGCCGGCGAAATTTGACTCCAGCTTCATGCAGTCATTGGGTGGCTCCCATGCCGGTCCTAACCTTGATCTGGATGCCGTCGCCAACAGCGGCAGCATTGGGCCGGGCACGTATCCGGTGGTCGTTCGCTTGAATCAGAGCTTTTTCGACCGACGTGACATCACCTTCGCCAAGGATGAGCAGAGCGCTGAAGTGCGCGCGTGTCTGACGGCCGGTTTTTTGACCGAGCTTGGGGTCAAACTGGACGCCTTCCAGACCCCGGGAAAAGAGTTGGGCGAATGCATCGACCTGGCAGCGCTGATCGAAGGCGCCTCGGTGAGTTTCGATGCCAACCGCCTGGCGTTGGACATCAGCGTGCCTCAGATTGCCTTGCGCCGCGATGCCGCTGGTTATGTTGCGCCGCAGGAATGGGATCGCGGGATCACTGCCGGGCTGCTCAACTATCAGTTCTCGGCTGCGCAGACGCAAAGTGACGCCCGTGGCAACAGCAACCAATACAACCTCTACGCCAACGGTGGTTTTAACCTGGGGGACTGGCGCTTTCGTTCCAGCTCCTCATTCCGTCAGGATCAGGACGGCGGGCGTGATTGGCAGCGCAGCAACACCTACGCGCAGCGTGATCTGACCGGGATCAAGGGCACGCTGACGCTGGGCGAGAGTTTTACGCCCGGTGATGTGTTCGACAGCATCCCGTTCCGCGGGGCGCAAGTGGCCTCCGACATGGGCATGCTGCCTGACTCAATGCAAGGGTACGCGCCGATCATTCGCGGCATCGCCGAAACCCAGGCCAAGGTCGAAGTCCGTCAGAACGGCTACTCGCTCTACACCACTTATGTGGCACCGGGGGCTTTCGAGATCGATGACCTCAATGCGGCGTCGGGCAGTGGTGATCTTGAAATCGTCATCACCGAAGCCGATGGGCGCGAGCGGCGTTTCACTCAACCCTATGCCACGCTGGCCAACATGCTGCGGGAAAAGACTTGGCGCTACAGCCTGACCGCCGGTGAATATAACGCGGTGGATGGCGGACAGCGTCCGGCGTTTGCACAGGCCTCACTGGCTTACGGCTTGCCATTTGATCTGACGTTATATGGTGGCCTGTTGGGCGCCGATTTCTATCGCGCCGGGGTGGTGGGTGTAGGCAAGAGCTTGGGCAGCCTGGGCGCAGTGTCGCTGGATGTCACCCAGGCGCAAACCGATGTGCCACGTGATGTCGACGGCCCGGTAGGCAAACAAAAAGGCCAGAGTTTTGGCGTGCGTTACGGCAAAGCATTCGAGAGCGGAACTTCGGTGCGTTTCGCCGGCTATCGTTACTCCACGGAAGGCTATCGCGACTTTGATGAGGCGGTGAATCTTCAGGAGCCTAACGACTTCAACAACATCTCCAAGCGCAGTAAGGTCGAAGCCAGCGTTAACCAAGCGCTGGACAGCTACGGATCGTTCTACCTGAACATGAGCCAGCAGAACTACTGGGGAACCTCGCGTCAGGACAAACAGATGCAGGTGGGCTTCAACACCCAGCAAAGAGGGGTGACCTACGGCGTCTACGCCAGCAAAACCCTGAGCGACAACTTCGGCCAGAACAATCAGGTGGTGTTCACCGTCTCCATGCCGATCGGCAATACCCGCAGCACCGGCACGTATACCGTGACCCGCAACAATGACGGCAGCCTGGATCAACGGGCCGGCCTGAGTGGACGAGACGGCGAGGTCACTTACAACGTCAACGCCAACCGTTCGGACAGCGCCGGCAATAACGGTTCGGCCCTTGTCGGCTATCGGGCGCCGTTTGCGCAGTTGGGCGCAGGCGTCAGCGTTGGCAGTGGTTACCGGCAGACGTCGGTCAGTGCCGCAGGCTCGGTTTTGGCTCACCGCGATGGCCTGGAATTCGGCCAGACCCTGGGCGAGACCGTGGCTTTGGTCGAGGTCAAGGACACGCCAAACGTAGGTGTGCTGAATGCCCCCGGTACGCTGACCAACAAGAAAGGCTATGCCTTGGTGCCTTATGTCACGCCCTACCGGAAAAACCGTGTTGCTGTGGACACGGGCGAGCTCGATAACAGCGTCGATATTGCCGAAGGCGTGACCAACGTAGTCCCAAGACGAGGCGCAGTGGTCAAGGCCACCTTCGCGGCCAGCCGTTCGGAAAAAGTATTGCTCAACGTTCGGTTGGGAGACGGCTCGCTTTTGCCTTTCGGCACCAGTGTTGTCGATGACAAAGGTGTCAGTGCTGGCGTCGTTGGTCAGGCCGGACAGGTTCTGCTGTCGGTGGGAGAGAGCAAGACCTACAGCATGAAGTGGGGGGGAAAGGCGTCGCAAGCTTGCCAGATTCAACTGGATATCAGTCAGGCACCGGTGGTCGACGGTTATCGTGTGATGGAGGCGATATGCAAGTGAAGACGATGCTTGGGAAGTTTCCTACATCTGCAAGCCTCAAGCCTGAGTAGCTTGAGCGCACTTCAATCTTCGAGTATTTGCCGATGGTTAATGTGTGCTTTTCCAGCAAGTCTTTCAGAGTATTGGTTGCCGATCCGCAGAGCGAGCAGCGCTCACTGATTGAAAAAGACCTGAATGTTTTTGGTTATTACCGGATCGCCACTGCCAGCTCTTTCCGTGACCTGGTGACGCTCACCCATTACAGCCCTGATCCTGGCGAGCGCTTCGACCTGCTGATCGTCAACGCCAATCTGATCACTGCGGCGGGTATCAACGCCCGGGATTTTTGTCTGAATAACCCGCGTCTACGCCATGCCCTGATTTATGAGCCGGAGCGACAACAACGCTGGTCAAAAACCTTTACTGAGCGTCCGCGCCAGCAGGTCCGCCTGATCCGTACGATCGACCGTGCCGAGTTGATGGATTTTCTTCTGGCGATTGATCCCGCTTTCGAAGCTGACGGCTCCCTGTTCGACTGAGCGTCGGGAAATTTCCTACAGGCTCACGGGATTAGAGCTACAGGCCATAGACCTTTCGTTAACGATAATTCTGCGCTCTAAAGGCGTTTACGCCAGTCACTGAACAATGTGCAGGTTGATGCCCGGAAGGGCGGTGAGGTACACCCTCAAGGACTTAAACCATGAAGATTCAATCACGACTCCTTGGCTGTATTTTGGTGGTTGCCCTGATGTCCGCTGCGGCACCGGCCATGGCCGCATGCACTTGGCTTTCCGGGAACAACACGCCCAAACAATTAACGCTTGCCGCCGGTACAGTGTTCGCCCCAAGGGATGTGCCAGTCGGTACCACGCTCAACACTACATCGACGGCGCGTCAGCTCAATTTCGGTGACACGCTCAGTTGCTACGTCTCAGGCACCTACAACACCGCGCTGATCGGGCCTGTGGCAACGAATGTCCCCGTGGATGTGCTGAATGTTCCGAGCAATGCACTCTTGCAGACAAACGTACCCGGCATTGGACTCGCCATCTACATGACGGGCTTTGCCGCGTCCTGGCAGCCACCGGTGGGCAATCCCAACCGATTCATTCCGTTCAACATGAGCCGCTCCGCCCCGAGTACGGCAACCATGACTCAGGCCATGATGCGATACGCCCTGATCAAAACAGGCGAAATCGCTCCCGGTACCCATACCATCAACCAACTGGTGGCCACTGGCACTTCAGACATGGGGCATATGTTCGACCTGAGCTTCACCGCTACGGTAACGCTCGCCGGTTGCACGTTGCCAGCAGCCCCCGGCAACCAGATCGACGTTCCTATGGGGAACTGGGAAAAACGCGTATTCAACGGTAAAAACTCCACCACTGATGCGCAGTCCTTTGCCATCACCCTTAACTCTTGCATCGCGGGCAGTAATTACCCGGTCAACGGTGCAAACGCATACTTCACCGGTAATTTTGCCAATATCCAGATCGACGGTAACAAGACATCGACCATCATCGATGCGGCCAACGGCATTTTGAGTCTGTCTAGCGATTCAACGGCTCAAGGCGTGGCGATTCAAGTATTACGGGATAACGGCACACCCATGAATCTGGGGCAGCCGGTACAGCTTAATCGCGTGGTAAACGGTACGACGACGGTGCCGCTGAAGGCGCGATATATCCAGATCGCCGAGGGGGCTACGCCCACGCCGGGCAGCGCAAACGGCTATGCAAGTTTTTCGGTTACTTACCGTTAATCCAAGGGCTATTCGTTGGCGGTGAGGGCAAAGCAAAAACTCACTTCTTTATAAACACCGCAAAAAAACGGGCTGATATTTATCAGCCCGTTTTCTTTGTGCAGCTCTAAACGAATGCCTGCCCGGCAAATCCGCGAGGCAATCGCTGAAGTCCGGCTATCGCTGTCAGACGCTCAATCCATTCCGCGCGCCAGTTTGCTGCGCCGTGGGAGGCTTTTGCTTGGCGGGCAGTGCGTCGAGCCGCATTGCGGTGGTCTTTTCTGGCCTGTTTGTAGGCATCGGTATTACGGCAACTACGGCACTTCACTCGATTGAGTTCTCGACTCGCAGTGAGATGTTTACCTTTATGACCGCAGGCCAGATGCCCGTCGACGTTGAAGTGGATAACCATGAGCCGTCTCCTTCGTGACATGTACAGCTTATGACAGCCCACAGCCGCTGCCGTTCGGTGACTGCAGCAGCAGACAAAAAAACACCCGCATGCGGGCGGGTGAGAGAGGTATGTACTAAAGGAGTGATTTCACTCTAAGCGCACTGATGTGATGGCTATGTGAAAAGTAAGCGCGAGCGCCGCAGGCCCGTAAATACCGGACAGGCGAAAACCCGGTGAGGCGTGTGCCACCGCTGATAAGGCCCGAAACAATGACTGCTGGCGTTATTTGAATCGAGGCAGTGGCCGATCGATTGGCTTGAGCGCCGACAGCGTGTTGCGAATCAGCGGCGCGTCCTTTTCGATATCGTTCAGGCGATCACGGATGCGCAGCGCGGTCGGGTGTCCGCCTTGGTGATCGACCCAGTCGGCGATCTCTTTGCAAGCCGCTGCGAGGCGTGCTTGCCGGGCGTCGAGCAGGGTGAGGAGGGTGGTGATGGACTCTTTTTCGGACATGAAACACCTCCGTTCTATGAAACCGCTGAGCGGCAGCAAAAAGCCCGCGAGTTGCGAGCTTTCTGCCATTGGGGCGCTGCTCCTTCAGCAGATTTCAGTATAGACCCGCATTTGATCAGCATCAGGCCGAAGACTGCCGGGCCGGTATGGGCGAACTGACTGCATTGAGCCGTTTGCATTCGCGCCGTGCGTCCTCCTCGGCGTCGTAGCCATCACCGATGAAGCCGCCTGTGCGCGTATCGCAGATGCGAAACCAGCCCAAGGCTTGGGCTGGATCATGCTGGCTGTCTTCGGCGCGTCGACCGTGAATGATGATCTTGTTGCAGCGCTTCACGACGAAAATGTCTTCCATGGCGTCACCGCAGCTGATTCGTGTCATATCAACTATAGAAGGCCTTGGCCATCGTGCAAAAAATAGACAGTTCAGCTCGTCGGTTGCCAGCGCCAGCCTGTGGGCTCCCAGGTCAGCCAATGGGTGGGGTTTAACGCTCGGAGAAACGCTTGGTCGTGGGAAATCGCGACAATTGAGCCGGGAAAGGTCTTTAAGGCTTGTTCGAAGGCTTCTACGCAGGACAGGTCGAGATGGTTGGTTGGCTCATCGAGCAGCAGCAATTGCGCGGGCGTCTGGCGCCACAGTGCCAATGCAAGGGCCGCTTTCAGGCGCTCACCGCCACTGAGTGAGGCACAGGGGCGGGTGACACACTGCGCGTTCAATTGCAGGTGCGCCAGGTAGCTGCGCAAGGTGCCCTCGTCCAAGGGGGTTCGCTGCGCTTTGAGCTGTTCAACAATGCTCATGCGATTATCCAGCTGCGTTAGGTGTTGATCGAGGAAGGCGCAAGGCACGTGGGTGGTGCAGTCACCGAATTCAGGCGTTAACTCACCGGCGAGCATTTTCAGCAGGGTGGATTTGCCACACCCGTTTGGACCACTGACGGCAACGCGCATCGGCCCGTGGAGGCTCAGGTTCAGCCAGGTTGAAGGCGCATCGACCGGTAGCCACGGCAAGCAGGCCTCGATGAGTGTGCAGGTCTGGCGAGTGCTCGGAACAGCGCTCCCCGGCAAATGGATCAGAACACCGTCGTCGGGCGCAACGTTTGTGTAGGCGTCACGCACTCTGGTATCCAGTTCGGATTTACGTAACTGATGACCGACCCGTACGCGTCCCATGATTTCCCTCGCAGCCGCCTTCGCCGCGCTTCGCTCGAAGCTCGCCATGTTGGCAGTTTGCGCATGTCGGCGGCTGCCAGCGGCATGACGCTGAATCGTGTCGTGCTCATGCCGCAGCCGAGAACGCTCGCGCTGGCGTTCGTTTCGAGCTTGATCAAGCTGTGCTTGCGCGGCGGCTTGATGCACTCGACGCTGCTCGGAATACGCTGAATAGTTGCCGCTGAAGGTTGTCACACCGACTGGTGTGACTTCGACGATTCGCCGCATCTGCTCGAGTAATTGCCGGTCATGGCTGACGACAATCAAGCCACCGCGCCAGCGTTCGAGTTCAAGCATCAGCCATTGCCGGCCCGCGTGGTCGAGATGATTGGTCGGTTCGTCCAGCACCAACAATTGCGCCTGACTCAACAGCGCGCCGATCAGCGCGATCCGGGCTTGCTGGCCACCGCTGAGATTGTCAGTCAGATCGTACGTGCCGATGTTGGGCAGCCCGGCCTCATCAAGTCGCTGACGCAAGCGCTCCGGCAGATCCCACCCTTCGCCGATGAGGTCAAAATCCTCGGCACTGGCGCTGCCCTGTTCGAGTCGCACCAATGCTGCGAGTGCTCGTGCTGTGCCCGTAGCATCGGCAATAGTCTGACCGGGCATGGAAGTGAAGGCTTGAGGGACGTAGCGCACCGAAACTGAACGCGTCACGCTGCCGGCGGTAGGCTCTAGCTGCCCGGTAATCAGCCGCGCGAGCACGCTTTTGCCGACACCGTTGCGCCCGACGACAGCGGTCGGCAGATGATCGAATTGCAAATTCAGTGCGTTAAAAATCATCTCGCCATTGGCGAACTGAAAATTCAGTTGGTTCAGGGAGACGAGTGCAGACGTACGCGAGACGTGAGCCATCGGCACCTCCAAAAAATGTCGTGAAAACTGACAAACGCCGAGAACGGCGTGCCGCGCTTACATTTTTAGAAGGCCAGGTTGTTCACGTCTGCGGTCGTCCTGAGAAATGGAAAGGTCGATAGCCTAGATGACGCTGCCCAGTCGATCAAGTTGCGTGCGTCATATCGCCCATTCGTTCGAGAAACATCGCCAACGCTACTTCCTCGGTTCGCAAGCCCTTGCGCACGCGTGGGCGCGGCAGCTCAGCGAGGGCGCCGAGCATGAACTTTTCCACCACAGCGGGATGGATGTAACACTTGCGGCACACCGCCGGGGTGTTGCCCAACTGTTTGGCGACGCCTTTCACCATTTCAACGACATGCCGTTTCGCTTCCGTTTCTGACTCCCATTGCAGCTCGCGTAACACCGCCAATGCCAAGGCACTGCCGGCCCAGGTGCGGTAGTCCTTGGCGGTGAAATCGGCGCCGGTCAGGGTTTGCAGGTAAGCGTTGACGTCGGAAGAACTCACGGTGTGCCGTTCGCCTTGCTCATCCAGATACTGAAACAGGTTTTGCCCGGGAATCTCCAGGCAGCGCTTGATGACGCGTGCCAAGCGTCGGTCCTTGACGGTGATCTGGTGTTCGATGCCGCTCTTGCCGCGAAACTGGAACAGGATCGCGCTGCCGTTGACCTCGACATGCCGACTGCGCAGGGTGGTCAAACCGTAAGAACGATTGTCCCGGGCGTATTGCGTATTTCCGACCCGGATCAACGTTGCGTCGAGCAACGTGATCACGGTGGCCATGACCTTGTCGCGGCAGAAGCCGGGCGCGGCCAACAGCGCTTCCAGTTGTTTGCGCAGTTTTGGCAGCGCCAGGCCGAACTCGCGCAGCCGCGAGTACTTGTCGGCATCGCGTACTTCACGCCAGCGCGGGTGATAGCGGTATTGCTTGCGACCCCGGGCATCACGACCGGTAGCTTGCAAATGGCCGCGCGGGTCAGGGCAGATCCACACATCGGTATAGGCTGGCGGCACGGCGAGGGCGTTGAGGCGCTTGATCTCATCGGAATCGGTGATGCGCTGGCCCGAGGGCTCGAAGTAGCTGAACTTGGCGCGCAGTTTTTTGCGGGTGATGCCGGGCTGCGTGTCGTCGACGTAATGCAGGTCGCAGGGCAGAGCGTCGGTCAACGCGGTATCGGGCATGGCAGCTTCCTTGGGGGCGTAGCGGTCGGTAAAACGATTGACCGCGCACTGAAGCCGTCGTGCCAATGATTTACGCGAGTACGGCGACCGCTTTGATCTGCGCCCAAAGCTGCTGGCCCGGATGCACGCCCAATTGATCCCGGGAAAATCGCGTAATGCGCGCCACTAACGCAGTGCCCCCAGCGTCGAGACGGATCAGCACATGGGCGGTGTTGTCTGCCGCCAGTTCGCTGACCACCGTCACCGGCAGCCGATTGAGAATGCTGCTGAACTCGCTGTTTTGCAGGGCCAGGCTGATGTCGCGCGCGTGAACCTTGCAGCGCAGGGCTTGGCCGACGGCCATTGGTGCGTGTGCTACGCGAATGCTCATATCGGTCGCCGGCAATTGCAGGCTGAGCAACTGATATTGCGCATCGTAGGCGCTGACCAGCCCTTCAATGATCACGCCTGCGTCATCGCCCATCGCCATCGGCAAGTCCAGGCGAGCGAGCGTTTCCCCGATCGGGCCGCTGGCCAATGCCTTGCCGTCGCTGAGCAATACCAAGTGATCGGCCAGGCGCGCAACCTCGTCCTGCGCATGGCTGACGTACAGCACCGGAATATCCAGTTCGTCGTGCAGACGTTGCAGGTAGGGCAGGATTTCGCTTTTGCGTTGGCTGTCGAGCGCGGCGAGTGGTTCGTCCATCAGCAGCAGTTTCGGACTGGTCAGCAGCGCACGGGCGATACCGACGCGCTGGCGTTCGCCGCCCGACAAATGCTGCGGGTGACGCCCAAGCAAGTGGCCGATACCCAGCAGTTCGGTGGCTTGTGCCATGTCGACCCGGCGTGCGGATTTGGCGATGCGCTTGAGACCAAATTGCAGATTGGCCTGCACCGACAGATGTGGAAACAGGCTGGCCTCTTGAAACACATAACCCAGTGCGCGCTTGTGCGGCGGGACGAAAATGCCGTTGTCGCTGTCGTGCCAGACTTCGTCGTTGATGCGGATGAAGCCTTGCTCAGCACGCTCCAGCCCGGCGATGCAGCGCAGGCAGGTGGTTTTGCCCGAGCCGGAATGACCGTACAGCGCGGTGACGCCGCGCCCCGGCAAATGCAGGTCGACGTCCAGATTGAAGCCGGGATAAGCGACTTTCAGGCGTGCATCAATCATCTATCAGCTCCAGCCAGCGCGGGTTTTGCGGCTGGAATAGAGCGCCAGCAACACCAGAAACGAGAACACCAGCATCGCGCCGGCCAGCCAGTGGGCCTGGGCGTATTCCATCGCTTCGACGTGGTCGTAGATTTGCACCGAGACCACGCGGGTCTTGTCGGGGATGTTGCCGCCAATCATCAGCACGACGCCGAATTCACCGACGGTATGCGCGAAGCCAAGGATCGCCGCGGTGATAAAACCCGGGCGGGCCAGCGGCACAATCACGCTGAAAAAAGTGTCCCACGGGTTGGCGCGCAAGGTCGCGGCCACTTCCAGCGGGCGAATGCCGATGGCGGAGAACGCGTTGTGCAACGGTTGCACCACGAACGGCATTGAGTAGATCACCGAACCGACCACCAGTCCGGTGAAACTGAACGTCAGAGTGCCGAGCCCTAGCCACTGGGTGAACTGGCCGACAACACCGTGCGGCCCCATCAGCAACAGTAGATAGAAGCCGATAACGGTCGGCGGCAGCACGAGGGGCAGGGCGACGATCGCTCCGATCGGGCCGCGCAGCCACGAACGGGTGCGCGACAACCACAGAGCAATCGGAGTGCCGACAACCAGCAGGATCGCGGTGGTCAGGGACGCCAGTTTCAGGGTCAGCCAGATCGCCGCGAAGTCGGCACTCGAGAGCGACATTTAGAGCTGATAACCGTACGACTTGATGATCGCTGCGGCTTTCGGACCTTTGAGGTATTCAATCAGGGCTTCGGCTGCCACGTTGTTTTTGCCTTTGTTCAAGATCACGGCGTCCTGTTTGATCGGGTCATGCATGCTGGCCGGAACAATCCATGCCGAACCGTTGCTGACTTTGCCGTCCTTGTAGATCTGCGACAGCGCAACGAAGCCCAGTTCGGCATTGCCCGTTGAGACAAACTGGTAAGCCTGAGTAATGTTCTGGCCTTCAACGATCTTGGCCTGGGTGGCTTCGCTCAGTTTCAACTTTGCCAGCACTTGCGTAGCGGCGAGGCCATAGGGTGCAGTTTTGGGATTGGCGATGGACAGATGCTGGTATTCGTTGTTCTTCAGCACATCACCTTTGGCGTCGACATAACCTTCTTTGGCCGACCACAGCGCGAGTGTGCCGATGGCATAAGTGAAGCGCGAACCCTTGACGATTTCCCCTTCATTTTCAAGTTTTTCCGGTGTGGTGTCGTCCGCCGAGAGGAACACTTGGAACGGCGCGCCGTTCTTGATCTGAGTGTAGAGCTGGCCTGTAGCGCCGTAGGCTGCGACCAGTTTGTGCCCGGTGTCTTTTTCGAAGTCGGCGGCAATGGCCTTGATCGGCGCGGTGAAGTTGGCTGCAACCGCAACCTGCACTTCATCTGCGTGAACTGCGCCGATGGCGAATATCGAGAGCAAAGTGGCCAGGCAGGCAGGGGCAAAACGTGAGGCGCGAGTGGTCATGTAACAGCTCCGTTGTAGGCGTGTGCAAAGGGCAGCTATTGCGCCGATCCAATGTGTGGAAACGCTATATAGCGAAATATATAGCGAAATGCCGCCAAACGGGAAGTGCAGGTGAAAATCAGGGTGAAGACTGGTGTTCATCACCCTGTTCGTCTTCACCGACGAGTCAGTTTGGCCAATGCCCCTTCGGCCAGTTGCCGAGTCAGTTCGGCACTGCTGACGTCCTGACCCAAAGTGAAAGCCTGACCGGCCCAGAGGTTGGCAAACTGCGCCTCATCTTTGGCCCGCAGTGGCATCAGTGCACCACCGGCCAACGGAAAGGCTGGCGCTGTGGGCGACATCGGCCCCAGTTCACGCATGACGCGGTTGAGGATGCCGCGGGCCGGGCGCCCGGTAAAAATGTTGGTGACGGCGGTTTCGCTTTCTTTGGCGGTGCGCAGAGCCCTGTGATGCGCGGCGCTGACTTTCGCTTCCGGGGTAAACAGGTACGCGGTGCCCACCTGAACCGCAGATGCGCCCAGCATAAACGCCGCCGCAACGCCACGAGCATCGGCGATCGCACCGGCGGTAATCACCGGCACACTCACCGCATCGACCACCTGCGGCACCAGGGCGAACGTGCCGACCTGGCTGTTCAAATCTTCGCTGAGAAACATCCCGCGATGGCCGCCGGCTTCGTAGCCCATGGCGATGATCGCGTCACAACCGTTCTGCTCCAGCCAGATGGCTTCATCGACGGTGGTGGCCGAAGACAGAATTTTCGCTCCGGTGGCCTTCACCCGATCCAGCAAGGACTTCTCCGGCAGGCCAAAGTGGAAACTCACCACCTCAGGCCGGAACTCCTCCAGCACTTCGCAGGCTGCCGCATCGAACGGCGCCCGGTTGGACACCGGTGTTGGCGCATCGAAGTCGACGTCCAGTTCGCGGTAGTACGGCTTCAGTTGGTTCTTCCAGTCGCGAGCGCGTTGTTCATCGGCAGCGGGTGGCTGGTGGCAGAAAAAATTCACGTTGAAAGGCTTGTCGGTGTGCTGGCGAATCGTTTTCAGCTCTTCACGCAATTGCTCAATGCTCAGCATTGCCGCTGGCATCGAGCCAAGGCCACCGGCGTTGCACACGGCGATCACCATGGATGAATTCGTGGCGCCGGCCATCGGGCCTTGAATGACCGGCAATTCAATGCCGAGCAGATCGATAATGCGGGTATCTGGCCATTGACTCATGTGAGCGGTTCTCCGAACGATGAAACGGGCAAGCCCGGTTTTTTAACAGCAAAACCGGGCTTAGGGCCACTCTGAAATTCAGAACATTGCGTATCGCAGTCGCTCAGCTCGGGTGACGACCGATTCGCGAATTGGCAGAAAGTCGTGTGTGGCAACGCAGCACGATGTGGTATTTGAAAGGTACGACCACCTGAAATCCACCCATGAGAGGCCATCATGTTCAACGGTATTCTGATTGACAAAGACGACAGCGGTTATCGCGCCAACCTGCAGCAGATCAACGAAGAGCAATTGCCCGAAGGCGATGTGACAGTAAACGTTGCTTACAGCACGCTCAATTTCAAGGACGGGCTGGCGATCACCGGCAACGGCCCGGTGGTGCGCAAGTTTCCGATGGTGCCGGGTATCGATCTGGCAGGCACGGTCGAATTCAGTTCGCACCCGGACTATAAAGTTGGCGATCAGGTACTGCTCAATGGCTGGGGTGTGGGCGAGGGCCATTGGGGCGGACTGGCGCAGAAAGCGCGACTCAAGGGTGACTGGCTGATTCCGTTGCCCAAAGCCTTTAGCGCCTCGCAAGCCATGGCCATTGGCACGGCGGGTTACACGGCAATGTTGTGCATTATGGCGCTGGAGCGTAATGGCGTGACGCCGCAGCAGGGCGAGGTTCTGGTCACCGGCGCTAATGGTGGCGTTGGCAGTTTTGCTATCGCGTTGCTGAGCAAGCTCGGTTATCAGGTGGTGGCGTCTACGGGCCGGGCGTTCGAGCACGAATATCTGCAGCAGTTGGGCGCCCGCGAAATCATCGACCGTGCAACCCTGTCCGAGCCGGGCAAACCGTTGGCCAAGGAGCGTTGGGCGGGGGTGATCGACTCGGTCGGCAGCCACACATTGGCCAACGCCTGCGCCAGCACGCGCGCAGAAGGCACCGTCGCCGCCTGCGGGCTGGCTCAGGGCATGGATTTTCCAGCCTCGGTGGCACCGTTCATTTTGCGTGGTGTCACTCTGGCCGGAGTCAACAGTGTGACCCAGCCCAAAGCGCGGCGACTGGAAGCATGGGATCGCCTGTCCAAGGATCTGGACTTTGCCTTGCTGCCCTTGATCAGTCATGAAATCGCATTGAGCGAAGTCATCGATGCAGCGCCAAAACTGCTGGCCGGACAACTTCGCGGGCGGGTTGTGGTTGACGTCAACCGATGACAAAGTAAGCGCCATCGCGGTTCTGTGGGGCCGCATTTCTAATAAAGGGAGTGGCAATTTCGATGGATCTAAAAAAGCAATACGTCGATCAGTTTCTGGTCTCTGGCTTGCGTGTGCGCACCGAAAACGCCGCAGAGACTAGTGCCGAGACCGCGAAAATTGGCCCGATGTGGGGGCAGTTTCAGGGCGGGAATTTGGCGACAGTCATTCCGGGCAAGCCAACCACCTCTCCGGTTTATGGGGTGTATTCGGGTTACGAGTCTGATGCTTCGGGCAAGTTTGATGTCACTGCCGGCGTCGCCGTGGAGCAGCCGGCGAGAGATTTTGAAACCGTCCGGATAGAGGGGGGGGAGTATCTGGTTTTCGAGGGGCAGGGTTCGTTACCTGATGCGGTCATTGCTGCATGGGGGCGGGTCTGGGCTTATTTCGAAGCCAATCCGCAGATCCAGCGTCGATTCGCCACCGATTTCGAGGCCTATACCAGCCCCGAATCAGTATCGATTTACATCGGACTCCGCTAAGGCTGCGTTTCGCGTTCAAGCAATTGTCGTTTGCGTTCGACACCCCAGCGATAGCCTGAAAGATTGCCATCGCTGCGCACCACGCGGTGGCAGGGGATCGCCACTGCCAAGCGGTTGGCGCCGCATGCTTGAGCCACGGCACGCATCGAGGTTGGCGCGCCGATGCGCTGGGCAATGTCGGCGTAACTGGCAGTGCTGCCAAGCGGGATTTCCCGTAGCGCCTGCCACACCCGTTCCTGAAACGCCGTGCCCCGCACATCCAGCGGCAGATCCAGGCCTATAGCCGGAGCCTCGATAAAGCCTACGACTTTGGCGATCAGTTGTTCAAATCCGCAATCCGCGCCAATCAGGTTCGCCTTGCGGAACTGATCCTGTAAATCACACACCAGTTGGTGAGGATCGTCGCCCAACAGAATCGCGCAGACGCCGCGCTCGCTTTGCGCCACCAGAATCGCGCCGAGCGAGCATTGGCCCACGGCGAAGCGAATGTCGTTGTTCTGCCCGGCGGCGCGGTAGTCGCCGGGTTTCATGCCTAATACCTGATCGGCTGACTCATAGAAGCGACTGTTGGAGTTGAAACCTGCGTCGTACAGCGCATCGGTCACCGAGTCGCCGTCCGCCAAGCGTTGGCGCACTTTGCGCGAGCGGTGAGCAGTCGCGTAACCCTTGGGTGTCAGACCCGTTGCCGCTTTGAAGACGCGATGAAAATGAAACGGGCTCAACCCAGCCGTTTCAGCAAGCACGTTGAGCGATGGCAGCGTTTCGGCGGTTTCAATCTGGCGACAGGCCAATGCCACAGTCGTCGCATGCTGCGCGGCCACGTCGCTTTGATCCTTGCTGGCGCGTTTACTCGGCCGATATCCCGCCGCCTCGGCTTGTTCGGCCGTGGCGAAAAACTCGACATTCTGGGGTTTCGGCAACCGTGCAAGGCTGCTGGGACGGCAGTAGATGCCGGTGGTTTTCACCGCATAGACAAACTCTCCGTCCGCCCGTGGGTCCCGCGCTACGACTGCGGCCCAGCGTGGATCGTTTTCGACGTTGATCGTGCTCGAAAGCGTTTTCATGGTGGTTAATCCATTGACCTGTTTGATTCAGGTTACCCGGCGACGCTGGACGTAACACTCCGGGCCTTGCGGTCAAATCTTGCAGCTTATCCAGCAACACGAAAAGTCAGATTGACCCGTTGTTCACCCAGCCGTGAATGCCGACCCTCTTTGATCGGCAATACCCCGTGAAAACGCAAACGATCGACGCCGCCCCAGATCACCATATCGCCGTGCAGCAAAGGAATCCGTTGGCACTTGTCACTGCGCGCGAATCCGCCAAACAGAAACATTGCCGGCAACCCTAGCGACAACGAAACGATCGGCGCCGCGTAGGCGTTTTCGTCTTTGTCCTGATGCAATGACATCTTGGCACCGGGGACATATCGGTTGATCAGGCAGGAATCCGCCTTGAAGTCGGAAAACCCGGCGTCCAGCGCCGCCGAATGCGCCAGATTGGCAAACACTGCCGGCATCTGCGGCCAGGGCAATCCGTTAAGCGGATCGACACGCGAGTAACGATAGCCACCGCGATCGGTGATCCAGCCCAGCTCCCCACAACTGCTGGTGCCCACGGACATGTTGAAACCGCCCGGCGTGAGCATGTGCCGGAGCGGGGCGGCGGTAAGGATGGCATCCAGCGCCGGCAACAATTGCTCAATAAGCGGCAGAGCAAACCCACGCAGCAGCCACGATTGCTCGCCAATCTGTTCGGCGCGGGGTTGCTGCTCAGGTTCGTCATCGGCGAACAGATCAAAATTGCTCGGTTGCATGCGGGTCACAAGGTGTCGTGGACGCTAGCGGTCGAAATCAGGCGAAAGGTTACAGCGCTTTGCTGACGGCGATATCGCTGATCACGTCAGTCTGGTCGTGAATTGCACTCAGCGCAGCCTTGGCTTCTTGCTCTGTACCGTTTTCCAGTTGGGCGAACTCGAAGCGCCGCTCACCGTTGAGTTTGTACTTGATGACGTATTTGGTCGTTTGGGCCACGGTCATGCTTACCTTTGTGAGTGTTAGGGGCGTCTCAGCTGAGTTTGGTGCTGGAGCGACGGATGATCTTGATCGAGTGAGTCAGCGTCGGCTTGCGGGTAACGCTGATTGGGCGACGGTTGACGGTGTCGATGGTGATGTTCCAGAAACCGGTGCTCGGCGCCGTGATGCGTGCCGGGAAGGTGTCGAAAGCGCCGCCGTGATAGGTGTGGCGACCGCCATTTTTAAAGCTGCGGAAGTTGGCATCGTTCATCAGACGGATGTTGCAGGTTTGCGAGCATTGGATGACGACGATGTCGTCTTCGTTGAGGTGCTCGCGCTGGTGAATGAATTTCATGGGCGCCTCCAGAAGGGCTTTTTCTACTAAATCAAAACGATAGCTTGTAATTGCGCGCAGTTTATCAGCCCGCACGGGTTATTATCTGGCCGTCGGGCGTTGGTTTGACAATTTTGAACACATATTCGTGATTGGATGCGGGTTAAATGCAAGAGACCTCGGAGAAAAACGGCATTTATGCTGTCGGACGGTCTTTAACGGAGGTTTTGTATGAAGTGGGGTGTGGTGTGTCTGCCGTTGGTTTTAGCTGTAGGTGGTTGCGCAAATGTTTCCGAAATCAATGAAACACTGCCGACCATGAGCGTGATCTCCGGCAAGAAGCCCCATGAGTACGCTCAATGCCTGGCCGAAAAACTGGCTGATAGCCGTGGCGCGCTGCAAGTGCAGGCGCACAAGGACGGGGTTCGAGTCATTGTTCCCGGGAAACTGTCCACGGGTGCGGCCGCCGTGTTTGACATCGAAGATCGCTCCGGCGGCAGCAGTATCAAGCTGCACGAGCGCATGTCCAATGTGCCGGTGCGCCCGCGGGATGTGCGTAACGCTGCCAACGCGTGCATTTCCGGCTGATAGACTACGGGTCATCAGTATCAATGCCGTCACAGTCATGCTGTGACGGCATTTTCATTTATGGAGTTGCGATGAAGCGAGAGCAAGTACGAGAACGCCACGCAGAGGGCCTGATCTCTGCCACCCATGTAATTCAGAATCCGGCGAATTCTGGCGAGTGGATCGTGTTTTTCAAGAAAAGCGCCGGGCGCAGTTATTTCCTGGTGGACGATAACGACGAAGTCGAGTCTTTCAATCGGCTCGACGATCTGATCGAAGTCGTACGCGGACTCGGGATCAAGTTCGCCGAAATCCACATGTAAGGTCTATTTGCAGACCACTACCACGCTGCGGTTTTTGTAGTTGCCGACATCGACACCCAATGTCTTGTCGCTTTCCTTCGAAGCTGGCGTACCGTCCGTGCCGACGATGCGATACCCGGTGCCCGCACAGGAGGCGTCGGCCTTTTCATAGCAAGTGGCCCAGGAATTGGCTTCGCCGGAGCACTCGATGGTCAGGCCCTGTTCGCCGTTGTTCAAGTAGGTGGTTTGGGAGGTGGCACAACCGGCCAGGGCCAGTACCGCAATCAGTGGCAAAAATCTGTTCAGGTTCATATTTGTCGTCTTTAACGAGGGGGACTAGACGCTCTGACAGCGCCGGTATGAAAAGGTTATAGCGATAGGCCACTTGTTTGCAGGCGAGCATAAAAAAGCCCTGCGCAACGGCAGGGCTCGGAGTGGAGTCGATCAGTCCTGATCTTTGCCACGGCGCTTCGCCGATGCGGGAGTGTCCGTGAACACCGACGCTACATCAGTTGCCAGTTGTTCACTGTCGAAAGGCCCTGCGATGTGTTCGCCATTGGTGGTGGTCAGATTCCACTTGCCGTCTTTCTTGTCGATCACGTACCCATTGATGATTTTTACCGCGGTCATCTATCTGTCTCGTTCGCTGGTTCAAAGGCGCCATGATACCGGCAAATGCTCGCATTGGGGGGCGATGAGCGTATGGTGATTC
This sequence comes from Pseudomonas sp. NPDC087615, assembly GCF_044743445.1. Taxonomy (NCBI): domain Bacteria; kingdom Pseudomonadati; phylum Pseudomonadota; class Gammaproteobacteria; order Pseudomonadales; family Pseudomonadaceae; genus Pseudomonas; species Pseudomonas sp. NPDC087615. The sequence goes on along the minus strand of NZ_JBIUWM010000001.1, from coordinate 168,848 downwards.
GGCTTGTCGGCATCTTTGAGCTACGCTGATCTCGCTACGCAAGATGCCGATGGAACTATCGGCGAGAATATTTCTCTATGATGGCATCGGTTAGCCAGTGCGGGGCATTGTAAGGTGCACGCCGCCTGATTAGACTGCGCCGAAACTCGTACACACAGCCCTTTCAAGGACTTATATGATCAAGAAATGCTTGTTCCCAGCAGCCGGTTACGGTACTCGCTTCCTGCCAGCGACTAAAGCCATGCCTAAAGAAATGCTGCCGGTGGTAAACAAGCCACTGATCCAGTACGGCGTTGAAGAAGCTCTGGACGCTGGCCTGACGGAAATCTCGATCGTTACTGGTCGTGGCAAGCGCGCTCTGGAAGACCACTTCGACATCAGTTACGAACTGGAAAACCAGATCAAAGGCACCGACAAGGAAAAATATCTGGTCGGCATCCGCAAATTGCTGGACGAGTGCTCGTTCTCCTACACTCGTCAGACCGAAATGAAAGGTCTGGGCCACGCGATCCTCACCGGTCGCCCGCTGATCGGCGACGAACCGTTTGCCGTGGTGCTGGCGGACGACCTGTGTGTCAACCTTGAAGGCGATGGTGTACTGACCCAGATGGTCAAGCTGTACAAGCAGTTCCGCTGCTCGATCGTGGCCATCCAGGAAGTCGATCCGCAAGAAACCAACAAGTACGGCGTGATCTCCGGCGAGATGATTCGCGACGACATCTACCGCGTTCACAGCATGGTCGAGAAGCCAAAGCCGGAAGACGCTCCGTCGAACCTGGCGATCATCGGTCGCTACATCCTGACTCCGGACATCTTCGACCTGATCGAGCAAACCGAGCCAGGCAAGGGTGGCGAAATTCAGATCACCGATGCTTTGATGAAACAAGCCCAGAACGGCTGCGTAATGGCCTACAAGTTCAAAGGCAAGCGTTTCGACTGCGGTGGCGCTGAAGGCTACATCGACGCGACGAACTTCTGCTTTGAAAACTTCTACAAAACTGGCAAGGCTTACTGATAGCGTTTGATCGGTCTGTACGAAAAAGCCACCTTCGGGTGGCTTTTTCATTTTGCGCCCTTATATCGATGGCAATGCTTGCCCAATGGGTGTCTACGGGTATGCTGATTGCCAGCCGAGGAGATAGAAATGGCCTACGATTTTGACCTTTATGTGATTGGTGCCGGTTCCGGTGGTGTGCGGGCTGCGCGGTTTGCGGCCGGTTTTGGTGCAAAAGTGGCCGTGGCCGAGAGCCGTTATCTGGGCGGTACTTGTGTCAACGTCGGCTGCGTGCCGAAAAAACTGTTGGTGTACGGGGCGCATTTCGCCGAAGACTTCGAGCAGGCATCCGGTTTCGGCTGGAGTCTGGGTGAGGCCAGTTTCGATTGGGCAACGCTGATTGCCAACAAGGATCGCGAGATCAATCGCCTGAACGGCATTTATCGCAATTTACTGGTCAACAGCGGTGTGACCCTGCATGAAGCTCATGCCAGGATCGTTGGTCCGCATGAGGTTGAAGTCGATGGAAAGCGCTTTACTGCAAAAAATATCCTGATTGCCACGGGCGGCTGGCCGCACATCCCGCAGATTCCGGGGCACGAACATGCGATTGGCTCCAATGAGGCGTTTTTCCTCAAAGAGTTGCCTAAACGCGTATTGGTGGTGGGCGGCGGTTACATCGCGGTCGAGTTCGCTGGCATCTTCCATGGCCTGGGTGCAGGCACGACGCTGCTGTATCGCGGCGATCTGTTCTTGCGTGGCTTCGATGGCGCGGTTCGCAAGCATTTGCAGGAAGAGCTGACCAAGCGTGGGCTGGATCTGCAATTCAATGCCGATATCGCGAGCATCGAAAAACAGGCTGACGGCAGCTTGAAAGCCACCCTCAAGGATGGGCGCGTCCTTGAAGCGGACTGTATTTTCTACGCCACCGGTCGTCGTCCGATGCTGGACAAACTGGGGTTGGAAAACACCGACGTGCAGCTCAATGACAAAGGTTTCATCAAGGTCGATGAGCAGTACCAGACCACTGAGCCTTCGATTCTGGCGCTGGGCGACGTGATTGGTCGCGTGCAACTCACGCCCGTGGCATTGGCCGAAGGTATGGCAGTGGCGCGTCGCCTGTTCAAGCCGGAGCAATACCGTCCGGTGGATTACAAAATGATCCCGACGGCGGTGTTCAGTCTGCCGAACATCGGTACGGTCGGCTTGACCGAAGATGAGGCCCGAGAGGCGGGCCACGAAGTGGTGATTTACGAAAGCCGCTTCCGGCCAATGAAGCTGACTCTGACCGAGTGTCAGGAGAAAACGCTGATGAAGCTGGTGGTCGACGGCAAGACCGACAAAGTGCTCGGTTGCCATATGGTTGGCCCGGATGCCGGCGAAATCGTGCAGGGGCTGGCGATTGCGTTGAAGGCTGGCGCCACCAAGCGTGACTTCGACGACACGATCGGGGTTCACCCGACGGCCGCCGAAGAGTTTGTCACCATGCGTACACCGGTCGGCGCTTAAGCGTCTTTCGGTTTGGCCGAGTCTGGCGCTGCCGCAACGGTAGCCGCCAGGCGCAGGCTGTCTTCCAGGCTCGCCTGAGTCTTGGTCAACTCCTTTTCCAGTGATTGATTAAGCAACGTCTGTTCTTCGACGCTCTGCTTGAGTGTCTGACTTTCCAGTGATGCCACACGCAAGCGTTCCTGGAGGAGGGTGCGTTCGCTGTCGACCCGGGTGGCCTGCTCCAGCAATTGGTCCTGACGCTGATTGCTCTGTTTGAGCTGCTCCTGCATCAGGCTCAATTCGCGCTGGGTGCCACGGTTCTCGGTGAGCAGGCGCTCGTTGTCGCGGTGTAGCTGAGTAATTTCGTCCTGTCGAACCAGCGCGCTTTGCTGTGCTTGGCGCAGCTCTGCCTGTAACTGCTGCACCTGGCCTTCGTGGCGGCTCTGTTCCTGCTCACGCTGTTCTTTGGTGGCGTTGCGGTAATGCTCCAGCGCGTCGCGGGCATGCAGGTGTTTTTCTTCCAGCGAGCGAATCTGCTCGTCCTTGTCCTGCAAGCGCAATTCAAAATCGGCCAATGCCTGATTCAGACCGGCATTGCGGGTTTGCTCGGTTTGCAGCATCGAGCGGGTGTTGCCCAGCGCTTCCGATTCGCGCTCCAGTGCGGCGCCTTGAATCTCGTGCTGATGCTCCAGTTGCTCTAGAGCATGGCGAGTCTGTTTCAGTTCGGATTCGAGTGCCTCGCGTTGCTCCTCAAACTGCTCACGAGCCTGTTCGATAGGTTCTTGCGCCTGCTCTTTAAGGCGCTGAGCAAGGCGTGAAACCAGTGCTGTGAGCTCGTCATCAATTGGTTCAGCCGATGCTTCGATCGGCTGGGCGCCGTCATCCAGTTCCTTCAAATAGCGATGGATCGTGGTTTTCGAACCGGTGTTACCCATTTCAATGCGTACGGCATCGATGCTCGGGTGTTCGCCTCGGGCCAGGATCGCTGTTCGTGCGATCTGAACCAGCGCTTTGGTAATGCCGCCACGGGCCATGTTAGCTCCTACGGTTATGTACTGTGGTACATGCCACTAAAGTACGCAGTGTACCATGTCAAAAATAAAGATAAATCTCTGGTATTTAAGACGCGGGATATTCTGGTATTACCCAGTGTCAGGTGATTAAATCCGCTCTTTGATCTCCGAATCAGTACGCCAGCGAGAAAACAGCCCATGAGCGATCTGGATCGCTATCTTCAAGCCGCTACCCGTGACAACACCCGCCGCAGTTATCGTGCGGCTATCGAGCATTTCGAAGTGAGCTGGGGCGGATTTCTGCCGGCCACGGCCGACAACGTTGCGCGGTATCTGGTCGAGCATGCAGGCGTGCTGTCGATCAATACGCTCAAGCTGCGGTTGTCGGCGTTGGCGCAGTGGCATAACAGCCAAGGTTTTGCCGACCCGACCAAAGCACCGGTAGTGCGTAAGGTGTTCAAGGGTATCCGCGCTTTGCACCCGGCCCAGGAGAAGCAAGCCGAACCTCTGCAGTTAAGGGATCTGGAGCGAGTCGTTGATTGGCTGGAGCAGGAGGCTAAAGCCGCGAAGGAAAAACAGGATCGACCGCAGTTGCTCAAGGCATACCGCGATCGCGCGTTGATTCTGCTTGGCTTCTGGCGTGGTTTTCGCAGTGATGAATTGTGCCGCTTGCAGATTGAACATGTGCAGGCGCAGGCCGGCAGCGGCATTACGCTGTATCTGCCGCGCAGCAAGAGTGATCGGGAAAACCTCGGGCAAACGTATCAAACCCCGGCACTTTTGAAGTTGTGCCCGGTTCAGGCTTACATCGATTGGCTCAACGAAGCCGCTCTGGTGCGCGGTCCGGTTTTCCGTGGCATCGACCGTTGGGGCAATCTGTGCGAGGAGGGCTTGCACGCCAACAGTGTGATACCGCTGTTGCGTCAGGCGCTTGAGCGCGCCGGGATCGCTGCCGAGGGTTACACCAGTCACTCGCTGCGTCGCGGTTTTGCGACCTGGGCTCACCAAAGTGGCTGGGATCTGAAGTCTTTGATGAGTTACGTCGGCTGGAAGGACATGAAGTCAGCCATGCGCTATGTTGAAGCCAGCCCCTTTCAAGGGATGGCCCGGATTACGGATAAGCCGCTGTCGCCCTAGATATCGTTTTCTTCTATTAATACAGTCCGCTAATAGCGAAAACAAATCAGCAGCATCAGGTTTGCCAATGAGCCATCCGTCGAGTGAGTGGGTAGGATTCACCCCATCAACTTCATAACCCCTGACGGAGAGTCATCAATGCCTATCATCAACAGCCAAGTAAAACCGTTCAAAGCTACCGCGTTCAAAAACGGCGACTTCGTTCAAGTCTCGGACGCTGATCTGAAAGGCAAGTGGTCGGTCGTATTCTTCTACCCGGCCGACTTCACCTTCGTTTGCCCAACCGAGCTGGAAGACCTGGCTGACAACTACGCTGCCTTCCAGAAACTGGGCGTAGAGATCTACAGCGTTTCCACCGATACCCACTTTGCTCACGCGGCTTGGCACAACACCTCGCCAGCCATCGGCAAAATCCAATACACCATGATCGGCGACCCGACCCAGGTTATCTCCCGCAACTTCGACGTGTTGATCGAAGAAGCTGGCCTGGCTGACCGTGGCACCTTCGTGATCAATCCAGAAGGCCAGATCAAAATCGTTGAACTGAACGATGGCGGCGTTGGCCGTGACGCTTCCGAACTGCTGCGCAAAATCAAAGCCGCTCAGTACGTTGCAGCTCACCCAGGCGAAGTTTGCCCTGCCAAATGGAAAGAAGGCGAGGCCACTCTGGCTCCGTCCCTGGACCTGGTCGGCAAGATCTAAGTCTGTGACACGCAACTCAGGGCGGGACTCCGCACCTACTTAAGTAAGCTGCACCGCCCAATAGAAAAGCCCGGGCGAGTTTCGCTCGGGCTTTTTTTCGCCTCAAATAAAGGAAATCGCCCGTATGTTGGACGCCAATCTTAAAGCCCAGTTGAAATCGTACCTGGAACGGGTCACCCAACCGATCGAGATCGTTGCTTCTCTCGACGACGGTGCGAAATCCCGTGAAATGCTTGAACTGCTCAAAGACGTTGCCAGTCTTTCGAGCCAAATTACCCTGATCGACAGCGGTGATGACGCACGCAAACCGTCTTTCTCGATCAACCGCCCGGGTGCCGACATCAGTCTGCGTTTCGCTGGCATCCCGATGGGCCACGAATTCACCTCGCTGGTGCTGGCCTTGCTGCAAGTCGGCGGCCACCCTTCGAAAGCCAGTGTTGAAGTGATCGAGCAGATCCGTTCGCTCAAAGGCGAGTTCAGCTTCGAGACTTACTTCTCGCTGTCCTGCCAGAACTGCCCGGACGTGGTCCAGGCACTGAACTTGATGGCCGTGCTCAACCCTGACATTCGCCACGTCGCCATCGACGGCGCGCTGTTCCAGGAAGAAGTCAACGATCGCAAGATCATGGCGGTGCCGAGCATCTACCTCAACGGTGAGAATTTCGGTCAGGGCCGCATGGGGCTGGAAGAAATTCTCGCCAAACTCGACACTGGCGCCATCGAGCGTCAGGCCGAGAAAATCAGCGCCAAAGAAACCTTTGATGTGCTGGTGGTCGGCGGTGGCCCGGCCGGCGCTTCGGCTGCTATCTATGCTGCGCGTAAAGGCATTCGTACTGGCGTTGCCGCCGAGCGTTTCGGCGGTCAGGTGCTGGACACCATGGCTATCGAGAACTTCATTTCCGTACAGGAGACTGAAGGCCCGAAACTGGCTACGGCCCTGGAAGAGCACGTTAAACAGTACGACGTCGACATCATGAACCTACAACGCGCCGACAAGTTGATTGCGGGCAAAAACGGCGAGCTGCATGAAGTCCGTTTCGCCAGCGGCGCGACTCTCAAAGCCAAGAGTGTGATCCTGGCGACCGGCGCGCGGTGGCGTGAAATGAACGTGCCGGGCGAGCAGCAATACAGAAACAAAGGCGTGGCGTACTGCCCGCACTGCGATGGCCCGCTGTTCAAAGGCAAGCGCGTAGCGGTAATTGGTGGCGGTAACTCCGGTGTTGAGGCAGCCATCGATCTGGCCGGTATTGTGTCTCATGTGACGCTGCTGGAGTTCGACGTACAACTGCGTGCTGACGCTGTGTTGCAGCGCAAACTTCACAGTCTGTCGAACGTGACCGTCATTACCAGTGCGCAAACTACTGAAGTGACAGGCGATGGACAGAAGGTCAATGGCTTGCGTTACAAGGATCGTCAGACTGACGAGTTGCGTACTGTCGAGCTGGAAGGGATCTTTGTACAAATCGGTCTGTTGCCCAACACCGACTGGCTCAAAGGCACCATCGAGTTGTCGCCGCGTGGCGAGATCATTGTCGATAACCGTGGGGAAACGTCGATTCCCGGCATCTTCGCTGCGGGTGATGTGACCACTGTGCCGTACAAGCAGATCGTGATCGCGGTGGGCGAGGGCGCCAAGGCTTCGCTGAGTGCTTTCGATCACTTGATCCGCACTTCGGCTCCGGCGTAAACGCCCGGCCTGAAAACACCAAACCAGTGTCGGAGCGGCTTGCTCGCGAAAGCGTCTGTACAGTCAGCATCATTGCTGAATGACACACCGCATTCGCGAGCAAGCCCGTTCTCAAAGGTGTTTGGGGCTATTGAGTTACATAGGCGCTGGCTGAATGATCTCGACCCAGTAGCCGTCCGGATCCTTGATGAACGCCAGACTTTTCATGCGGCCATCGCTCAGGCGCTTCTGGAAGTCGCAGCCCAGCTCTTCGAAGCGTGCGCAGGCAGCAACGATGTCTGGCACCGAGATGCAGATGTGACCAAAGCCACGCGGATCAGTGTTGCCATTGTGGTAAGCAAAGTCAGCGTCGTTTTCGGTGCCGTGGTTGTGCGTCAGTTCCAGAATGCCCGGGATCGACTTCATCCATTCGGTGCGGGCGGCGGCATCGGCCGGGATCTGCGCCTTGTCGACCAGTGCGAGGAAATACAGGCTGAACTCGGCGTCCGGGAAGTCACGTTTTTCAACCAGCGAAAAACCCAGCACGCGGGTGTAGAAGTCCAGCGAGCGGGTAATGTCTTTTACACGCAGCATGGTGTGGTTGAAGACGAAGTTGCGGGTTGCGCTGTCTGGCGTGGCGGTGACGCCGGGGAAGGTGTTCAGTTCGTTGAGGCTCATGGGCCCTCCAATAACGATGGGGCGAGTGTATGGGCGCAATGATACGCATGCCTGTCAGCATCGCCAAATGAAAGGGCAGGCTTGCCCTCCGTGCAGGCGGGGCTCAGACTTTGCCGTTCAATCTGCGAGTGTGTCCGGCAATGATCCGACTGTTCAAATCCCTGTTTGTTTACTTTGTCTTTTCGCTAATCGCCATGAGCGTTTTCGCTGGCGAGCCCGATATCACTTGGCCCGCAGGCTGGGAGGTCGAAGCGCTGACTGATGTGGCACCACAGGTTTCCCGTCAGCGGGCGGTCAAGAACGATGCCGATGGCAATCAGGTGATGGTGATGGAACTCACGATGACTCGGGTCGAATCGGGTCATCAGGTTAACTTGCAGGGTGTGTTGCTGGAAATGCGCAAGTCGATACAAAAAGACTTTTTCCAAGGGGGGTATCAGAGTGTCTGCAATAAGGTGCATACGACGATGCTTGGTGCTTTGTCTGCGCTGGAGACGACTTGCACAGTGACCGAAAACGGCCGGCATGTGTTATCGCAAACGCTGGTGGCGGCGGTCGACGCGGATAAGGCTTATGTACTTTCCTATGCCGGCCAGGCGCAGGTTTATAAAGCAAGCGCGGATGAGATCGTGGCGGTGAGAAATAGCCTGAAACTTTAAGTTCTTGTACTTTTCAAGGCTTGGTTAGATACCCGAAGGGATTAAGCATAAAGTTTAATGATGGCCATTTTCGCAACATTGCGCGGCAAAATGTTTAGGTCCCTTGGCTCGGGGAGGTTATAGAAAGCTCGCAACTTGCACGATGAAATTCATTTCATTTGTTAGATATTGTCAATAAAAAAGCCCCGCATGAGGCAGGGCTTGTTTGTTGGCGAGGGATTAACCGCGCAACCAGGAATCAACGGTGGCTGCACCGTATTGTTCCTTCCAGGCTTTAAGGCCGCGGTGGTTGCCGCCCTTGGTCTCGATCAGTTCGCCGGTGTGCGGATTCTGATAGACCTTGACCACGCGAGCGCGGCGGGTTTTAGGGGCTGCAGTAGTTTGCAGACCGGATTTTGCCGGATTCGGATCGAGAATGGCGATGATGTCTCTCAGGCCTTTGCCGTAGGTTTTCATCAGCCCTTGGAGCTTTTCTTCGAATTCGATTTCTTTCTTGAGCCCGGCATCGTTCTTCAGCGATTCCAGCTGCTTGAGCTGTTCCTGAAGGGCCTTTTCAGCTGCACGAAATTCAGCGAGTCTGGACAATATCTTTACTCCAATAGTGTGTTTGGCTGATACCAACCGCAAACAAAGCTAAAAGCCAAGAGCCTTGTAGCGACTCGGTGATAATTGGCTCACCTGCCAATCTTGCACAGGCAAGAAAAATTGTAGTTGTTAATGCCTCAGGAGTAAATCCTGACGTTGTACTTATGTAACAACAGTGGTCTTTTGTATCAATTTGGTGCGCCTTGTCGGCGCGTCACGCTTAATCTCTGGCTAGTTAATGGTGACTTAATGCACTAATGAAGTCTGCCGCCGGCATGGGTTTGCCATAGAGATAGCCCTGCAGGAAGTTGACGTTGTGCGCAGTCAGGTAGTCGGCCTGCGCCTGAGTTTCGACACCTTCGGCAACAATGCCCAGATCCAGCTTGGCCGAGAGTTCGATGATGGTATCGAGAATATGCCGTGAGAGCGCATCGACGCCGATCATGGCGACGAAGCTCTGATCGATCTTGAGGAAATCCACATTGAATTTGCGCAAATAACCCAGACTTGAATGACCGGTGCCGAAATCGTCGATGGCGATCATCACGCCCATGGCGTTCAGTTGTTCAAACAGTTGTCGTGTTGTCTCGGTGGGCTCGATCAGCTCGCGTTCTGTCAACTCCAGCACCAGGTTGATGCTCCCGGGTGCGAAGGCGGTGAGAAATTCGCGGCAGTCTTCCACCAGTTCCAGATCCTGACAATGGCTTGCCGTGATGTTGATACCGATATGAAACGGTGTGGTGAAGGTCGATGACGGTGGTCCGAGCAACGCCGCTGTCTGTCGCATCAAGGCGCGGGTCATTGGCACGATCAAGCCCGAGTGTTCGGCGAACGGGATAAACAGGTCTGGACGCACCAGGCCTTCTTTTGGATGGTTCCAGCGCATCAACACCTCGGCGCCCGACCACTTTTTGCTCTCGCCATGAACCACTGGCTGGAAGTAGGCAATGAACTCGCCGGCATCCAAGGCCCGGAGCATTTCGTGGCTCGGCGAGGTGGCGCGTTTTTGCAGGACATGGCTGATCGCGCCCGAGACCACGCCAAAGAACATCAGCAGGCTGAACAGCGGCGGGTATTCGTGGGTCATGTAGCGCCAGACTTCACCTTCGGGATAGCCCGCCGACACACTGAATGCGTAGCGCGAAGAGTCGAGCTTGCTCTGCGCTACCGGCAGCACGGGGAGGGCGCCGTTGTGTACCTCGCCATTGGCGGACAGCCAGCTATCGCCCACTTGCAGTAACAGCAACCTCTGCCGGCCAATCAACCGCAGCACGTTGCTCAGGTGATAGCCGTCCAGTGTCGTCAATGCACTGCCACGACCTTCGCTGAGTCGATACACCAGCAGCGCAGTATTCGGTGTCACCGGGTTGCCGTTCATCAACCACAACTTGCCTTGTGTGTAATCGCCAGCATTGACGGCTTCCTCATAGTCGCCGAACAACGAACTGCAATAGAGGTTGTGGTCCCAGACAAGATTGGTCGAGCGCACGAAGGGGCGGCGGGTGACTTGCTCGCGCAGGGCCAGTTTGACGTCTTCACAGCGCTGGCCGGCCAGCGGCAATAACTCGCGGGCCGCCTGAGCAGTGTTGTCGAGCATCAGTTCAAACTGCCGCAATGCCTCTTCGGCGGTCTGCTGTGAGCCCTGCTGGAGGGTACGTTCGGCCTGCAGGTAAAGAATCACGCTGCCCAGCAACACGGGAAGCAGGCCGCAGAGCAATGTCACGGCAATACGGGTGCTACGTTTGCGGCGAGATCTGACGGTTAACGGCATGGGCGCATCCTGTGGCTAAAAAATGGGGCTCTCGAATGCAGACCGGGCATCGGTGCAACGCTTGCAAACAGTTTGTTCAGGGGGATGATAGATGGCGGATAACGCTTGTGCAGCCAGCCCGGTAAAGCCAGTGCTGTTCTGTGCGCCGCAACAGACCTCTTGCATCGCCCGCAGAAAAGCGGATTTTATAGAGAGGGCAGACAACCCGATTTACGCTGTGTAGAATCGGTTTACGCATACAATAATAATCGTCTTCTGGCAGCAGAAGCCTCGCCCGCAAGAGCCTTGGGTCGACAATGAAGATATTCGGGTTTCAACTGATCTACGGTGACTTCCTCGCCCGCAGCGTGCGTGGCATCTCCTGCGCCCCGCCCACCGTTCTCAGCATTACTGACAAATAACTCTGGTTAATTTGATAAGAATGATGAGGCGTCACCATGGCAGATTTATACGAAAACCCAATGGGCCTGATGGGCTTTGAATTCATCGAGCTCGCTTCGCCTGTACCTGGCACCCTGGAGCCGATCTTCGAGATCATGGGCTTCACCAAAGTCGCGACCCACCGCTCCAAGAACGTACACCTGTATCGTCAGGGCGCGATCAATCTGATTCTCAATAACGAACCGAACAGCGTTGCGTCGTACTTCGCGGCCGAGCACGGCCCGTCGGTGTGCGGCATGGCATTCCGGGTCAAGGATTCGCAAAAAGCCTACAACCGCGCACTGGAACTCGGCGCTCAGCCGATCCACATCGAAACAGGTCCGATGGAGCTGAACCTTCCGGCGATCAAAGGCATTGGCGGCGCGCCGCTGTACCTGATCGACCGTTTCGGCGAAGGCAGCTCGATCTACGACATCGATTTTGTGTTTATCGAAGGCGTTGATCGCAACCCGGTCGGTGCCGGCCTGAAGATCATCGACCACCTGACCCACAACGTGTATCGCGGTCGCATGGCCTACTGGGCGAACTTCTACGAGAAGCTGTTCAACTTCCGCGAGATCCGCTACTTCGACATCAAGGGCGAATACACCGGCCTGACCTCCAAAGCCATGACCGCGCCGGACGGCATGATTCGCATCCCGCTGAACGAAGAATCGTCCAAGGGCGCCGGGCAGATTGAAGAGTTCCTGATGCAGTTCAACGGCGAGGGCATCCAGCACGTCGCGTTCCTCTCCGACGACCTGATCAAGACCTGGGATCACCTGAAAAAAATCGGCATGCGCTTCATGACCGCGCCGCCGGAAACGTACTACGAGATGCTCGAAGGCCGTCTGCCGAACCACGGCGAACCGGTTGATCAATTGCAGTCGCGTGGCATTCTGCTCGACGGTTCGTCGGAGCAGGGCGACAAGCGCTTGCTGCTGCAGATCTTCTCGGAAACCCTGATGGGCCCGGTGTTCTTCGAATTCATCCAGCGTAAAGGCGACGATGGTTTCGGCGAGGGTAACTTCAAGGCGCTGTTCGAATCGATCGAGCGTGATCAGGTGCGTCGTGGTGTGCTCGCCACTGAGTAATACGCAACTGAAATGAAAAATCCCGGCCTGCAGTGATGCAGGGCCGGGATTTTTTTGTGCTGGATTTAAGATCTGCGTTGGCGCATCAGGTGTTTAAAACCTTCGAAGATCAACACCAGTACAGCCAGCCAGATCGGAATGTAAGTCAGCCACTCACCCGACTTGATGCTCTCACCGAGCAACAGCGCCACACCGAGCAGCAACACCGGCTCCACATAACTCAACAACCCAAACAGACTGAACGGCAATAAACGGCTGGCAATGATGTACACCACCAATGCCGAAGCACTGATCAGGCCCAGCAACGGAATCAGCCACAGCAGCCCCGGGTATTGATCGAACACAGCAAAACCCTGCTCGCCGCCGTGCACAAACCAGTAGGCAACCGGCAGCATCAGGCTCATGTCGACCCACAGCCCGCCCAGGTTGTCGGTGTTCAGGTATTTGCGTAGCACGAAGTACAGCGGATAACCGACCACGACCACCAGTGTTGCCCAGGAAAAACCGCCTACCTGATACAGCTCGTTCAATACGCCCAGACTTGCGAAGAATACCGCCACTTTTTGCAGGTACGACAGGCTTTCGCCGTAGGCAATCCGCCCGGTCAGTACCATCGCCAGTGGCAGCAGGAAGTAACCCAGTGACACATCAAGACTGTAGCCGTTGAGCGGCGCCCACATGAACAGCCATAACTGCACGCCGAGCAGGGCGGCCGAGACGAACAGCCCGGCGATCAGTTTCGGCTTGGATGCCATCAGGCGAACCAACTCCAGCCCCCGACGCCATTCGCCGGACACCAGCATGAACACGGTCATGCACGGCACGGTCAGCAGCATTCGCCAGCCAAAAATCTCCACGCCACTCAACGGGGTGAGCAGCGAAGTGTAGTAATACATGACGGCAAACAGCACCGAGGCTGAAACCGATAAAGCGATACCTTTAGACAAACTGTCCTCGCGGGTGGGTGATCAAACGGGGCGCGAAGGATACGTGGTTTTTGTGCTGAATATTGATCGGGCGCTCATTATTTCCCACACATTACAAAACCTGTGGGAGCCGGCTTGCCAGCGATGAGGCCAGAACATTCAAATCATGTGTTGAATGTGCAACTGCCATCGCGGGCAAGCTCCCACAGGAATCTTGGGTGCAGCATAGTCCGTAGAACGGTGCGAAGATTCTAGGCCTGATGCGGTTTACGCCCCGATACAAAATGGCTCACATCATTGAACCCCGGTGTCGATGAATGCCCCGGCGTCACCAGCGAATCGATAAACGCCTCATCCTCCGCCGTGATCTTCACCGCCTGCGCCTTGGTGTACGCATCCCATTGCGCCTCGGTTCGTGGCCCGACAATCGCCGACGTTACCGCGCTGTTGTTCAACACCCAGGCAATCGCAAATTCAACCATCCCGACCCCGCGCTGTTCGGTGTACTGGTGAATTTGCTGGGCAATGCGCAACGACTCCACGCGCCATTCGGTTTCCAGAATGCGTTTGTCCTGACGCCCGGCGCGGCTGTTGGCGTCGGGTTTCACGTCCGGCGCGTATTTGCCACTGAGAACGCCACGGGCCAGCGGGCTATAGGGCACCACCCCCAAGCCATAGGTTTGCGCAGCCGTGATTTGCTCAGCCTCGGCCTGACGGTTGACGATGTTGTACAGCGGCTGGCTGATCACCGGGCGATCGACGCCGAGGTTGTCAGCGATGCGAATCACCTCGGCAATCCGCCAGCCCCGGTAGTTCGACAGGCCCCAGTAACGAATCTTGCCCTGACGGATCAGATCGCCAATCGCCGACACGGTGACTTCCAGCGGCGTGTTGTGGTCTTCGCGGTGCAGGTAATAGATGTCGAGATAGTCAGTGGCCAGACGCGTCAGGCTGGCATCGAGGCCGTTGAAGATGTGTTTGCGGCTTAAACCGCTGCGGTTCGGCACACCGTCCACCGGGCCAAAACCGACCTTGCTCGCCAATACCCAGTCATGCCGATGGCGGGCAATCGCTTCGCCGACGATTTCCTCCGAGCGACCTTGGGTGTAGACGTCTGCGGTGTCGATGAAGTTGATGCCCTGATCCCACGCCTTGTCGATGATGCGCAGCGACTCCTCGGTGCTGGTCTGTTCGCCAAACATCATCGTGCCGAGGGTGAGGGTGGACACCTGCAAACCCGAGTGCCCCAGTGTGCGATAGCTCATGCCGAAATCCTTTTGTCGGTGGGAAAGCCAATCAAATACCAGAACCATCGGATGCGGCAAAGTGAATTATCGACTCAACCCAAGGCAGCGTTCCCGTAAAAATGCCTGCAACACCCTGACCCTTTCCGATACCTGCAGTCGATGCGGGCACAGTAAATTGAACGGCACGCTTTCACCCTGCCAGTCATCAAACAGCGTTACCAACCGCCCGGCGCGCACGTCTTCGGCAACGTCTAGCCAGGCTTTGTAGGCGATGCCATGGCCGGCCAATGCCCAGCGGCGGGCGACTTCGCCGTCGTCGCTGAGGTAATCACCATCAACATCGACGTCCAGCACTTGATCGCCGCGACTGAAGTGCCAAGTGTTATAGGGCCCGCCATTACGCAAGTAGAGCAGGGCGCTGTGTTCACTTAATTCAGTCGGGGAGTGCGGGGTGCCATGTCGGGCCAGATAGTCGGGGCTGGCGCAGGCAACGCGCCGATGCTGGGGCACAATGGGTAGCGCCACCAGCGTCGAATCACTTGGCACGCCGAAGCGCAGTGCGACGTCCACGGTTTCGCGAAACAGATCCGCATGCCGGTCGTTGAGCAGCAGTTGCAGTCGAATATTGGGGTGCGCGCGCTTGAAATCATCCAGCCACGGCAGTAACACATTGCGCCCGAAGTCCGACGGCGCCGCCAGTTGCAGCACGCCGCTCAGGCCCTCGGTCTGCGGCTTGAGCGCCTGCTCACCCTCGGCCAGCGTCGCCAGTGCCAAGCGGACACTGTCCAGATAACGCCGGCCCTCTTCTGTCAGGCGCATGCTACGAGTGGAACGGGCGAGCAGGCGGGTGCCGAGGCGGGTTTCCAGGCGTTTCAACGCAATACTGGCGGCGGCCGGCGTCAGTTCCAGCGTGCGGGCAGCGGCGGAAATGCTGCCGGAATCGGCGACGCGGACGAAGATCTCCAGATCGAGAATCGAGCTCATTGGTAAAAATCCTTTAAAGATCTTTGCGTTTTAGCCGGATTTTTCGGTGATTGGCAAGCGTGGATACTGCAATCAATGAACAATCGCAGGAGATGAGCATGGCCTGGACATTCGATCATCTGGCTTTCAACACCGCTGACGGCCAAGCGCTGCAAGACAATTTTCAAGCACTGCTCGGCCTCGCGCCGGGGCGTCGCCCACCGTTTCCGTTTCCCGGTCGCTGGCTCTATCAGGACGCGCAGGCCATGGTGCATGTGATCGAGCAACCGATGCTGGATGACACGGCGTTGAGCCACATCGCGTTTCGTACCGATGAGCCCGCAGAAGCCGTGTTGCAGCGGGTGCGTGAAAGTGGGTTGCCGTACCAATTGGCGCAAGTGCCTGAGGATGGCATCTGGCAGATTTTCGTGCAGATGCCGGGGGGTGTGGTGATTGAGTTGGATGCGATGCCCTGAAAGCAAAAGATCGCAGCAGGCTGCGATCTTTTGATCTGTACGATCTGATCAGGCACGCAGCGTGCGCGTCGTCCGCAACGCCAGCAAACTCCCGCCGACAATCACCCCGGCCAGCAGGTACAACGCCAAATCGGTCGAGCCCGTGCTGTCCTTGACCCAACCCACCAGATACGGGCTGAGGAACCCGGCCATCTGCCCCATCGAGTTGATCAACGCCAGACCACCCGCTGCCGCGCCTGCACTGAGCATCGCCGTCGGCACCGGCCAGAACATTGGCAGGCCGGTGAGGGCGCCCATGGTCGCGATGGTCAACCCCAGAATCGCAATCGCCGGGTTGGCGGCGAAATTCACCGCGATGATCAGACCGATAGCCCCCATCAGCATCGGCACCACCAGATGCCAGCGACGTTCTTTACGCAAGTCTGCCGAACGACCTACCATCAGCATAAACACCGCTGCCAGCAGATACGGGATCGCGCTCAGCCAGCCGATCACCAGGTTGTCGCTGAAACCGAGGTTCTTGATGATCGACGGCAGCCAGAAGTTGATCGCGTAGACGCCGCTCTGGATGCAGAAATAGATCAGGCCAAACGCCCAGATCGCCGGATTTTTGAACACTGCGATCAGCGAGTCCGAAGTGGTTTTCGGCTTGTTGGCCAGGTCTTCGGCCTGATCCGCTTCCAGCACAGAGCGCTCATGCGCGGTCAGCCATTTGGCAGTGGCAAAGTTGTCGCTGAGCAGGAAATACGCCAGCGCGCCCAGCACCACGGTCGGAATGCCTTGCAGCAGGAACATCCACTGCCAACCGGCCAAACCACCTTGTCCAGCGGCGAAGTGGTTGAGAATCCAACCCGAAAATGGGCTGCCGAGCAACCCGGAGACCGGGATCGCCGACATGAACAGCGCCATGATCCGGCCACGGCGGAAGGTGGGGAACCACTGCGAGAGGTACAACACCACGCCTGGGAAGAACCCGGCTTCAGCCGCACCGGTAAACAAACGTAAGGTGTAGAACTCGGTCGGTGTGGTGACGAACAACAGGCAGGTCGACAAGACGCCCCAGGTGATCATCATCACCGCGATCCAGCGCCGTGGCCCGAATTTGCTCAGCGCCAGGTTGCTCGGTACGCCGCACAGCACGTAGCCGATGAAGAAGATACCAGCACCGAGGCCGTACACGGTTTCGCTGAATTTCAGTGCATCAAGCATCTGCAGTTTGGCGAATCCAACGTTGACCCGGTCGAGGTAGTTGAACAAGTAGCAGATGAAAATGAAGGGGATTAAACGCAGGGTGACGCGTTTATAAACGGCATTCTTAACGTCATCGATGGTCTGGGTAGCTGCGGCGCTCTGCGACATAGCGGCTCTCTCTTTATTATGATTTTTTGCGATGCAACGGGTAACGTTGATCGCCCCGAGAGTCTCGGCCACCTGTGGCCGGATTGTCTTTGTGCCTGAGCACAGGGTTTACCGCCAGACCCTGTGCGGCTGAACAACGTGTCCGCACCTGCTTTCAAGGATTTCAGCGCTTATGTTCGAACTCGACCACGACCTCGCCCAAGACATCGTTGACCGGGCCATGGCCATTTTGCCCTACAACGTCAACGTCATGGACAGCCAGGGGTTGATACTTGGCAGTGGCGAACCGGAGCGCATCAACACCCGTCATGAAGGTGCGCAACTGGTGCTGGCGAATGGTCGGGTGGTGGAGATCGACGGCCCGACTGCCCTGCATTTGAAAGGCGTGCAGCCTGGCATCAACCTGCCGCTGCTGCTCGATCAACGCTTGATCGGCGTGCTTGGCATCACCGGCGAGCCGGAGCAATTGCGCACGTACGCCGAACTGGTGCGCATGACGGCGGAAATGCTGGTGGGCCAGCGCAATCAGCAGGCCGAACAGCAATGGCGCCGTCAGCGTTGCGATGATCTGTTGGCGTTGTTGCTGAGCGAAGCGGGGGATTCGCCGCGCTTGGTCGACGAGGCGCAGCAGATGGGGCTCAAGCCGCAATTGACCCGCGTGCCGTATCTGTTCGAGTTGGGGCAGGAACATGGGCCGGGGCAAACCGTCGAGGCGCTGAGTGCCTGGTTGATGTCGCGTTACCCGGATAGCTGGTGCGTCAGTTCGGCGAAGTCGTCGCTGCTCTGGTGTCGGCCGGCGAGCCAGAGCATGGAGCATGATCGTTTGCTGGAGAAGCTTGATGGCCTGGGCTGGAATATTCTGCGCATCGCCGTCGGCGGGCAGGCGGATGGGCTGGTCGGGTTGCGTCGTTGTTATCGACGGGTTGGCGATTTGCTCGCTTATGGCCGTGAGGTGCTGCCGCACTCGCGATTGCTGATCCTCAATCGTTATCGGCTGCCGGTCATGTTGTGGCGCCATCGCAACGATGATGCGCTGGACGAGTTACTCAAACCGCTGCGCAAAGTCATCGCCAAGGACGGTAACGGCCAGTTACTGGCGACGCTGCGCAGTTGGTGTGAACACGATGGGCAGAGTCAGGCGTGTGCCGATGCGCTGGGGATTCACCGCAATAGCCTGCGCTATCGGATGGAGCGGATTGCCGAGATCAGTGGAGTGGACCCGTTACGGCTGGAGGGGATGCTGGCGCTGTATCTTGGCGTGCAGCTTTTGCCGCAGACAGACCCGGGTTAGTCGCTGATCTCAATGACGCCTTCGCGAGCACGTCTTCATGGCTTTTGTAGAAATGAACAATAAACGCCCGCGCCCATTGTGCGGCGGACAGGCGTCAATGCGCATGCCGACTGGCAGCATGAGGGGCATTGGAACTGGAGAATTCACATGAAGATCGTCATCGCCCCCGATTCGTTCAAGGACAGCCTGAGTGCCCAAGGCGTCGCCGAGGCCATTGCGCTGGGGCTGGCGCAAGTCTGGCCGCACGCCACGCTGGTCAAATGCCCCATGGCTGACGGCGGCGAAGGCACGGTCGAGTCGATTCTCGCCGCGTGCGAAGGCGAGTTGCGCCGCACCCGCGTGCGTGGCCCGTTGGGCGCACCGGTTGACGCGGCGTGGGGCTGGTTGCCGCACAACCACACGGCGATCATCGAAATGGCCGAGGCCAGCGGCCTGCAATTGGTGCCGCCGGGGCAGCGTGATGCGTGTATCAGCAGCACCTTCGGCACCGGCGAGCTGATTCGCGCCGCTCTGGATGCAGGGGCACAACGGGTGATCCTGGCGATTGGCGGCAGTGCGACCAATGACGGCGGCGCCGGGGCAATGCAGGCGTTGGGGATCAAACTGCTTGATGCACAAGGGCAGACGCTGGTGCCGGGCGGTCTGGCGTTGGCGCAATTGGCGCGGCTGGATCTCACTGGCCTGGACGAGCGTCTGGCCGAGGTGCGTTTTGACATCGCGGCGGACGTCAACAACCCGCTGTGCGGCCCCCACGGTGCTTCGGCGATCTTTGGTCCGCAGAAAGGTGCATCGCCTGCGCAGGTTCAACAACTGGACCTGGCCCTTGGGCACTACGCCGAACTCTGCGCGCAGGCGTTAGGCAAAGACGTTCGCGATGAACCGGGCAGCGGGGCGGCGGGTGGCTTGGGTTTTGCCGCCAAGGCATTTCTCGGCGCGCAATTTCAGGCGGGCGTTGATGTGGTCGCCGAGCTGGTGGGGCTGGCAGAAGCGGTAAAAGGCGCCGATCTGGTCATCACCGGCGAAGGGCGTTTCGACGCGCAGACCTTGCGCGGCAAGACCCCGTTCGGCGTGGCGCGGATTGCCAAACAGCACAAGGTGCCGGTGATCGTCATCGCCGGGACATTGGGCGAGGGTTATCAGGAGCTCTACGCCCATGGCATCGATGCAGCATTCGCTGTGACCAGTGGCCCGATGACGCTTGAAAATGCCTGCGCCGAAGCGCCTCGGCTGTTGCGTGAGCGTGCCACTGATATCGCGCGTGTCTGGCAACTCTCCAGCCAACGCTGACCCACTCTGGAGCCACCTTCGGCTGCTCCGCAATCAGGGTGTGCACACTGCTTCAGTTGTGTAACACCCTGAAAAATATTTACGCTTGACCCAAAATCTTCCTAAAGCCTGGCCGATATAACCAATAGGCGCGCACAAGAACATCAACCCCCGTGACGCCGGACTGAAGCCTGCTTCACAGGCCAATGATCACGGCAAGGACGCTCGTAGTTTCTATCTTTCGAGAGTCCATCTATGTCCTTGCGTAACCTGAATATCGCGCCCCGTGCTTTCCTCGGTTTTGCCTTTATCGCCTTGCTGGTGATTGTGCTCGGCATGTTCGCCGTCAATCGAATGTCGACCATCCGCCAGGCCTCCATCGACATGGACACCAACCAACTGCCGAGCGTGACGCAGCTCGGCGTAATGACGGAAAACGTTCTGCGCCTGCGGATTCTGTCGTTCCGCGTGTTGGTCAATCGCGAACCGGCCGGTTTACAGGAAGCACAGACCCGCATTGCTGTGCTGGTCGATAAAGTCCGCAGCGCCCAGGCCGCCTAT
The DNA here is from genome assembly GCF_044743445.1 of Pseudomonas sp. NPDC087615. Classification (NCBI taxonomy): domain Bacteria; kingdom Pseudomonadati; phylum Pseudomonadota; class Gammaproteobacteria; order Pseudomonadales; family Pseudomonadaceae; genus Pseudomonas; species Pseudomonas sp. NPDC087615. The sequence goes on along the minus strand of NZ_JBIUWM010000001.1, from coordinate 148,552 downwards.
GCCGCGCTGCCGGCAGGCACAGAAGAGCGAGCGCTGTATCAGACCTTCACGGCGACGCTGGACAACTATCTGCAAGCGCAAAACCAGATGTTGGAGCTGTCCCGTCAGGACAAGCTCGATGAATTGCGCACGCTGATCAACACGCGGATCAAGGACGGCACCGACCGGATGGGCGAGCAGCTCAACAAACTGATCGCGATCAACGGTGCAGGGGCGAAAGCAGCCTCCGAGCAGGCCAGTGACCATTACGACAGCGCCATCACCGGCATCATCATTGTCGCGGTCGTTGCCGCGCTGGCGACCGTTTTGCTGGCCTGGCTGCTGACCCGCAGCATCGTCACACCGCTGAACCGCGCAGTGGCGGCCGCGCAAACCATCGCCGGCGGCAACCTCACCACCCTCATCGAAGTCGATGGCAAGGACGAACCGGCGCGCCTGCTCGAAGCCCTTGTGGCCATGCAAACGAACCTGCGTAAAACCATCGAGCAGATTGCCGGTTCCGCCACACAGTTGGGGGCCGCCGCCGAGGAACTCAGCGCCGTGACCGAAGAGGCCTCCCGTGGCCTGCAACAGCAGAACAACGAAATCGAACAAGCCGCCACCGCTGTCAACGAGATGACCGCCGCTGTTGAAGAAGTGGCGCGCAATGCCGTGTCGACCTCCGAAGCCTCGAACCAATCGACCCACGCCGCGCGCGAAGGTCGCGATCAGGTGGTGAAAACCGTCGACGCGATCCAGACCATGACCCACGACGTGCAGAACACCGCACACATGGTCGAAGGCCTCGCTGCACAGGGGCGCGACATCGGCAAAGTGCTCGATGTGATCCGCGCCATCGCCGAACAGACCAACCTGCTGGCTCTAAACGCAGCCATCGAAGCGGCACGTGCCGGTGAGGCCGGACGCGGTTTCGCCGTGGTTGCCGACGAAGTGCGAGCGCTGGCCCATCGCACGGCGCAGTCAACGCAGGAAATCGAAAAAATGGTTGCCGGCATCCAGAACGGCACTGGCGAAGCGGTTTCGTCGATGCAGCAAAGCAACCAGCGCACCCAAACCACGCTGGAAATGGCCCGCGCCGCCGGTGTGGCACTGGAGCAAATCACTCAGTCGATCCACCAGATCAACGAGCGCAACCTGGTGATCGCCAGCGCCTCGGAAGAGCAGGCGCAGGTGTCCCGTGAAGTTGACCGCAATCTCGTCAACATCCGCGACCTGGCCACGCAATCGGCTGCAGGCGCCAACCAGACCAGCGCCGCGACCCACGAACTGTCGCGTTTGGCGGCGGATTTGAACGCCATGGTGGCGCGTTTTGTGATTTGAGATAGGGTGAAGGCTGGAGACCGCGCCATCAGGAGACGTACATGCGCTATTCAGCCTTGACCCAACGAATCGCCGGGGAGGGTGCAGCGGCTTGGCAGATTCACGACCGAGCGCTGGCGTTGCGCGCCGAGGGTGTCGATATCTTGCTGCTGAGCGTGGGCGATCCGGATTTCGATACACCGTTGCCCATCGTCCATGGTGCCATCGACAGTTTGCTGGCAGGTGATACCCATTATTCCGAAGTGCGCGGCCGCTTGGCGCTACGCCAGTTGATTGCCGCACGCCATCGGCGGCGCAGTGGTCAAGCGGTCGATGCCGACCATGTGATTGTCATGCCCGGCGCGCAATGCGCGGTGTATTCGGTGGCGCAATGCCTGCTCGATCCGGGTGACGAGGTGATTGTCGCCGAGCCGATGTACGTGACCTACGAAGGCGTGTTTGGCGCCTGTGGCGCGACGGTGGTGCCGGTGCCGGTACGGCCGGAAAACGGCTTTCGCGTAGACCCCGCCGATGTCGCCGCACGCATCACCCCCAAGACCCGCGCCATGCTGCTCAACAGTCCGAACAATCCCAGCGGTGCCAGCCTGCCGCTGCTGATCTGGCAGGAACTGGCGACCTTGTGCATTCGTCACGATTTGTGGCTGATCAGCGACGAGGTCTACAGCGAACTGCTTTACGAGGGCGAGCACGTCAGCCCGGCGAGCCTGCCGGGCATGGCCGAGCGCACCGCGACGATCAATAGCCTGTCCAAATCCCACGCCATGACCGGCTGGCGCATCGGCTGGATGATCGGGCCGAAATCATTGGCTGAGCACTTGGTAAACCTGTCGCTGAGCATGTTGTTCGGCTTGCCGGATTTCGTCCAGAAAGCCGCGCAAGTGGCGCTGGAAACGGATTTGCCCGAAGTGACGCAGATGCGCGAGGAGTATCGCCTGCGTCGCGATCTGGTGTGCGAGCGGTTGCGCGGCTGTCCGGGTTTGCAGCCGATCCGGCCGGATGGCGGGATGTTCGTGATGGTCGATGTCCGCCAGACCGGGCTCGGCGCGCAGGCGTTTGCCGAGCGGTTGCTGGAGGGCTATGGCGTGTCGGTGCTGGCGGGTGAGGCATTCGGGCCGAGTGCGGCGGGGCATATTCGCATCGGGTTGGTGGTGGACAGGGTGAAACTGGCCGATGCCTGTGCGCGGATTGCCCTGTGTGCGGCGCAGTTGTTACAGATGCGCCGTGCCTGAGGGGTTTTGTGTTGTCTGAACGGGCCCCTTCGCGAGCAAGCGCGCTCCCACAGTGGTGTGCATTTCAAATGCGGGCTCGCTCGCGAAAACGGTTTTTCAGGCGACAGTTTTTTCAGCCTTGCCAGGCCAATGGATTGACCAGATTCAAAGGCTTCTCCCCACCCAACGCCAGCAACAGATTCTCCACCGCACGGCGCGCCATCGCCTCGCGTGTCTCGTGGGTCGCCGATCCCATATGCGGCGTGGCGACCACATTATTGAGCTGCAACAACGGCGAGTCCTGATTCAACGGCTCACGCTCGAACACATCAAGGCCCGCCGCGCGAATTCGGTTATGCCGCAGTGCATCGATCAGCGCCGCCTCATTGACCACTTTGCCCCGGGAGATATTGATGAAGATGCTTTCCGGGCGCATCAACGCGAACTGTTCAGCGCCGATCAGCCCTTCTGTCTGCGCCGTCAGCGGCAAGGTCAGACAGATGAAATCGGCTTGCTTCAACAAGTCTTCAAGGCTGCGGTACTGCGCATCAAAGCGATCCTCGACTGCCGGCTTACGCGACTGGCTGTGATAGATCACCGGCATGCCAAAGCCGAAATGTCCGCGCTGGGCCAATGCCTCGCCAATGCGGCCCATGCCGATGATGCCCAGCGTCTTGCCGTGCACATCGGTGCCGAAATGTGCCGGCCCGATGCTGCGCTGCCATTGGCCGCTGCGCACCATGTTCGCCAGTTCCACCACCCGCCGGGCAGCGGCGAGGATCAAGGCGAAACCGGTGTCGGCGGTGGTTTCGGTGAGTACGTCCGGGGTGTTGGTCAGCAGAATCTTGCGCCGCGTCAGGTAGTCGATGGCGTAGTTGTCGACGCCCACCGAGACGCTGGCAATCGCCTCCAGTTGCGGCGCCAGATCCAGCAATGCGGCGTCGATTTTCAGGCTGGCACCGAGCAAGCCGTGGGCGCGGGGCAGGGCGTTGCGCAGTTGCATGAGTCCGTCGGCGTCGAGGCTTTCAACCAACGTCACTTCGACGTGTTCTTGCAGGCGCGTCATCAGCGCCGGCGAAAGTTTCTTGTACAACACGACCTGTTTTTTCATGGCAAAAATCTCTTCAGGAATGAGCCGGCACCGGACGCTTGGCCACGGCTTTGGGCGCGACGCGATCACTGGCGCCGGGCTTGAGGAAAATCGTCAGCACCACCGACAGCATGAGCGCGCCGCTCATCAGCAGGTACGAAGCACCGGGTGAACCGGTCGAGCTGTTCAAATAACCAACCAGATAGGAGCCGCCGAACGAACCGAGCGCGCCCATGCTATTGATCAGCGCCATCGCGCCACCGGCAACGTTGGCCGGCAGAATTTCCGGCACGATTGCGAAGAACGGCCCATAGGGTGCGTACATGCACGCGCCGGCAATCACCAGCAGCGTGTACGACCACCAGAAATGATCGGCACCGAGCACGTAGGAACCATAAAAGGCAATCGAGGCGATCAGCAGCGGCGGCCAGACGAAACGTTTGCGCTTTTGCAGTTTGTCCGAGCCCCACGAGACGGCGAGCATGCCAATTACCGCCGCCAGATACGGCAGCGCCGACAGCCAGCCAGCCTCAATCATGTCCATTTGCGCGCCGGCCTTGAGGATCGACGGCAGCCACAGCACAAAGCCGTAGACGCCAATGCTCCAGCAGAAAAACTGCAGGGCCAGAATGATCACCTTCGGCGACCGGAACGCCTCGGCGTAGTTCTTCACCGCTTTGATGCCGACCTGTTCGGCGGCCAGGGCGCTTTCCAGATCCTGTTTTTCCTGGTCGGTAAGCCATGTGGCCTGGGCCGGACGATCATCGGCCAAACGCCACCAGATAAACGCCCACAGCACCGCCGGCAAGCCTTCGATGATGAACATCCAGCGCCAACTGAAATGCTGCACCAGATACCCGGAAACCACCGACATCCACAGCATCGTCACCGGGTTGCCGAGGATCAGAAAGGTGTTGGCGCGCGAGCGTTCGGCACGGGTGAACCAGTGGCACAGGTAAACCAGCATCGCCGGCATGACCGCCGCTTCGACAACGCCGAGCATGAAGCGGATGACGATCAACCAGTAGGCGTTGGAGACCACGCCGGTCAGCGTGGCGAGGCCACCCCAAAGGATCAGACTGACGAAAATCAGTTTCTTCACGCTGTGTTTTTGCGCGTAGATGGCACCCGGGACCTGGAAGAAAAAGTAGCCGAGGAAGAACAGCGCGCCGAGCAGCGAGGACAGGCCCGGCGTGATCATCAGGTCGGCGGCCATGCCGGACGCGGCGGCGAAACCGTAATTGGCGCGATCGAGGTACGCCAGGCTGTAGGTGATGAACACAATCGGCATGATGTACCACCAGCGGCGGGCGGCGAGCGTTGCGGTTTTCATGGTGTTGCTCCTGAGCTTGTTGTTTTTGTCGCAGCAGGTTCAAATTTTTACGCTGATCAAGCGGGCCTCTTCGCTAGTAGGCCCGCTCCCACAGTGGAATGCGTTTCATATGTGGGAGCGGGCGTGCTCGCGAAGGCGGCTTCAAATTCAGTACAGAGTTCAACTCGAGTCGGCAGCCCCTCCATATCGCCGCGACTCTGCACCGCCCGACTGCCAATCCAGTTCGCACGCTGCACCGCCTCGGCAAAACTCTGATGTTCCAGCAGGGCACTGATCATCCCCACCGCAAAGCCATCGCCGGCACCCACCGTGTCGATGACATTGGCCACCGGCACCCCGGCGACAAATCCCTGGTCCAGATGCGTTCGGTAATAGGCACCCTCTGGCCCAAGCTTGATCGCTACCGCCTCAGCACCTTGATCCAGATAAAACGCCGCAATGTCCGCAGGGGCGTCGAGACCGGTGAGCAAACGACCTTCGCTCAACCCCGGCAGTACCCAATGGGCGAGGGCGGCGAGGCGGTTGATTTCGGTGATCATCTCGCCCTCACTGGCCCACAGGCTCGGGCGCAGATTGGGGTCGAACGACACGCTACGCCCGGCATTGCGCATGCGGGTCATCAACTCAGCGGACATCTCTCGCGCCGATGCCGACAGCGCTGGCGCAATGCCCGTCGCATGAAGATGCCGGGCGTTCAGCAGGCTTTCGGTGATTGAACGTGGCGACAGATAACTGGCCGCCGAGCCTCGACGGAAATATTCGACTTGCGGGTCGCTGCCATCGTCGGTGCGGGACTTGAACTGGAAACCAGTGGGGTGCGCCTTGTCGACATCAACATGGCTGCAATCCAGACCTTCCTTGATCAAGGTCTCGACCACAAAGCGTCCGAGCGAATCGTTGCCGACCCGACTCAGCCAAGCCACATTGAACCCCAGCCGCGAAAGCCCGATTGCCACGTTGCTATCGGCTCCGGCAATACGTTTATGGAAGTGCTCGACCGCCGCCAGATCACCGCATTGCTCGGCCACCAGCATCGCCATGGTTTCGCCAAACGACAGAATATCGATCTCAGACATGAGCAGGCTCCAGACGGCATTGGCCGAGACGGGCGAGGGTGGCGACGTGTTCGCGGGTCAACTCGACCAGATCATCACCCTGCAATGGATACTCGGCCGCGCGCATAACGCCTTGAGCCATGTGCCTCAGCAGTTGTTCCCACAAATGCAGATCGCTCGCGGCGGGCGGCACTGACACCAGTTTGCCGTCGGGGCGGCGGGCCACGGCTTTGCAATGCACATAACCAACGTGGCGACCGAGCAGGCGCGCGGCGCAGGTGGCGGACTGGTCTTGCCACTGCCAGTTGCCGATGTCGAAGGTCATTTTGATCGGCAGGTTGTGTTCTTCGACGGCAGTGAAGAACCGCTGAAACGGCTCGATCCGCCCGCCGTGCAGAGTCTGGTCGTTCTCTACCAGCAACTGCACCTCGCTATTGCTGAGCAATTGCTTCAGGGCTGACAGATCGCAGTTGTCGGTGAAGTAGCCGAGTGAAACTTTCAGCCACTTCGAACCGAACGCCTCGGCGTGTTGCAGGGCAGTAATCAACTCCGGGTTGGGATGGGACTGGCCGGCCAGCCACAGTTCGGTCGGCGACGAATAGATGCTTTGCAAACCCAGCGCCTGAGTGGCGGCGCTCAACTGCAGGGGTACTTCACGGGTCAGCAATTCCTCGCGCCACTCGATGCGATCAGCTCCGGCGGCAGCCAATACGTCGATAAAAAAATCTTGCCCGCGCAGGCGTACAAGCTCGGCGCCGTAGCTGGACAGGCTGATGGAAACAGCAGGTCTATTCATTGTTGTGTACCTCTGAAACCGGTTTCATTTTTGTTTAAATTTTTTTCAGATGTTTCTCTGTTGTTCCTTCGGGCCCTTTCGCGAGCAAGCCCACTGCCACCCTGGAATGCGATCCCATTGTGGGATCGGGCTTGCTCGCGAAGAGGCCAGATCAGTCACCGCAGAATCCCGAGGGTCGAACCCCGCTCAACCAGCACCGGCGCAAAATCCAGCACCCGCGCCGCTTCATCATTCCCACGCAAACGCTTGAGCAAACACTCAAACGCCCGCGCGCCAATCTCCTCCGTCGGTTGGGCGAGCGCAGTGATCCCGCTACCCACCAATGGATACCAATCCAGATCATCCAGGGCGATGAGCCCGACATCCTCGAACAGCCGCGAACCGATCGTCCGCAACGCATGGGTCGCCGCCAGCGCCGCCACACCGTTGGCGCAGAACAGCGCCTTCGGCCTGGTATCTGGCGTGTTTAGAAAAATGTGAAGCTGAGTGGCCAAATCGTTGCCGGTTTCCAGCACCGCCCCGGTCAAATCGGAACGTTGAGCAATTTGCGCCTGAAAACTGCTGACTCGCTCGATCCGCGAACTGGTGCCGTCATAGGGTTCTGTGACCAGCAACACATCGCGATAGCCACGCTGTTGAAGATGGGCTAGGGCCATTTCAACGGCTTGCGGGTTGTTTAGTCCGATCATGTCGCTGTCGAGCCCCTCGACCTTGCGATCCACCAGCACCAGCGGCATCTCGCGGTGCAACTCGTGCAATTCGTCACGGTGATGGCCGAGGGTGTTCACGATCAGTCCTTCGATGTTGTAAGAGCACAACAACGCCAGATGCTGGCGTTCCTGCTCGTCATCGCGGTCGGTGTTGCACACCACAAGGCTGTAGCCGTGCGCACGGCAGGCGGTTTCCACCCCGTGCATCACAGCAATCGAATAAGGGTTGCGGATATCGGCCACCAGCATGCCGATCAGGCGTGTGCGTCCGCGTTTAAGGCCGCGGGCCATCTGATTTGGCCGATAGCCGAGTTCGCTGATTGCCTGCTCGATACGCAAGGCAATGGCATCGGAGAGCAGGGCGCGGTCATCGCCGATGAAGCGCGAGACGCTGGCCTTGGAAACACCGGCGCGCTCGGCGACGTCGAGCATGGTGACGCGGCTGCGCTGGGCGGTGGAAAAATTGTTCAAGGTCTGGATCTTCTTGTAGTTGATGTTCCTGAAACCGGTTTCAGATAACACCATGTTCGGTGATTACGTCAAGTGAATGGAGCTTTCAGAGGGGCGTCGGCCCTACTGAAAACCGACGAGCGGTCATAAAACCTGTCAGATATGACAGTAGGCAATTCTCGAAGCAAGACGTTTAATCTTTTTACAGACATTGAGTAACTTTATAGCTTAGAGAGGACGCGTCATGTCAACTACAGGTCCACTAGACTTTAAGCAACCGAGTGTGATCGGGGTGGAAGATCCAGATATTGATCCGGACGGTCACATTCCGTTGGAGTTATTGCTGACGAAGATCGAGGTCATTGTTCCTCTATGGCCCAGTTATGCGACGGGACCTGAAGATCGTGATTTGTTGATTGTTTGTTTCAAACAGTCCGGACAGCCATTGGTGCAAATTGAAAATATCTACAAGGCTGGTGATATAAAGCCGCAGTTTATTATACCCATTGATGCCAGCCATTTGCAGGTCAACGGCGTTGGAGAACTTTGGTATGAGGTCTTTGATTCCGCCGACCATCCATCGAAGTCTGTGCGTCGTAATCTGACGATTGATCACACACCTATTCCAGTCGACCTGAAACAACCAGGCTTTCCTCATAAAAATAATTATGGCTACTTGAACTGTGATACCGATCCGCCGTTGTGGAATGGCGTTACGGTGTCCGTTCCCGCTCTAACGGGCTTCAAGGTTGGAGATCGTGTGGAGCTGCTCTGGAGAGGATATACAAGTTTAAACGGTAGTAGTGTCGAGTATGTGCGGGCGCGCAAGAGGGTCGTGCGCCCGGCATTGAGTGACGAGGATATAAAAGGCGGTTACTTAGTGGTTATCGAGCCATACGATGTTCATATAAAGCCTATGGTTGAAAAATCATCTGCGATTGTTCGATATAAAGTTTATCGAGGTCGAAAGCTCGTTGGTGTATCCGAAAAAGGGTCGGTCAAAATTGACAGAGTCAGAGCTGGCAAACCTCCATGCGGGCCGTAAAGAGCATGGAATGTAAGTAGGAAAGAAATAACAATCAGTTGTCTGTGGACTCACTAAATTGCAAATGCATGGAGAGAATCATGAACGCTATAGTTGAACGGGCCAAACTGGCCAGACTGGCTGCACTGAAAACCAGGTCCACTTTGTCCAATCAAATTGATGCGGATCCACCTAAGCCTGCTACGTTTCCGGCACAAACACTTCTTCCCGATTTGCGCATACCGATCTCTTCTCTTACTGCGGCCCTGGATTATCTTGTTCCAAAGCCGTCGCTTGAAGATGAAGACGACGCTTTTCAGCCGCAGATCCGGAAGAAAGGGGATACAACCTGGATAGATATCCTTCCTGGTCAGTTCCAATTTCTGGGACCTGTCGCTGATCGAGACTGGAACGTTCCGTTCCAGATTCCACGGAGCTTTCTAAAAGAGGAACTAACTCCGGAAACGCCAACAGAATGGGAGTTTCGATACGTCTATTATGCGGGTGGCACCAATGATGTCGGGTCGGACATGTCCACCTTTGCGATCGATCTTACGGCGCCATACAAAGTAAAAAATCCGCCTGCCGATCGTACTCCCGGCGCTGCTACTTGGCCTTCTGATTTGGGGCCGACCGTACCCATTAATGATGAGTACATCGAAGGTAAAACCGGCATCATCGTAAAGCCACCCATTCCTGCAAACTTCGATAAAACTGACGTCTACCAGATTTTTTTCGGCCCTGCACCGGATCCAGAGCGTGATACACCCGTATTCGAAGGCGAGCTGTCGGACCCGGGCCTCGACGCGGAAATTCCTGTCAAGGTATTTGTGGATGCTGCCGATGGTCCCCAGCAGTTGGTTTATCGATCTAGGGATTTAGCGGGTAATGTGGGCAGACGTTCGAACTTTAGTCAGCGAACTGTGCAGCATGCTAAAGATCCAGATCCAGACACCATCAAACCTCCGGTCGTGACGCTGGCCAACGGTGTGGACGGTGATAACCTGATTGACTTGAAAGATACTCAATTTGACGCCAGGGGTGTGGAAATCAAGGTGTCCGTGCCTACTCCCAACTCTCCAAGCGATACGATCACTTGTTATTGGGCAGGCCAAGAGGCAGGCGTCGAACAGCGAGTAGGTACTAACACCGAATTGGCGTTTTACGCCCCTTATAGTCTTATCAAGCAGGTATATGGCAATACCGATGGTATCGTCGTGACAAATGTAAGCTACCAGATGTTCCGTGGGGTGAGACAATTAGGTGGTGATGAAGTTGATATTGACGTTGATATTTCATTTATTGGTCCAGACCCGATTACAATTGGACTTGTTCCACCAACATTAACGACAACCGCAGGCAGTGCCGACGAAATCAAAGAGGGTGATTACGGTGATGCCGCAATCACCGCGCATATCAACCTCTTCGCCGCTCCGCCCACAGAGGAAGGGTGGTTGATTGATTTGTTTTATGACGATATCAAGATTGGCGACACCATTCCTCTTACGCCAGGTCAGGAAGGCACTACGCTCGATCGTGTTATCCCCTGGGAGATCATTCAGCAACAAAACAGTGGGGACAAAGTTCTTCGTTATCTCTTGCATTCTCTAAATACAAACAACCCCACGGATTCGGCTCCGAAGACTATTCCAGTTGAGCCTTTCCCCATCGAAATGCTCGCCCCGGAAATTTTAAATCTTGCGGGTCCGGCAAGAAGAATTGGCTGCGCGACATTGAATTTCCCTACAGCCACCAATCCGGGCGATGGTACTGCAAGGAGGAACTTGCTTGTACGAGTGTTGCCAAATGTATACACAGTGGATGGCGAAACCATTACGGTGAAATTTCAGGGTTGGACTAAAACGGATCCGCCGGTACCTATTCCCAATACGGACGCTGAAGCCACCTATGACATTATTGGCACATACCCTTCGGAAGGCGCCACGATAGGAGTAGGTGATTACGAGGAGGATTTCAAACCTTCGCATTTGTCCAATGGCAGGGTTACTTATTCGATTAGCCGTTCAGGTACCACCCCGACACCCGACTCCTTGCCTGCGATGCGTGAACTGGACTTGGATGACAGTGAAGGGCGTTTCTGTGAAGAGTTTATTCCTACCCCTTAATTGTTGATCGAGGGCGGCGAGAGCATGACGTTCGTTGCCGCCCTTTCTTTCTTAATATCCGGAGTCAAGTTTATTAAGTTTGAGGTGGTTTTCGCCTGGAAAAAAGGATAAGTCCTACATTAATTTGTGAGTAGTCCCTATAGCCTTACACCCTCAAAGGCAGGCTGTTTCGGCCGTTATTCCAATTCAAAACAGGTATTTACTATGCGGGGTAAGTCACAAACGGGTTTTAGCCGTTCGCGGTGCTGTTTTCTTTTAAGCCCGTCGTTGTTGACACTTTTCAGCTCCTTCGTTGGCGCAGCGCCAGTCGTGGGACGTGAGGAAACTGTAAACGGTGGCCCGGCGGAAAGATGGGATCTTGCTCAAAACGCGACACTGACAGTCAACGGCGCCCCAACCCTGGCCATCACGTCTGAAAATTCCACATTGAATGTCAACGCGGGCAGCACAACGCAGCAGATAACAGCGCGCAACGGCTCCAGGGTCAATCTGAACGGTGCAACCGTTACAGGTATCGGTGGCCTGGCGGCGGTCATATTGAGCAATAGCAACGCCTCGGTTGACAACAGCACTATTACCGGAAATCGAGTGGGGTTACAGGTAGTACGCGATGCTAATACTCAGATCGGTTCTCTCGTCACGGTCACAGGTGGAACCAAGATAATTGGTGTGACAGGAGGGGCGTTGGTCAGTGCCTATAGCGTCCTGAATCTCATCGATTCCGACGTTCTCGGAACCGGGGCCAACAGTTACGGACTTCGTTTGAGGAGCGGTCAGGCGAATGCTCGAAACAGTACGATTGTTGGTGAGCAGGAAGGTGTCATCATTGACCTTGACCCGAATGAAGTACAGCCTGCGATGCTTAACCTTCAGAACACTACAGTGCAAAGTAAAACCGGCGCGGCTATCCTTGTTGATTTTGCCAACGCCTCGGACTCTACAGCTTTCATTACATTAACCAACTCCCGCTTGCTCGCAGGCAATGGCACCTTGCTGGATGTCAAAGGGGGGGCAACTGCGTCGCTGGTAGTTAACGACAGTACGTTGACAGGCAATATTGTGACCGAGCAGGGCAGCACCACGAAACTGACCTTGCAGAATAATTCGACTCTGACCGGTCAACTGGAAAACGTGGCAAGTGCCACGATCAATGACAGTTCCAAATGGGTGCTGACAGGCCACAGCAATATTGATCAGCTCTCCCTGAATAACGGGGGCTCGGTGGTCTTTGGTGCCAGTGATTCCTTCTACCAACTGAACGTAAACTCACTGTCCGGCAATGGCCGCTTCGTGATGGGTACCGACTTTGCTACGGGTCAAACGGATCTGCTCAATGTTACCGGAGCCGCCAATGGAACCCATGAACTGTTGATCGCCAGCAGTGGGGCCGATCCTGCCAGCGGTCAACCTATTCGTGTTGTACAAACGGCAGGAGGCGATGCGCAGTTTTTCATGAGCCGCGACGTCGATCTGGGTACTTATTCCTACGCTCTGGCGAAAAGTGGTAACGATTGGATACTTGATCCCAGCACGCGAACGGTCAGTCCGGGCGCGCGCTCTGTTTTGGCACTGTTTAATACGGCGTCGACGGTTTGGCTGGGTGAGCTGACCTCTCTGCGCACCCGTATGGGCGAATTGCGATTCAATGGTGGTCAGGCTGGCGCATGGGCACGCACCTATACCAATAAATACAATGTCACCGATGCCTCGGGTGTCGGCTATCAACAGCGTCAGCAAGGCTTCACTTTGGGGGCGGACGCGCCACTACCTATGGGTGATGGGCAATGGTTGATTGGCGTCATGGCGGGTCAGAGTCAATCCGACTTAAACCTCGATGCCGGCACATCGGGTAGCGTAGACAGTTACTATCTTGGCAGCTATGTCACCTGGCTGGATGCCCAGAGCGGTTATTACTTTGACGGGGTGGTGAAGGCTAATCGTTTCCGTAATAACGCCAAGGTAGGGCTGAGCGACGGAACTCGGGCCAAGGGCGATTATGACAACGCCGGGATTGGAGGTTCGGTCGAATTCGGTAAGCACATCGGCTTTGCTGATGGAAACTTTCTGGAGCCCTTCACTCAATGGTCAGCAGTGGTCATTGAGGGCAAGGATTACTCACTAAGCAACGATCTTCAGGCAAAAGGAGATCGTACACATTCGTTTATAGGTAAAGTGGGCGTTACCGCCGGCCGCAACATTAAATTGGAGCAAGGGCGCGCGGTGCAGCCTTATATACGTTTAGCGTGGACCCATGAATTCGCCAAGAATAATGAAGTGCAGGTTAACAACAACGTTTTTAATAACGATCTTTCAGGTTCTCGTGGGGAGGTCGGAGCGGGTGTTGCCATAGCGCTCGCGAAAAATTTCAGCGTTCATGCGGACTTCGAATACAGTCACGGTAAAAATATTGAGCAGCCTGTTGGTGCCAATGTTGGCTTGCGTTATATGTGGTAACTAACTAAAAAAGGAAGCGAAAGCTTCCTTTTTTATGAGTCAGTTATTATGCAGCGAAAGTGTGAAGCCTGTTCAAAGTTACGATATCTCCTTTTGCCTGAAATCTGATATCAAGCTCGATTTCTGTGAGCACGTCATCGTCGCGATTCTCCAGGACGACTTTAATCAAGTCACCGGACAGCACTCCCGCAGGAGCATCGTATACGAGAACGGCTTGTCCGGAACATTGGGTAAAAATGACAGGTTTGGCAGGGTCGCTGTTGTCGGCGAATGTCACTCGAACTTCATGCGAATCCGGCGCAAGGTCGTAGGTGTTGTTGGGCAGTCCTTTAGTGAACGAAAGCGAAAGCTCTTTCGTTGTGAATGTCGGAGTCGGGCTGCGTTGACGAGCAAACATTACGTAGGCCTGGCCATGTGGCAGCGGGAATGTCTCTTCCGAAAGCTCCACTAGTCCAGCTACAAAGGGTTCTGCTCCATTTATTGTTCCTACACAATTACCTGAGCCAATTACGTTTCTGCGTTTCACATTTTTGCTGCTCATTATTGCGGTCTCCGTGTCATGACGAGATATCCCGTGATTAAAGGAAACTTTCGGGATGAGCTATCAAACACGTCAATGAGGTGAGCTGTAAACTGTCAAGCTTGACAGTTTACATCTAATGAAAATTGTGATTTTTATCTACCTGCAAGTGTCGGAATTATCGTGAGCCGTTCATCGGTCTAACGTCTTGTAAAATAAATAGTTTCATTGAGTGTATGATTCTGCTCTCAGCCAAACAGACCCGCTGCAATATTGATCGAGAACCCCAAAATCGCTGTATTAAATACAAATCCTATCAATGATTGCGCCAGCACGATCTTGCGCATGTCCCGCGTTGCCACGCCGACATCGGCTGTCTGTACGGCCACACCGATGGTGAACGAGAAATACAGAAAGTCCCAATAGTTGGGCGTTGTCAGCCCCTCGGCAAACCGCAGCGCGGGTTCCTTGCCGTCCCAGGTGTAATAAAGCCGTGCGTAATGCACACAGAAAATTACCCCGATCAACAACCATGAACCGATCACGGTCAGTGCGGTGAACCCGTATTGCATGAGCTTGCGCGTGGTTTCCAGATCCTTGCTGCCGGCCAGTTCCAAGGTGATGGTGCCGAGGCTCGCGAGTGCGGCGATGCACACCACGAACAACACCAGGCCGGCGTTTTCATCTTCGACTTCGGCGATGCGTTTGACGTCTGGGGCCTTGGCTCGCGCGGCGAGCCATAGCATCAGGATCAGGTACGTCCAGACGCCAGTGTTCCAGCCGATGAGGATTTTGCTGACGATCGAGTCAGCCGGCGCCAGAAGACCGGTGGTGAGGCCGAGCAGTGCGGCGGCAGACAGTCGAGGGTGGGTGCGGGCGAGAAAGCGCATGAGGACTCGATGGGCCAGGGTGTTTAGTCACCTTAGCCTAGCGTTGTTGGGCATGACCACTGACTGACGTTAACGCAGATTTTGTGGGAGCGGGCTTGCTCGCGAATGCAGTACATCAGACACCAAAAATCCTGTCTGAAAGCGCCCATTCGCGAGCAGCCCGCTCCCACAATGGGTCAGTGGTGCTTACTGAATTTCTGTACGAGTTTCATGACGACGACGAAGAACACCGGGACGAAGATCACAGCCAGCGTCGCCGTGATCATCCCGCCGATCACCCCGGTGCCGATCGCTTGCTGGCTCGCCGAGCTGGCACCGGTGGCGATGGCCAGTGGCACCACGCCGAGGATAAACGCCAGCGAGGTCATCACGATCGGGCGCAGACGCAGGCGCGCGGCTTGCAGTGTCGCGTCGATCAGGTCGTGGCCTTCGTCGTACAGGCTCTTGGCGAACTCGATGATCAGGATCGCGTTCTTCGCCGATAAGCCAATGATCGTAATCAAGCCAACCTTGAAAAACACGTCGTTGGGCATCCCGCGCAGCGTCACCGCCAATACCGCACCGAGCACGCCAAGTGGCACCACCAGAAGCACCGAGGTCGGAATCGACCAGCTCTCATACAGCGCCGCCAGACACAGGAACACGATCAGCAGCGACAAGCCGAGCAGCATCGGCGCCTGACTGCCGGATAAACGCTCCTGCAACGACAGGCCGGTCCATTCCTGGCCTAAACCCTTCGGCCCTTGCGCGACAAGACGTTCAACCTCGGCCATAGCCTCGCCGGTGCTGTGACCGGGTGATGGCTCGCCGGAAATCGCAATCGCCGGGTAGCCGTTGTATCGGGTCAATTGCGCCGGGCCCTGAATCCACTTGGCTTGCACAAAGGCTGACAGCGGCACCATGTTTCCGGCGTTGTTGCGCACGTGCATTTTCAGCAAGTCATCGACCTGACTGCGTTGGTCGCCTTCAGCCTGTACGACGACACGCTGCATCCGTCCCTGATTGGGGAAGTCGTTAACGTAGGCCGAGCCTACAGCGGTGGACAGCACATTGCCGATGTCGGCGAACGAAACGCCCAGAGCGTTGGCCTGCTTGCGATCCACCTCAAGCTGCACTTGTGGCGCTTCGGCCAGCGCACTTTCGCGCACATTCATCAGCACTGGGCTTTTCTCGGCGGCCGCGAGCAATTCGGTACGCGCCTGCATCAACGTCGCGTGGCCGAGGCCGCCGCGATCCTGCAGACGGAACTCGAAACCGCTGGACGTACCGAGGCCGTCCACCGGCGGTGGCAGCACCGAGAACGCCACGGCATCCTTGATTTGACTCAGCGCGATGTTGGCGCGGTCGGCAATCGAGCTGGCCGAATCATCGCTGCTGCGTTGCGACCAATCCTTCAGCGTGGAAAACGCCAACGCGGCGTTCTGTCCGCTACCGGAGAAACTGAAGCCGAGAATCACCACGCTGTCGCTGATACCTGGTTCGCCGGCGTTATGCGCTTCCAGCTGTTCGGCCACTTGCACCGTGCGGTTCTTGGTTGCGCCCGGCGGCAATTGAATGTCGGTGATCGTGTAGCCCTGATCTTCCACCGGCAAAAACGAGGAGGGCAGGCGCATGAAGCAAATACCCAGGCCAACCAGCAACACGACGTAGATCAGTAGATAGCGCCCGGTACGCTTCAGCGCATAACCGACCCAGCCCTGATAACGATTGGTCAAATGCTCGAAGCGGCGATTGAACCAGCCGAAGAATCCGGCCTTTTCATGATGCTCGCCCTTGGCAATCGGCTTGAGCAGCGTGGCGCACAATGCCGGCGTGAGGGTCAGGGCAAGGAACGCCGAGAACAGAATCGACGTCGCCATCGACAGCGAGAACTGTTGATAGATCACCCCGACGGAACCCTGCATGAACGCCATCGGGATGAATACAGCCACCAACACCAGCGTGATACCGATGATGGCGCCGGTAATCTGCGTCATCGCCTTGCGCGTGGCTTGCTTGGGCGACAAACCTTCGGTGGCCATGATTCGCTCGACGTTCTCCACCACGACAATGGCGTCGTCCACCAGAATGCCGATGGCCAGCACCATGCCGAACATGGTCAGCACGTTGATCGAGAAACCCAGCGCCAGCATGGTCGCGAAGGTGCCCATCAGCGCGACCGGTACCACCAGCGTCGGGATCAGCGTGTAGCGCACGTTCTGCAGGAACAGAAACATCACTGCAAACACCAGGAGCATCGCTTCGCCGAGGGTGTAAACCACTTTGGTGATCGAGACTTTGACGAACGGCGAGGTGTCATACGGGATCTTGTATTCCACGCCGGCCGGGAAGTAGCGCGACAGCTCATCCATCTTCGCCCGCACCAGTGTCGCGGTGCTCAGCGCGTTCGCCCCCGGCGACAATTGCACGCCAACGGCGGTGGAAGGCTTGCCATTGAGACGCGTACCGAATTGGTATTCCTGACTGCCGATCTCGACCCGCGCCACGTCTCTGACGCGCACGGTGGAACCGTCGGGGTTGGCCTTGAGCACGATGTCGGCGAATTCTTCAGGCGTCGACAACTGACCTTTGACCAGAATCGTTGCGGTGATTTCCTGGCTGGAAGGGTTCGGCAGATCGCCGATGCTGCCTGCCGACACCTGGGCATTTTGCGCAACGATGGCAGCGTTGACGTCGGCCGGGGTCAGGTTGAAACCGATGAGCTTCTGCGGATCGATCCAGATACGCATGGCCCGTTCAGCGCCATACAACTGAGCCTTGCCGACGCCGTCCAGACGCTTGATCTCGTTCATTACGTTGCGCGCCAGATAATCACTGAGCGCCACGTCATCGAGCTTGCCGTCGCTGGACGTCAGGCTGATCAGCAACAGGAAGCCGGAGGACACTTTCTCCACCTGCAAACCTTGCTGGTTCACCGCTTGCGGCAGGCGCGACTCGACGACTTTGAGGCGGTTTTGCACGTCGACCTGCGCCAGTTCCGGGTTGGTTCCCGGTTGGAACGTGGCCTTGATCGTCGCGCTACCGAGGCTGCTTTGCGATTCAAAGTAAAGCAGGTGGTCGGCGCCGTTGAGCTCTTCCTCGATCAGGCTGACCACGCTTTCATCGACGGTTTGCGCCGACGCGCCGGGGTACACGGCATAGATTTCGATTTGTGGTGGCGCGACGTCGGGGTACTGCGCCACCGGCAACTGGGGGATGGCCAGCGCGCCGGCCAACAGGATGAACAGTGCAACCACCCAGGCAAACACCGGGCGATCGATAAAGAACTGCGGCATATAAAAGCGTCCTGCTTACTGACCAGAGGTCTGGGCAAGTGGAAGAGGGGTGTCGTCGATCTGTACTTTCTCGCCGGGGCGGGCGTGTTGCAGGCCTTCGATGACAATGCGGTCACCGGGTTTAAGTCCGCCGGTGACGATCCAGCGATTGTTTTGCACCGCGCCCAGTTGCACCGGTTGCTCGGCCACGCGCATTTGCTCGTCGACCGTCAGCACTTGTGCCACACCGGCACTGTCACGCTGCACGGCGCGTTGCGGCACGGTGATGCCGTTCGGGATCGTTGCCTGTTCCAGACGCACGCGAATGAAACTGCCAGGCAGCAGGTCGAGGTCTGGATTGGGGAATTCGCTGCGCAGGATGATCTGGCCGGTGCCCGGATCAACGGTGATGTCGCTGAACAAGAGTTTTCCCGGCAACGGATACAGACTGCCGTCATCCTGAATCAGCGTGGCTTTGACCTCGTCCTGGCCGACTTCCTGTAATTGCCCGGAACGGAACGCGCGGCGCAATTCATTGAGCTCGCGGGTCGACTGGGTGAGGTCGGCGTAGATCGGGTTGAGTTGCTGGATCAGCGCCAAGGGGGTGGTCTCGTTCTGCCCGACCAGCGCGCCCTCGGTGACCAGCGCGCGGCCGATACGCCCGGAAATCGGCGCGGTGACGGTGGCGTAGCCGAGGTTCAGCTTCGCGCGCTCCACCGCGGCTTTGTTGGCGGCGACATCGGCGGCAGTCTGTCGGGCATTGGCGCGGGCGTTGTCGTAGTCCTGAGCGCTGATGGCTTTGTCGTCGATCAACTGCGCGTAGCGCTGCTCCTGCAGTTTGGCCTGGAATGCATTCGCTTCAGCTTTGCGCAATGAGGCTTGGGCGCTGTCCAGATCCGCCTTGAACGGTGCCGGGTCGATGCGGAACAGCACGTCGCCCTTTTTTACGTCGCTGCCTTCGTGGAAGGTGCGTTGCAGCACCACGCCGGGTACTCGGGCACGCACTTGGGCAATGCGTGGCGCGGCGATGCGGCCGCTGAGGTCGTTGCTGATCGACAGGGGGCGGGCTTCGATGGTCTCGATGCGCACGGTGGCTGGCGGGGACTGTTCTTCGGCGTTCGTAGAAGAGTCACAGGCGCTCAGCGTGAGCGCCATCGCGATCAGGCCGAGACCGGCCAGCAGTTTGTTGAACATTTACCACCCCCAATATTGATGCCCGCATCCTACGGGCAGTTGCCGAGAGTAGCGGTGAAGCTTTGTAGGCGCTGTGTGAAATTGTGTAAGGGTTTTACTCAGGAATGGGCGAGGGCGTATATCCTTTAGGCCTTGAAATTTATTGCGACAGATAAACCGCTTTCGCTCGCAAGCTCGCTCCCACAGTGGTCGGTGGTGCTCACAACATTTGTGTTTCCATCAAATCCCTGTGGGAGCGAGCTTGCCCGCGATGAGGCCCGACCCGTCGCCACAGCTCTTTTTGGAACACCCCCATGCCCAACATCCTCCTGGTCGAAGACGACACCGCCCTCGCCGAACTGATTTCCAGCTACCTTGAACGCAACGGCTATTCCGTCAGCGTCATTGGCCGTGGCGACCATGTGCGCGAACGGGCGCGGGTCAATCCTCCGGATCTGGTGATCCTCGATCTGATGCTGCCAGGGCTCGATGGCCTGCAAGTCTGTCGTTTGCTGCGCGCCGACTCGGCGACGCTACCGATCCTGATGCTTACCGCGCGCGACGACAGCCACGATCAGGTGCTGGGCCTGGAAATGGGCGCCGACGATTACGTCACCAAACCCTGTGAACCACGGGTGCTGTTGGCTCGGGTGCGCACGTTATTGCGCCGCAGCAGCCTTGGCGAGCCGTTGACGGCCAACGACCGCATCCTCATGGGTAACCTGTGCATCGACCTGTCGGAACGCACCGTGACCTGGCGCGAGCAGCCAGTCGAGTTGTCCAGTGGCGAGTACAATTTGCTGGTGGTGCTGGCGCGACACGCCGGTGAAGTGCTCAGCCGCGACCAGATTCTGCAACGTCTGCGTGGCATCGAGTTCAACGGTACTGACCGCTCGGTGGACGTGGCGATTTCCAAGTTGCGACGCAAGTTCGATGACCATGCCGGTGAGGCCCGCAAGATAAAGACCGTGTGGGGCAAGGGTTACTTGTTCAGTCGCTCTGAATGGGAATGTTGATCTGATGTTTCGCATCCTGTTTCGTCTCTATCTGGTGACGATTGTCTCGTACAGCGCAGCGATCTATCTGGTGCCAGACCTGGTGGTCATGGCTTTCAGGGAGCGGTTCGTTACCTATAACCTTGATTTTTCCCGTGGTCTGCAAACGCTGATCACCAAACAGTTTCATGCGGTGCCCAAGGCGCAATGGCCCGTTGTGGCGGCAACCATGGACAAAGATTTCCAGCCGCTGCACATCGTACTGGCGCGCATCGACGATGCCGACTTCACCGCCATTGAGCGAGAGCGATTGCAGCGCGGCGAGAACGTGGTCCGCATCGGCGACTGGGGTTGGCGTACGCTCGCAGTCACGCCGCTTGACGACACCTCTGTGGTGCAAATGGTCGTGCCGCCGGACCCGCTGGACGTCAATCTGTTGTACTGGAGCATCAACGTATTGGTCGGCGCCACGCTGCTCGCCTGCCTGTTGATGTGGTTGCGCCCTCACTGGCGTGATCTGGAGCGCCTCAAAGGTACCGCTGAGCGTTTTGGTAAAGGCCATTTGAGTGAGCGCACAAAAATTGCCCCGAGTTCGAACATCGGCAGCTTGGCCAATGTGTTCGACACCATGGCCGGCGACATCGAGAACCTGCTCAACCAGCAGCGCGATCTGCTCAACGCGGTCTCCCACGAATTACGCACGCCGTTGACGCGCCTGGATTTCGGTCTGGCCCTGGCGCTGTCCGACGATTTGCCAGCCACGAGCCGCGAGCGTTTGCAGGGATTGGTTGCGCACATTCGTGAGCTGGACGAGCTGGTGTTGGAGTTGCTGTCTTACAGCCGTCTGCAGAACCCGGCGCAGTTGCCCGAGCAGGTCGAGGTGTCGCTGGATGAGTTCATCGACAGCATTTTGGGCAGCGTCGACGAAGAACTGGAGTCGCCGGATATCGTCATCGATGTGTTGCTGCACGGCCAGTTGGAACGTTTTTCGCTCGATCCTCGTTTGACCGCAAGGGCCATTCAGAATCTGCTGCGCAACGCCATGCGTTATTGCGAAAAGCGTATTCAGATCGGTGTGCAGGTTAACGCTGCCGGTTGTGAGATCTGGGTGGATGACGACGGCATCGGTATTCCCGACGATGAGCGTGAGCGGATTTTCGAACCGTTCTATCGACTTGATCGCAGCCGTGATCGGGCCACGGGTGGTTTCGGCCTTGGGCTGGCGATCAGTCGCCGCGCATTGGAAGCGCAGAGCGGTACATTGACGGTCCAGTCTTCGCCGTTGGGTGGGGCGCGATTCCGCCTGTGGCTACCCACCAATGCCTGATCCTCAAATGCCTGTAGGAGCTGCGTGCTGCAGTTCCTTCCGTTCATAACAGGTCGGTCGATTGAATCAACCCGACCCCGGCGCCTTTCATGCGATCCATCGCTGAGGCCAGTGATCCATCCAGATCAATCGCGCGGCAGGCATCCAGCACCACAAAAGTATTGAACCCCGCCGCCCGCGCATCCAGTGCCGAGAACATCACACAAAAATCCAGCGCCAGGCCAACCATATACACCGTATCGATGCCGCGCTCGATCAGATAACCGGACAAACCCGTGGTGGTGCGTCGGTCTGCCTCGAGAAACGCCGAATAGCTGTCGATGTCCGGATTGCAGCCCTTGCGGATGATCAATTGGGCGTGGGACAGGTCCAGTTCCGGGTGGAACTCGGCGCCGGGTGTGGCTTGCACACAATGGTCGGGCCAAAGTGTCTGCTCACCGTACGGCAGTTTGATGACATCGAAGGGTTGACGGCCGGGGTGGCTGGAAGCGAATGAGACATGACCCTTCGGGTGCCAGTCCTGGGCAATGACGATCTGTTTGAAACCGCCGGCAATTCGATTGATCAGCGGTACAATCTGGTCGCCTTTAGGCACCGGCAATTGACCGCCGGGGATGAAGTCGTTTTGAACGTCGATCACCAGTAATGCAGTGCGAGAGGAAATCGGCATCGGTTAAATACTCCTTGGAAGATGGCTTTCCAGCATAGAAGTGGTTTTTCTCATACCGCTAAACGACTTCTCAACAAACTTGCCTTTTCTTCGAGCCCTTCGGCGGCGTCTCGGCCGATCAGCATCCATGCATGTTCTTGCTCGGTCCAAAACACCACGTTCATCTCATGCCGACGTTCATGTTGCAACGGACGGCTGCCGCTGTTCGAACGCGTGGCACACAGGGCGAGCGGCCCATGTTTCCCATCCAGATAGACGATCTGCGCAATCGGTACGCCGTCGTACTCAAGCATTTGTGCGCGTTTGAGTTCAGCGCCGGGCAGTTTCAATGCGGCTGGCGAAAGGCTCAGGCCAAGTCTCGCATCAATGCTGCGCAACTGCGCGCGTTGTGAGGCCTCATCAGTGGGCAAGTGCTCTAGCGTCTGCGTCACGTAAAGCGCCATGTAGTCGCCGACCACACCGCGCCAGTTATGTGCTTGCTGCGCCTGCCAGCCGAGAAACAAACGATCCGTCAGCACGCCACCGGTCACCAGTGCGGCTGCCGCCGCGCCGATGAACCAGCGTCGGCTCAGCCCTGGCTTTTGCGGCGAAGGGATGGCATCGAGCCGCGCTTGCAGTCGATCCAGTGGCGCCTGTTGCGCAAGTTCATCGTAAGCATTCTTGAACGGCAGGCTACTGCGGCTCAGCCACTGCACGCGCAGGTTGAGCAGCGGATTGTCGGCAATGGCGTGGTCGAGTTGGCGGCGATAATCCGGGTCGAGTTCATCGTCCAGATACGCCACCAGTTGCTCATCCGAAGGTGTGTTCACGAGCGGTCTCCTTCGGTGGTTTTCGGCACTGATTGCAACGGCGGGTATTCGGCGAGTTTCAGGCGCGCGGTCGCCAGGCGGCTCATCACCGTGCCGATCGGCACTTGTAGAATCTGCGCCACTTCGCGATAGGACAGGCCCTCGACGTAAGCCAGATACACAGTTTCGCGCTGGGCTTCGGGCAACGCATCGACCCGGCGGATCACCTGCGCCGCCATGACGTGGGTCTGCGCTGCGTACTCGCCATCGAACGCCAGTTGCCCATCGGCATCGACCTGGCCCGAACCCTGACGCACACGTCGGGCGCGCACTTCGTTGAGCCAGATCGAATGGAGAATGCTCAGCAGCCAGTGATCCATCCGCGTGCCGGCCACGTACTGCGCAGAACGCTCAAGTGCCCGCACGCATGTGGCCTGCACGAGATCCTCGGCCACATGCCGATTGCGCGACAGCAACAAACCGTAGCGCCACAGTCGCGCCAGGTGCTGCCCGAGTTCTGTTCTGAATGCCTGATCGCTGACGATGATCGCCTCCGCTAATTGATGCTCAGGTTTTCGATGAATTGTTGATGGCTTCAGCCAAGTCCTGATACTCCTCGCAAGACGTGCCGCAAATCGATTT
This sequence comes from Pseudomonas sp. NPDC087615, assembly GCF_044743445.1. Classification (NCBI taxonomy): domain Bacteria; kingdom Pseudomonadati; phylum Pseudomonadota; class Gammaproteobacteria; order Pseudomonadales; family Pseudomonadaceae; genus Pseudomonas; species Pseudomonas sp. NPDC087615. The sequence continues at coordinate 124,727 of NZ_JBIUWM010000001.1, read as the reverse complement.
GATCTGCTGCAACTGTTCCTGCGCCAGATCGACGCGACCTTTGATCACATAGGCCTCGCCGAGGTATTCGCGCACTTGCGCGTACTGCGGATCGAGTTTCACCGATTGCAGGTAATAGCCAATACCTTCATCGGTACGGCCCAGTTTGCGTGTGGCGTAACCGCGATAGTTGAGGGCCTTGGCGGTGTTCGGTTGTTTCAGGGTGTCGAGCAGCGCCAGCGCTTCGTTGTAGCGACCGTCCTTGGCGAGACGATAGGCGTAATCGGTACGATCGGCGTCGGGCAACAGACTGCTGGTTTGCAATACACACTTCTGCGTTTTGCTGTCCCGGACCTGGCCTTCGGGGCATTCGGGCTTCTTGACCGGCTCCTCTTCATCGCCATTGGCAAATGCCAAATGGCTGGACAGGGCTGCGGTCAGCAGCAAGGGGGCGGCGAACATAACGGAACGGATAGTCATGGGCAAGGCTCCACAGAGGGTTGTGTCTGACTTTGAACACCACAGAGCGAAATTTTATTCATTGCTTTGTCAGTGACTGTTCAAGGTAGGCCTAAATTCGGGCGCTATGCTTATGGGCATCTGCCGTTGATCCGAAGCTTTGACGCAAGGAGAGTAGTCATGAAAGATCAGGTCCATCACTGCGCGGCAGGTCAGTGAATGGCTGACCGCGACGCTGGGCCTTGATGGGCATAAAACCGTGATTGACGCTGAAACCTTTGTGAATTGCCCGCAAACGCTGGTTGAGCATCAACACCAAATCCGGTTCAGCTCAGTTGAGCCGCCTCGACAATTTTCTTCCGCTGCCGAACCCCACGAACCACCAGATACAACAAAGGCCCAACCGACACGAAAACCGCCGTCAACAGCAAGTAAGGCACCACCGACCAACCTGACTGCCCACGGGCCTTGGCATCCTTGATCATCCAAACGCCGGCCAGTGTCGCCAGCACATACAAATCAATCACCACCTGCGCGGTATCCGGGTGCGACATCAGGCTGATCCCGAAGTTGATCAGCGACTGTTCAGCCTGAAGCATTACCGAAACCGTATAACCGGTAAACGCGAGCAAAGCGGTGAGGGGCAAAGCGATAGACATCATGCGTTCGTTCCTTGAAGTGATGAGGGCAATCGCCAGCCTAGCGTTGCCACGCAAAATTGGCCATTGACTTGCGAGCAACGCCCGGGCTAATTTCGGCCCATGACTTCCACCGTATTGCGCTGCCAGCCAAGCATTATTACCGCCATTCCTCATTTGGCGGGCTAGCTCACGACTGCAGCACCCAACCCGCCCTAGAGGCGGGTTTTCATTTTCTGTCTCCGGGGTTCTGATCAAAGCGTCAGGAGACGACCATGCCGCACAGCCCCGACCAGCAAGCCTTGCTTGAGCAATACGTGAAAAAGATCCTTTCCGCGCCGGTCTACGACATTGCCATACGCACGCCGTTGCAGGCTGCGCCAGCGTTGTCTGAAGCACTGGGCAACCGCATCCTGCTCAAGCGTGAAGACCTGCAACCGACGTTCTCCTTCAAGATCCGCGGTGCCTACAACAAACTCGTGCAGTTGAGCGACGAGCAGAAGGCACGCGGAGTGATCACCGCATCGGCCGGCAATCATGCTCAAGGCGTGGCGCTGGCGGCGCGGGAGTTAGGGATCGCTGCAACCATCGTCATGCCGTCGACAACGCCGGAGTTGAAAGTGCTGGGTGTGCGAAGTCGCGGCGCCGATGCGCTGCTGCATGGCGAAAGCTTCCCGTTTGCCCTGGCCCATGCGCTGCAACTGGCCGAGCAGACCGGGCGCACCTTTGTTTCGCCCTTCGACGATCCGGAGGTGATTGCCGGGCAAGGCACTGTAGCGATGGAGATCCTCCGTCAGCATCAAGGCACGCTGGACGCGATCTTCATCCCGGTTGGCGGTGGTGGTTTGATCGCCGGGATCGCCGCCTACGTCAAATACCTGCGCCCTGAAGTGCGCATTATCGGCGTCGAGTCCGAACATTCAGCGTGCCTGAAAGCGGCCATGCACGCCGGAGAGCGGGTGGTATTGCCCAATGTCGGCACTTTCGCCGACGGCGTGGCCGTGGCGCAGATCGGTGAGTATGGGTTTGAGGTGTGCCGCTTTTGCGTAGATGAGGTGCTCACGGTCAGCAACGACGACCTCTGTGCGGCAATCAAGAATATCTACGACGATACCCGCTCGATCACCGAACCTTCCGGCGCATTGGCGGTGGCCGGGATCAAACAGTACGTGGCGCGAAGCGGTGTGCGGGATCAGACTTTCGTGGCGATCGACTCAGGTGCCAACATCAACTTCGACAGCCTGCGCCACGTCGCTGAGCGCGCCGCTGCATGCGGCGTTCCAGCGTAAGCGCTCAAGCCAACAATGGGCGCAGAAAGCTGCGCTCGTAGCTGACGATGAACTTCTTCTCGAGCAGTGATTGCACCAGCGCGCTGCTTTGCGGATCGGTCAGGGCGATATGCCGGTAGCTTTCGTAATCCGCCAACGACGGAAAACTGAACAGGCAGTAAGCGATATTGCTCGCACCCTCTGACGGCAGGAAGTAGCCGTGATGGGTGCCGCCTAGTCGCTCGACAATGCCGAGCCAAGCCTTTGCGTAGGCCTCGAACTCCGTCAATTGGTAAGGATCGATCACGTATCTGACGTGGCAGGTAATCACAAATGTCGCTCCTTGCTCAGGTCATTCCTGAATGGCAGTGCCGACTTTGTCCGAAGCCGACCAGATGCGATAGCGCACTTCCACGTCCGAGGGCGCATAAACCACGACCGGCAGTTTACTGTTGTAACGCAGCAAGAAGCCGTCACCGACGACGGGCACGAACGCGCGTTTCTTCGGGATCCCGGCAGGGCAGGCCATCATCGTGCTCATCGGACCGCTTACCCTTTCCAGTCGATAGAACGGGTAGCCCCAGCCTTCGAGGTTTTTCTCGGCAAGCACGCCGCCCAAGTGTTGGCGATTGCAATCCACTTCAAGGGTTTTACCCGCGAGGATCTCGACCTGAAAGTTCTCTTCCTGATCCTGCTTGGGCAGATGAATGACCTGACGAGTGAAACCGGCTTCCGCCTTGGGATATGGCGCCACATCTTCCAGTTTGGCGGCGTGAGCAAACGTGGACAGGGTGGCGATGATCAGGCCGGTGGTCGCGCAGGCGCGGAAAGAAACCATGGGAGCCTCCTTGCGGGTGTAGTGTGGTTGAGCGGCATTCTTACCCTCACGCGGGTCGAATGCAAACCGACGCCGAGTTGCAATTTGCAGGGCCTGGAAGGCCTTTTCTTGCATTTTGCAACTGGCCAAATACTGGCCTCGTCGCCAAGTGCTTGATTTTTATAGGGTCAAAACGATCCGATGAAAGGCACGCTTTATGCGTCTGTTTGGTGGAGCGCACCGGGTTCGGGCGCCTACACTCCAAGAGGCATTTCGCCGTACAACCGTTTGCCGCACCCAGGGAAATAGCGGGGATCCACCCGTGCAGGGGCAGTAAAAACGGTCAACGTGAAGCGTTGATTGGCCGTTTCATTATCAAGGAGAGTTTCACCATGTTTCTGTCTGCTTTGGAACTTCGCAATATCATTGAAAGCAGCTTTCTGCCGAAACGTTGCCAATGCACGCTGTCGCCGGAGCTGTCGATGACCGTCAAGGTCTTCGGCGATCACCAGACCGATCAGGTCGACCTGCTCGTCAGCGGCATTGATGCCAGCCACCTCAATGGCTCTCGCGCAATCAACGACCTGATCGCCGGACTGCGCTCGGATCTGGCGCAACAAGCGACGCCACATCATTACAGTCCTCGATCAAAAGCCGTTTAACGCACTGTTTCACCCTGTTCGACGGTCACGCGCCGGGCCTGCACAAACCCAAGGCCCAGCGCGAACTCGACTAGCACCGCGAGCAGAATCACGGGGCCGGCGTGGCCGTTCAACCATTCAGCAAAACCCAGCACCGCCAGACCAAAACACCCAACGATAAAACCGTTGCTCAGGGCATTACGCGCGAGTGACACCGGCGCTTTGCGCACCAGATAAAACATCACGCCCAACGCTGCAAACAGCACCGCGCTGCGCCGTGCGACAAATCCTGCCGCCGTCGAATACTCAATACTCCAGATCGCCAACAGCACGTCCGGCAAAAAGCCCCAAACCAGCGCCAGCAGAACACACAAAGAAGAGGTGATGCCTGACAACGCGCGAAATGACAACTGCATGGCGAATCCTTGCGGCAGTGAAGAAAGCACCGAGCATAACCGCACAAAACACTTCGCGCCTACCGCAAACCCGCAAATCAGAGCTTTCCGTCAGTTTTGATAACTGCACGCATCTGACAATTTTCGATAACTGATTTGCTCAGCGTTGCCGTTGTTGTCGATGTACTTCATGTGGGCCGTGATGACCTTGCAATCCATGGTTGGCGGCTCAGTCAAGGACACCACCTGCGCTACATGTAGCGGCATGCCGTACTCATAAGGCACGGCATTTTGCATAGACGATGTGTCATTGGCTTGTGCCAGCCCTGCGAACGCGGTGCAGGCAAGGGAGGTGGTGAGCATGAGGTGACGAATGTTCATGAAAGGACTCCCGTACGGCGCGAAGAGAGTTCGGCATGTTGCGCGCCAAACCTGCCGCACTGGGCGTCAGCCAAAAGCGCTGAGGGCGTGCGGTTCAGTAGAGTTTTTGACCGCAACGTTAAGCGATGGTTAACCGAGTTAAAAACCGGCTGTCAGAGAGCGGGGCGATTTCTTCGAGATGCAGTGCGTATTCCTACAAGCGCAGATGCCTTGTCTGCTTTCGGCTGCTGGAGCGGGGCGGTTATGGTTTGGCGTCGCTGCAAAATCAGCGATTCGGGTTTGGTCACCTGAGAATAATCAATTGCATATGTGCCATCATTTGCGGCGCGAACATCGTTGTTCGCGCAGTGCATTGCTGTGGCGGCTGTGTGCAGGACGCCTTCGGGCGAGCTGAGTTTGATTGTTCTCGGTTGACCAAGCCTGTACACGGCCGCCTCCCACTGTTTGGTCACGGTGCTGGCGGTTACTTTGACGATTCGCAGGCTTTTTTTAAGGCCGTCGCCCGGGCCCGGAATCCAGCCGATGACGGCCATCAGCAGGTCGAACTGTGCGTCTTCCTTGCCATCAGTCGACTCTGCGTTGTAGAGGACGATAGAGGATTCAATGGTGTCATAGGCATCGATGGCTTGCCCCAGGAACGCCACTGCACCCAGCGCGATTCCTTTTGCCAGCTCAACGGCGGCTTCTTGATAGGCGGCGCTACGGTCTTCGCCGTCCTCGTTTGGGCTCTCAACTACTGCCTCACTTATGTCAGCCTCCCTGCGGCTTGCTCCACTAATGCTTGTAAATCAACCTTGTTTGGGTCCAGGCCGAGCTTGCGTAAATCGTCGTTAACTTTCTCGTCCGAGTTTTGCACCACTGCGACACTTTCGCGGCTGAACGGCCGCGGATCTTCGCCGTAATAGACTTTGGTCGGACCTTTTGGCACGTCCTCCAACCGGGCGAATCCGTTGTCATCCAGCACGCCTTCATGTGTCGAGCCGTCCGCAAAATCAACGCGATATGAGGCGCCGGGCACGGGTTCAAGGTTGCCGTAATGCAGGTTCAGTTCCAGCTAGGTCGGATTGGCCTTGGCCGTTTTCATCAACCTGCCGGCAATGTCCGTTGCCGCCAACCCGGGAATCAACGGAATCAAAATCCCGATCCCGGTCCCAACCCCCGGCGCGCCGCCAGTATTAGCCTTCACCTCAGCCCCACTAATCGTCACACCACCCGCATCAACCTTCACAAAACTCCCACCAGCCTTGGCCGTGAGCTCCATTCCCCCCTCAACCACAACCTTCTCGCCAGCGTGGTAGTGAATCTCCGTCCCGGCCTCGACAAACTGCGCCGTACCCACTTTCACATGTTGGGTCACGCCAACCGTCAGGTGGTCATCCGCACGCATTTCACTGACGCGATCCAGATGGGTGATCCGGTGCTCTTCAACCTTGAACTCGCTCAGTGTGTTGGCTTCAACCGTGTCGTGCCGCTCGTTGCCGACGCGGATCTTCTGGTCGTGCTCGATGTTTTCGTCCCAGTCGCGCTGGGCGTGGATGTAGATCTGTTCGATGCCTTTTTTGTCTTCGATGCGGAATTCGTTGTAGCCCTTGCCGCCCGGGGAGCTGAGGGTTTTGAAGGTGCTGCGGGTCTTGTTGGCCGGCAGGTCGTAGGGGACGACGTTTTCTTTGTGGTACAGGCAACCGGTGACGAGTGGCTGGTCGGGGTCGCCTTCGAGGAAGGTGACGAGGACTTCCATGCCGATGCGCGGGATGGCGAGGCCGCCGTAGGCGCTGCCGGCCCAGCCGCTGGCGACGCGCATCCAGCAGGTGGTTTTGTCGTCGCCCTGGCCGTCGCGGTCCCAGTGGAACTGGACCTTGATGCGGCCGTATTGATCGCAGTGGATTTCTTCGCCGGCGGGACCGGTGACGATGGCGGTCTGGCTGCCGAGGACTTTTGGTTTCGGGTGTTCGAGGGCAGGGCGGTAGTGCGCGTCCCACGGGGTGGCGAGGAAGCTGTTGCGGTAGCCCTGGTGGAAATCGCTTTTGTTGTCGGTGACGTCGCTGGTGACGTTTTCGCCGAGCACTTGCGGTTGCTTGCCTTCGTGGAAGACTTCCAGCAGCAACCACATATCGTTCCACTCGGCGCGCGGGTGTTCGGCGAGGGTGAGGAAATGGCCGCTGGTGAGGGTTGGTTCGTCACCTTTGCCTTCGGCGAGTTTGAAGTCGCTGCGATGGCGTTCCAGTGCGCGGGTCGAGAGGAGCTTGCCGCGCTCGCGGGTGGTGAAGCGGCCGGGGTAATCGTAGTCTTCGAGGTCCGGGGCGAAGGGGCTCGTTGCCGTGCCTTCAGGGAGGATCTGCGGCTTTTCGAAGTCGTAGTCGCGGCGGCTGACGCGAGTGGTGCGGGTTTCCAGGCGCAGGTTGAAGCGCTTGATCACCGGTTTGTCAGCGCTCATGCCGGAGTCTTGCTGGTAGCTCACGGCTTTAAGTTTGCGAAACACCGTTTGGTCGTCGCCGAACACCAGTTTGTGGCCGCTACTGCTGTGCTGGAAGTGGAAGTGAATGCCTTCCTCTTCGCACAGGCGCTGGATGAAGTGCAGGTCTGATTCGTCGTACTGCACGCAGTAGTCGCGCTCGGGGTACTCGGCGCCGAGCTGGAAACTGTAGGCGTCGGCGAGAATGCCGCGATCTTCCAGCACCTGAGCGATGATCTTCGGCACGGTCAGTTGCTGGAAAATTTGCTGATCATGGTTGTGCCGCAGGTACGCCAGTTGCGGCACCAGGCTGATGCTGTATCGGGTCAGGGTCTTGCCGGAATCGCCTTGCTCGATGCGATACACCAGGCCATGAATCTTGCCTTCGCCGGTGGCGCCAAAGGTCAGCACACCGGGCTTGTGCAGCAGCTCTTCGAGCTTCAGATCGGGGCGGGCGCTGACCAGTTCGAGGTCAAAACGGAACGGTTCGTTGAGGGCTTCGCGACCGGTGAAGCTGAGGACTTGCAGGTCGGCGTTGGCGCCTTCGAGCGTGAGGGTGATGTGGGTTGCGTTGGCGTCCAGCATGCCTAGAGTTCCGTCCGTTGAATAAGCAGGTGACGGATGATGTCGGATTAGGCTGACTCGTTCAAGGCGCAAATGCCGTAGTGAGGGGCTTGGCAGCGTATGGGGGAAACCCTTAGTTGGGCCATTTGGCCTAATGAAATCGGGCGTTTTAGCCGATATACCCGCGACGGTTACGCGTATTCAACTGACCGGGCGCATGAGAATTACTAGTCAGTTTCAGACTAGAGTTGCCTGTAGCACGTCAAAGCCATCGGCCATCAACCATGTTCAACGGTGCAATGCTGACGTCCAACGAAGTGAAAGATCTGACCCTCATGGTGGCGCGACTGCACAAGTACACCGCGCGTGTATTAAAGGCCGATGTACGTCTGATCAAAAGTGCCGACAGCGGCGCCGAAAGAGCCGGTTCCATCGACGGCCACACGCTCAGTGGCGGTTGGCCGCGCATGAACGGCGACAACTCGATGCCTTACTTCGATGGCAGCAACCCGTATCTGGTCAACTGTGTGCAGGTCAACGACTTACCGCACCCGATACGAGAAGTTTGCCTGGGATGTGGATGAGACCCGGTTGATGGTGAGTTACAACTTTTGGGTGTTGTGAACCTCAGATTTGTAGTGTTTGATCCGGCGTTTTCGTGAGCAAGCCCGCTCTCACAGGTTTCTCGGGTGTTCATAAACAGAGATGCTTGTGGGAGCGGGCTTGCTCGCGAAGGCGTTGTTACAGCCAATGCCAGAATCGGCTCCAGAACCCGCGATTCAAGTCCTCCTTGCAGCCGGCATATTGCTGGGCATACACATTCGAACGACTTTGCACCTTGCCCGCCGTGGCCATCAACCACGCCTTGCTGGCATAGGTTTTCTGCCGATAGCCACCCCAGCCTCCGTGGTAGTTGAGGTACTGGCCGTAGGCGTCGTATTTGTAGACGCCGTTGATCGACGTGGTCTTGTCCATGTACCAGCCGACAAAATCGATAGCGTCATCAAAGTCCTCACGGTCGGCCCAGTTGCGGCCGGTGCTTTTCTGGTAGTCGGACCAGACTTCATCCTTGGCCTGGGCGTAGCCCGAGGCGGTCGATACCCGGCCCCACGGGATTACCCAGAGCAGGTATTTGCGCGGGGTCTTGGCGTCGTAGCGGTAGCCGGATTCCTGATACATGATGGCGAAGGGCACCTGGATCGGCACGCCCCAGCGTTTTTGCGTGACTTGCGCTGCGTCGTACCAATCACTTTTCTCGCGGAAGATCTCGCAGATGTTTTCTGGCGAACGGGGCGGCGAGGTGCCGCAACCCGTCAATAGCGCCGCGAGTATCAGTAGTCCAATCGTCTGCCCTGAATTCAAAAGCCTTTATCCCGTCTTGCGCGTAAAAAGGGCGACAGTCTACGCGCTCAGCTCAATTGGTGACGATAGGGCAAATCCGGACCGGTCTTGCTGCACGTCAGCGCCGCCGCTTGCACGGCAAACTTGAGCATCGCGTCGATTTGCTCGCGTGCGAGTTGCTGCACACCCTCCACCGAATCCAGGCCTTGTTCGGTCAACCAAGTGATCAGCGCGGCCTGGAAGGTATCGCCAGCGCCAACGGTATCGGCGATCTTTACCGAACTGGCCGGCACCGACCATGCACCATGGACGCGGCTGAAGGCCGTCGCGCCGTCACCGCCCCGGGTCAGGAATACCACCTGGCAGCGATGCTCCAGCCAGCCTTCGATGACGCGCTGCGGGTCCTGCTCGGGGTACAGCAGGCTCAAGTCTTCATCGCTGACTTTGATCAGATCCGCCAGTTGCACCAGTGTGGCGATGCGTGCGCGCCACAGATCGATATTCGGCTCGGGATTGAGGCGCACGTTGGGGTCGAGCGTGATCAGGCGTTTGCCGCTTTCGCGCTGGACCAGGGCGAGCAGGGTGTCGGCAATCGGCTGCACCACCAGTGAGAACGAACCGACATGCAGGCCGCGCACCTCGGGGCCCAGCGTCGGCAGGTGCGTCAGGCTCAGTTGCCGATCCGCGCAGCCTTCACCGCGAAAGCTGTAATGCGGCGAGCCATTGGCCCCGACGGCGACCATCGCCAGGGTGGTCGGCGCGGCGAAGTCCACCAGATAGTCCGGTCGCACACCTTCCTCCTGCAGCACTTGCTGCAAGCGGCGGCCGAGGTAGTCGGTGGACAGTCCGCCAAACAAGGCCGAATCCACGCCCAAGCGGCGCAAGCCGACGGCGACGTTGAACGGCGAGCCGCCGGCAATCGCCTTGAAATTCACTTTCGAGGCCAGACCGCTGGCATCGTTTTCGCTGAAGAAATCAAACAGGGCTTCGCCACACACCAAATACATAATTGTTAGCTCTTTATAGGATTGCGACATGTTGTTGATAGCGTTCATAGGCCTGCTGGAACGCTGCAACGTTGGCGGCAATCGGCAGGGTTTCACTGCTCAGGTCAAGCTTCACGCAGCGCTCGCACAGGTCGGCAAGTGTGTCTTCGTGGCCGTTCGACCATGATTTGCACCATGCCGCTTGAATCGCCGCGCCAAGGGCAGCGGCTTCGCTTTGTTCGGTGCAGATCACCGGGGTGTCCATGATGTCGGCGACGATCTGCCGCCACACGGCGCTTTTCGAGCCACCGCCGATCAGGCAAATGCTGCGGCTTTGTAAACCATTGTGCCGGAGCAAATCCAGTCCATAGCGCAGGCCGAACGTGGTGCCTTCGACGGCAGCGCGGCACAGATTGGCTTGGGTGAGGTTATCCAGCGTCAAGCCGTGCAGGCTGCCGGTGGCATGGGGCAGGGCGGGGACGCGTTCGCCGTTGAGGAACGGCAGCATGCTCACGCCCTCGGCGCCGATGGGCGTTTGCGCGACGAGCTCGTTGAACTGATCGAGATCGAGGTCGAACAACTCACGGATGGCGCCGGTGGCGTTGGTCAGGTTCATGGTGCAGATCAGCGGCAACCAGCCACCGCTGGAGGAACAGAAGGTGGCGACCGAGGCATCCGGACTGACTTTCGGCACGTCGGCATAGGCATACACCGTACCGGAGGAGCCCAGGCTCATGGTGATCGCGCCGGGCTGAATGTTGGCGGTGCCGATGGCGCCCATCATGTTGTCACCGCCGCCGCTGGAGATCAGTGCGTTGGGGTTCAGGCCCAGTTGTTCGGCGATGCCTGGGAGGAGGGTCCCCACCGCTTCGTGTGCGTCGATCAACTCAGGTAGCGCTGCTTGCAGGCGTCCGCTGGCGTCGATGTCGCGCAGCAGTTGCAAGTCCCACTGACGGGTGCGTACGTTGAAATAACCGGTGCCCGACGCGTCGCCGTATTCGCTGCACGCACGGCCGGTAAGCCAGTAATTGAGGTAGTCGTGGGGGAGCAGAATTCGCGATATTCGCGCAAATACCGCCGGGTGCTGTTCTTTGGTCCAGAGCAGTTTCGACACGGTATAGCCCGGCGCGATGACTACGCCGAGGCGTTCCAGTGAGCCTTTTTCGCCGCCCAGATGGGTGAGCAGTCGAGCGTTTTCGGCGCTGCTTTCGGTGTCGCACCAGAGTTTGGCCGGGCGCAACACGTCGCCTTGATCGTCGAGCAATACCAAACCGTGTTGCTGGCCTGACACGCCAATGCCGAGAATCGACTGACCGTCGACCTTCGCCGCCAAGAGTGCGCGGCGGGTGGCGAGGGCGAAGGCTTCCAGCCATTGCTGCGTGTCTTGTTCGCGGCGACCGTTGGCGCCGCTGATCATCGTGTGTGCGGCGGCGCCCTGGCCGAGGACTTGGCCGCTGGTGGTATCAAGGATGATCGCTTTGGTGCCTTGGGTGCCGCAGTCGATGCCGAGGAAGCATTGTCGGGTTGTCACAGAAATATCCTCAGGGTGTCAGATTGGCCAGAGCGAGGAAGCCATTCGCGAGCAAGTCCACTGCCACATGTTGACAGGTGTTCCCGCTGTGGGCGCGGGCTTGCTCGCGAAGGCGTCAGACGTCTCACCGCTTGATTCAGGCCAGCATCCGCTCCAATGTCCGCGAAACACCCACTTCGCGCAAACTCTCGCAGCACCACTCGAACGCCGCGACAAACGCCGCCGAACGCGGTATCGCCGTGCCGAAAATCTCTTCAACTGCCAATAATCGTTCGGTGATCAACGCATCGTCCGCCACCAGCCCCTGACAAAACGCCGCGCGCGGATCTGGAATCGAATAGGTGTCGCCGTTCTCATCCATGCCTTTCAAATACAGGGCCCACGCAGCAACGACCAAGGCTGCGCGTTTGGTGTCCTGGCCATCAGCAATCAATCGATTGATCGTCGGAATCGTGAACTTGGGAAACTTCGATGACCCGTCCGAACACACCCGTTCAAGCTGATCGGCAATCGCCTGATTGGAGAACCGCGCCACCAGCGTGTCCTTGTATTCGCTCAGATCAATGCCGGGCACCGGCGCCAGTTGCGGCGTGACATCCTGATCCATGTAAGCGCGCATGTACCGCACGAACAGAGGGTCATTCATGGTCTCGTGGACAAAGCGATAACCCTTCAAAAAGCCCAGATAAGTCAGCGCCAGATGGCTGCCATTGAGCAGCTTGATCTTCATTTCTTCGTACGGCGAAACGTCGTCGGTGAACTGCACACCGACCTTTTCCCAGGCCGGACGGCCGTTGACGAACTTGTCTTCCAGCACCCACTGCACAAACGGCTCGCAAACCACTGGCCAGGCATCGTCCACGCCGTGCTTGTCCGCCAGTTGCAGGCGATGAGCGGTGCTGGTCATCGGCGTGATGCGGTCGACCATGGCGTTGGGGAAACTGACGTTCTGCTCGATCCAGTCGCGCAGCACGGGGTCGCGCAACGTGGCGAACGTGAGCAACGCTTTGCGGGTGACGGCGCCGTTGTGGGGCAGGTTATCGCAGGACATGATCGTGAACGCCGCCGTGCCGGCGCCACGGCGTTTCTCCAGCGCAGCGCAGAGGAAACCGAAGACGGTTTTCGGGGCTTGAGGGTGTGCCAGATCGTATTGAATCTGCGGTAAGTGCGCCATGAACTCACCGTTGCTGTCGTCGATGCAATAGCCACCTTCGGTGATGGTCAGCGAGACGATGCGGATCTGCGGATCGGCGAGTTTTTCGATGAGGGCCTGAACACTGTCCTCAGCCAACAGCATGTCGCTGATCGCACCGATCACGCGGACTTCGGTGTCGTCGCTATCGCCGAGTTCGAACAGCGTGAACAGGTAATCCTGCTCCTTGAGATCATCGCGGGCGCGGCGGTCTTCGTCGCGCAGGCCAACGCCGCAAATCGCCCAGTCCAGCGCTTCGCCGGTATTCATCAGCGCGTCGGTGTAATACGCCTGATGCGCGCGATGAAATCCACCGACGCCAATGTGAGCAATGCCCTGACGGGTGTCGCTGAGGTTGTAGGCGGGCAGTTTCACCTCAGGAGCGAGGCGGTTGAGGTTCTGTTCGTTCAGTTTCATCGGATAGTCTCGACAATCAGGCCGCAGCGCGTAGCGGACGGGTCAACGCCAGACCTTCGGCATCGAATAAGTGGCAGTGGGCGGCGTCCAGGCACAAGTTCAGTTGCTCGCCATAACGGCTTGCCAGGTCTGCGCGTACACGCATGGTCAGGGCTTCGCCGGCATTGGTTTTGACGTGGCAGAAAGTGTCGCTGCCCAAACGCTCGCTGACGTCAGCGGTGACTTGCAGGGTGCAGTCGCCCGGTTGCGCCAGTTCCAGGTGTTCGGGGCGGATGCCGAGGGTGACGTCGCTGCCAACGCTCAGATGGGCGGCGTTGAAGGGCAGCGTGATACGCGTCCCCGCGTCCAGCGTCACTTCGCAGTGTTGTCCATCGACCCTGGCGATCTTGCCCTTGAGGAAACCCATCTTCGGCGTGCCGAGGAAACCGGCGACGAACAGGTTGGCGGGGTTGTGATACAGGTCCAGCGGAGAGCCCACTTGCTCGATCTTGCCACCATTCAGCACCACGACTTTGTCAGCCATGGTCATGGCTTCAACCTGATCGTGGGTGACGTAGATCATGGTCGCTTGCAGGTCTTTGTGCAGGCGCAGCAGTTCCAGGCGCATCTGCACCCGCAGGGCCGCGTCGAGGTTGGACAGTGGTTCATCGAAGAGGAAAATTTTCGGGTTGCGCACGATGGCGCGGCCAATGGCTACGCGCTGACGCTGACCACCGGAGAGTTGTTTCGGCTTGCGCTCCAGCAACGGCCCCAGCTCAAGGATGCGCGCCGCTTCGCCGACTTTTTTCTCGACTTCGGCTTTGGGCACGCCGGCCAGATCGAGGGCGAACGACATGTTCTTTTTCACCGTCATGTGCGGATACAGCGCGTAGGTCTGGAACACCATCGCCAGATCGCGTTTGGCCGGGCTGACTTCGGTGATGTCGCGGCCATCCAGTTCGATGGTGCCGCCACTGACTTCTTCAAGGCCGGCGATCAGGCGCAGCAGGGTGGATTTGCCGCAACCAGACGGGCCGACGAAGACCACGAACTCTTTGTCGTTCACTTCCAGGTCGATGCCCTTGATGATGGAAAAACCTTCGAAGCCTTTTTGCAGATTCTTGATTTTCAGGTTGGCCATGGGGGCCTCCGCTTGAGTTATTTCAATTGCACCGGGCAAGCTTTTGGTGGGAGCGGGCTTGTTCGCGAAGCGGTCGTGTCAGTCGGTATCAAGGGGGGATGACACTGCGCTTTTGCGAGCAAGCCCGCTCCCACAGGAAATTGCGTTGGGTTGGATAGATTCATTTCACGGCGCCGAACGACAAACCGCGCACCAGTTGTTTTTGGCTGATCCAGCCGAAGATCAGGATCGGCGCACACGCCAGAGTCGAGACTGCCGACAACTTGGCCCAGAACAACCCTTCAGGACTTGAATACGAGGCGATCAGCGCGGTCAGTGGCGCGGCTTTTGACGAGGTCAGGTTCAGCGACCAGAAAGCCTCGTTCCAGCACAGGATCAGCGACAGCAGCACCGTCGAGGCCAGGCCGCCCTTGGCGATCGGCAGCAGCACGCGAACCATTTCCTGCCACAGCGTGGCGCCGTCGAGGCGGGCGGCTTCGAGGATGTCTTTGGGAATGTCCTTGAAGTAGGTGTAAATCATCCAGACCACGATCGGCAGGTTGATCAGCGTGTAGATGATGATCAGTGCCGTGCGCGTGTCGAGCAGGCCGAAACTCTTGGCCAGCAGGTAGATCGGCATCAGCACGCCCACCGGCGGCAGCATTTTGGTGGAGAGCATCCACAGCAGGGTGCCTTTGGTGCGCTGGGTTTCGTAGAACGCCATCGAGTACGCCGCCGGCACCGCGATCAGCAGGGACAGGGCGGTGGCGCTGAAGGAAATCACCACCGAGTTCCAGGCGAAACTGAAGTAGTCGCTGCGCTCGTTGATGTGCAGGTAGTTCTCCAGCGTCGGCGTGAAGATGAACTGTGGCGGCGTGGCAAAGGCGTCGATTTCGCTCTTGAAACTGGTCAGCACCATCCAGAAGATCGGGAAGAAAATCACGATCGCGATGGCCCAGGCCAAGGTGCCGAGCAGCAGGCTTTGCAGCCGGCGGGATTGTTGAAGGGTCATGGCAGGCCTCACGCTTTGTCAGTCAGGTTTTTGCCGATCATCCGCACCAGAATGATCGCGGCGATGTTGGCGATGACCACGGCAATCAAACCGCCCGCCGAGGCCATGCCGACGTCGAACTGCACCAGTGCCTGGTTGTAGATCAGGTAGGCGAGGTTGGTTGAGGCGTAGCCAGGGCCACCGTTGGTGGTGGTGAAGATTTCGGCGAACACCGACAGCAGAAAGATCGTTTCGATCATCACCACCACGGCAATCGGCCGGGCGAGGTGCGGCAGGGTCAGGTGCCAGAAGATCGCGACGGGGCCGGCGCCGTCGAGGCGCGCCGCTTCTTTTTGTTCCTGGTCGAGGGACTGCATGGCGGTCATCAGAATCAGGATGGCGAAGGGCAGCCATTGCCACGAGACAATGATGATGATCGACAGCAGCGGGTAGTGCGCCAGCCAGTCCACCGGCTGCGCGCCGAACAGCTTCCAGAGGTAGGCGAGGATTCCGGAGACCGGATGAAAGATCAGGTTCTTCCAGATCAGAGCGCCGACCGTGGGCATGATGAAGAACGGCGAAATCAGCATCACCCGCACGATGCCGCGACCGAGAAACTCGCTGGCTTCAAGCAGAGCGCTGATCAATACACCGAACACCACGCTGATCAGCAACACACTGCCGACCAGCAACAACGTATTGGTGGCGCCGGGCAGGAAGCCGGAGTCGGTCAGGAAGTAAGTGAAGTTCTCAAGCCCGACGAACTGGTTTTCACCGGGGTAAAGCAGGTTGTAGCGGATCAACGAGAAGTAGACGGTCATGCCCAGCGGCACAATCATCCACAGCAGCAACAGGACCACTGAAGGGCTGACCAGAAACCAGCCGGGATTGGCCAAACGGCTTTTGCGCTGTGGCTGGGCGAGGTCGATGTGGGCTTTGGCAGTTGAAGTATTCATGGCAGTAACCGATTCGACAAGCGAATGAAGATCCCCTGTAGGAGTGAGCCTGCTCGCGATAGCGGTGTGTCAGTCACCGCTTTGTTGGATGGACAACCGCTATCGCGAGCAGGCCCACTCCTACAAAAGCAAGAGCGAGCGGTGCAAGTTACTTGGGATAACCGGCGCGCTTCATCGCGCGTTCGGTGGTTTGCTGGGCGGCTTCCAAGGCTTGATCCACCGTGGTCTGGCCGATCAATGCCGCCGAGAACAGCTTGCCGACCTGGGTACCGACGGCCTGGAACTCAGGAATGGTCACCAATTGAATACCGATGTAAGGCACTGGTTTTAGCGTCGGTTTGCTCGGGTCCGCCGCCTTGAGCGATTCCAGCGTCACTTTGGCGAACGGTGCGGCGCTCATGTAGGCATCGCTGTAGGTCGAGGCACGCGTGCCTGGCGGTACGTTGGCGATACCGTCGGTTTTGGCAACCAGTTCGCCGTATTCTTTGGAGGTCGCCCATGCGCTGAACTCTTTCGCGGCGTCTTTGGCTTTGGAGCTGGTCGGAATCGCCAGCGCCCACGAATACAGCCATGCCGAGCCTTTGTCCGTGACCTGATGCGGCGCGAAGGTGAAGCCGACGTGATCAGCGACCTTGCTCTGAGTCTTGTCGGTCACGAACGAGCCGGCGACGCTGGCATCGACCCAGATTGCGCATTTACCGCTGTTGAACAAGGCGAGGTTTTCGTTGAAACCGTTGCTGGACGCACCCGGCGGGCCGGATTTCTTCATGGTGTTGACGTAGAAGTTCAGCGCGTTTTTCCACTCAGGGCCGTTGAATTCCGGCTGCCATTTTTCATCGAACCAGCGTGCGCCATAAGCGTTGGCGATGGTGGTGACCAGCGCCATGTTCTCGCCCCAACCGGCTTTGCCACGCAGGCAGATGCCGTACTGCTCTTTGTCTTTGTGGGTGAGTTTTTCAGCGAAGCCTGCAATCTGCTCCCAAGTCGGACGCTCGGGCATGGTCAGGCCGGCTTCCTTGAACAGATCGGTGCGGTAATAGGTGATCGAGCTTTCGGCATAGAACGGCAAGGCGTACAGCGAACCCTTGACCGACAGGCCTTCGCGCACCGACGGGAACACGTCGTCGAGGGCGTAACTGGCCGGCAGATCCTTCATCGGTTCCAGCCAACCCTTGGCGCCCCACAGTGCAGCTTCGTACATGCCAATGGTCAACACGTCGAACTGGCCACCCTGGGTGGCGATGTCGGTGGTCAGGCGTTGGCGCAGGACGTTTTCTTCCAGCACCACCCAATTGAGCTTGATATCCGGATGCTCGGTCTCGAAGGTTTTCGAGAGCTTTTGCATGCGAATCATGTCGCTGTTGTTAACGGTGGCGATGGTCAGGGTCTGAGCGCCAAGGCTGACGCTGCTGAGGGTCATGCAGGTGAGGGCAAGCAGAGCTTTTGCAGTGGGTTGCATCGTGCACTCCTTTTCTGCGTCCGGAGGGAGGCAGAAGGACAGTTATTGTTTTTGTGTCTTCCTGTGCAGGAAGAATGTGCGCTGATTACAGCCTTCAATCGACGGACTGACAAATCATCCGTCGCACTCTGATCGATACTTTCTTGCACTGGGCTTTGGGGCGATTAACGCAAGGAAGGGGATTTCAGCGAAGGGAGGGTATCGGATACGTACAGGTTTTGAGCCAAAAAACAGATCAAAACCTGTAGGAAGTGTCAGTTGTGGTTCTGTTCGGTCAGACGCTGCACGGCGAGGCGTCGATAATGCGAGGGCGTCATGCCCTTGAGTTGCTGAAACCGCCGATTGAAGTTGGAAATGTTGTTGAAGCCTGATTCAAAGCACACGTCAGTCACCGGTTTGTCGCCATCGGCCAGCAACTCGCAGGACTTGCTGATGCGCAGGCGATTGACGAATTCGATGAAGTTACGCCCGGTCGCCTGTTTGAACACGCGGCTGAAATAGGTCGGCGTCATGCCCAGGTGCTCGGCGACTTCCTCCAGCGAAATATCCCGGGCGTAGTGGCTGAAGATGTAATCAACAGCGCGGTTGGTGCGGTCAATGTTGTGCTCATCCGCCAATTGCGGCGTGGTGGCGCCGGATAACAGCTGAAAATCATCGCTGGCCGCGAGCAACTCCATGAGGATAAAAAAGTGTCCGAGCCGGGTAATGCCCTGGGTGTCGGCGATCCGCTGCATCAGCGCCATGGCCTGACGGATCGTCCGTTTGCAGCGGAATTCGATGCCGTACTGAGCTCGCTCCAACAGCGGTGCCAGGGTTTTCAGTTCGGTGAACACCTGATGGCCGCTCTCGAACAACTCATCCGTGAAATTGACCAGCATGTCGCGCTTCTCGACCACTTCGTCTTCGGCGACCTGGCTGATCCAGTTGTGCGGCAGGTTAGGGCCGGTGAGAAACAGGGTTTCGGGATAGAAGTTGCCGATGTAGTCGCCAATGAACACCTTGCCTGAGCTGGCGACGATCAGGTGCAGTTCGTATTCCTTGTGGAAATGCCAACGCACCAGCGGGCAGGGGAAGCCGTGCTGGCGGTAGATGATGGACAACCCGTTGTGGTCATCCATCAACTCGTAAGAAGGGTCGGTCACGCGGGCGGTTCGGTTCATGGCCTGCTACTTTATTGTTATCGCCTGCTGATCATGCCTCGTTCGACGTGTGATGTGCCAGTTCACTCTGACCGCATGCTCTGACCGGACTCAAGCTGGCTGTGCACGAAGTACCAGCCTGGACTTCTCGATGGCTTTTTCCAGATTGGCCATTTGACAAAAAGACACGATGTTCGAGTTTTTTATAAAGTCGAAGTTAATGATGTTGCACTTCTTCGCCCAGTCCGTTTTGGTGGGATCAAACCAGGTGTCCAGTTCATTCAGAATTCGCTGCGGGCCACCGACTGTATAGCTCGTCGCAGACAGCGACCAGAGGCGCCACCGGGTCGGTGGTTTGTCTAAAACGTCTGTGATGTAACGGTGCAGATCAGAAACACTGACCAGCGATTGGTCAATCCATTTGTGTTGGATCTGTTCATGAAAGCGGTGGTCTCGGGTGTCCCAGCTCATGGGGGCCGCCACCAGGATCCTTTGCAGGGGACTGATTTCCTTTAACTGGCCTAGTGTCAAACCTGCGTTTTCTTGCACAATCATCCGTTCGCCCAGATGTTTCAGCATTAATTGTTTGAATTCTTCGTGATTGAACTCACTGCTGCCTCCTTTGAGTTCATGGAAGTCCAGAATGATGAATTCATTGGGACTTCTTTCCAAAAACGCCAGGACCGCGAGCATGAGATCGCCAAGGTTTCGATCGGAGCGATAGCCGTTGTGCTGAAAGCGAAACTTTTCCAGGCCCTGGCCTTCTTTGTCATAAATCAATCGTGCGTCCAGCGCTCTGGCGCCACGATTGAGTTGCGAATAAAAAGAAATGTCCTGGCACGCAAGCCAGTTCTTGCCCGGGATCAAGGAAAAGGAAGCTTCCCAGTCACAGCCAGCGTTATGGGTGCCGGGTAGTGTCAATTCACGCAGTGACAGATTGTCGATCTGCGGGGTTGCAGTGATCCATTGAGTCAGGGGTAAGTCATTCGATTGGAAATCACTCATGTTGTACATCCTGCAGAATTAATAATAAGGGGATCGACGTTTCGATATGCAGGATGTTTATAGTGGATGACGCTTGATCAGCCAATGTTTGTTTGAATGCAAGTTGTTTAATGGTTATGGTGTGGTTGGGATTTCGTAATTGGTTGGATGTGTGAGTTTGGCTTTTTCAACGGCTTTCTCAATGGTTACATTTTTGCAATGCGATACAATCCTGGCGTTTTCAATGAAATCAAAATTGATAATGTTGCATCTTTTAGCCCCGTCGGTGCAGGAAGGGTGAAACCAGGTGTCTAGATGGCCGAAATGCGTTGTGGTCCGCCAAGCGTATAGCACGTCGCGGAGAGTGACCAAAGCCATCGTTTGTCCGGGGGGGGCTTAAAACACGGTCGATGTAGCGGTGCAGGTCAGAAGCATCAACAATGGATTGCCCGATCCACCGATGAATCGCTGCATCATGAATCCGGCTATCGTCTGTACCACCTGATACAGGCGCGGCAAGTAATATTCGTTGCCGAGGCGCACGTGCCTTCAATTGACCAAGGATCAGATGCAGGGATTGCAATGGAATGAGTTGCTCGCCCAGCGTGCGGGGCTAACAGTAGCCGCCATGTTGGAATATGAGCCGTTCAATGCCTCTCGCTTGGCTGTCATAAATAATCAAAGGTCGAGTACTCTGGCGCCACGATTCAATTGGCCAGCAAAAGAAACATCCTGGCAGATCAGCCAGTTCGGACATTGGATCAGTTGATCGTAAGAGGCGTTCCAATCATAGCCGGCATTATGAGCGTCGGGTAATATCAACTCGCGCAGTGACAAGTTGTCAGTGCCCGGTGTTTTACTCATCCAGTCATGGCCGGTGAGTCTTTAAATGTATCCATTATTCATATTGTGTGTCCTGCATGTGGTGATAGTTGGGCTATCTGAACTGACATGCAGGCTGTTTATAGGTATCAGGGTTTGATGGTGCAATATCCATATTAATGCGAGTTGTGTGGTCGTGCGGGTTCACTCGTTACGGGTCGGCTGGGTATCGCGGTTTTTTGCTTCAATCCACTGAGCCATATATTGAGTACTTTTATGAGCGTGATGGCGCAGCATGCTGCCAATAAAGTTTCGAGCCCTGTGTTCATGTAAGTGTTTTTGGCAATAACTCAGCTTTTCAATTAGCGCCGGCGCGTGTGTTGCCCGTTGGTAACGCTTGTCGAGTAGCGCGGTTCCGGCCAGGTGGGCTGCTTGCCAATCTGCCGAGCAGCGATAGAGACGTACGGCGTCGTCGGCGAATTGCGCTGCGCTGCGGGTGATAGCGCCCGGCCAGGGTTCTTCGTCATGCATGCCTTCCGCGCCAATGGGGGTGGTGACGCTGGGCGTACCGCACAGCATGGCGTCCACCAGTTTTCCCTTGATACCAGCGCCAAAACGCAGCGGTGCCAGACATACCCGCGCCGCTGACATGACCTGTAACGCGTCCTCCGCCCAGTTCATTACGTGAAAACCCTGCGCTGCATTGTGCAGTGCCATGGCTTTAGGGGGCGTGTAGGCGCCATAGATGTGTAACTGCGCATCCGGCAGTTGTTGACGGATGAGTGGCCAGATCGTGGATTTCATCCAGAGTACGGCGTCCCAGTTAGGCGCATGACGAAAGTTGCCGATGCTGAGAAAGTGCGCCCGAGCCTCAAGCGGCTTCGGTTCAGTGGTTGGCAATTCCACCATCAATGGGCACCAGTGCAGCAACGCCTGTGGCAATCCGAATTGTTTGACCAACAACTCGATTTCTACTTCGGAGATCATCAGATTCAGGTCGCAACGATACAGCGCCGCAATTTCCCGTTTGGCCAGATCGGTGGTGGCCATCAATTCGAATTCTTCGCGCAAGGCCGGCGCAAACAAATCGCTGAAATCATCCTGATCGGCAGAGACTTTCAATCGGTCCTTGAGTCGCTGATGACGGGCATGGCGCAAGCTTTGCAGATCTGACGTTTCCAGCACCCTCAGGGCGTCAGGACAGTATTTTTCGACGCGCCAGCCGAACTGCTCTTCCATCATGAACTGGTCGAACAGCACGATATCTGGACGTAGCTCGCTGATGAACATATCGAAGCTGCTGTTGTTCAGTTCGATCGACACTTCTCGGATGCCCAACGCGTCAAGATCGGCTTTATGTTCTCCGGGGCTGGCGGGGCTGCCGAAAGTGATGTCCCAACCTTGCTGCACAAAGGTGTCGAGGATCTGCATGACGTGCCCGCTTGCTGCCGAAGAACGGGGCTCGGGCCAGACATAGCCGATGACCAGAACTTTGGTGACGGTGGGCTGAATCATGAGTGTGATCCTCGGCAGCAGACAGGTAGGCAAAAAAAGGGCGCAATTAAACCACAGAGGTGGCTGCTCGCGCCTGACCTTCGAAGTAAAACATTCTTTGAAGTCTCGTCCACAAGCGTTTACCCATTGAGCAACGATGGACGCTAAAGTTTGTGTGTTTTGCTCTCCGAGCGGCAATGTAAAGAATGCTAATAACTATGGCCTATGTAACTTTGGGCGAGGTTGGTAGTTTCTTGCTCGTCCACAGTAGTTAAGTAAGTGCAGTTCGCATTTTATGCTGTGCGGAGAGAAAATCATGAGTAAGCAATTACCAGGTATTTACGATGATGCCGACGATTCGTTGTTGTGGTTGCTGGATCCATTGGCGGATCTGGAAGCAGTTCTGACAACACCCAGAACGGAAACTGTCATCCTGGCCACGTCTCAAGAAGATGTGGTCGATGGTGTTAATGCAAAAGAAATGGCCGGAAAAATACTAGAGGGTTGTGCAGTCATCACGGACCCCGTGAGTTTTGATCCCGCCTATTTTATCCGCGAGTGCATTGATGAAGCCGTATTGAGTATTGTGTCCGATGAAAAGACGCGTGAGCGCATTCAATATGACTCCCTCATAGCGGTTAAATATTACGAGTTGGAGCCGCCCGCGCGCAGCGACTCGCTGGTGGGTACTAAAAAGCCTGTTGTCTGGAAAGAGAGAAAATTCACGTTGGCGGAGATTTGTACTGACTATCATCTGCGGCAACTGAAAGACTTTTACGGGAAAGAAGTGCAATGGCCAGACTACTATCCTTCCGAGTTGGTCGCTATTTTCAATGACGCGGATTTTCAGACTGACTTCAAGCTCTATGTAAACGATCGGCTGCAAAATCCAGCTGTTAGTGTTTTCGGTAGACTGCTGAAAAAAGCAGAGTTGAACAAACTGGTCGTAGAGTTTATCAAGAGTGGCACGCGTTCACCTGAAGATCAGATCGTCGCTTACGAATATCTCAAAGGCCTGATAAAACCTCGGGTTATCAACTTGCACAGTGATCCCGATTTGAACGTCGATAACGCCGTGTTTATCGGTCGAGGGAGTCTGGATCGAGGCGTGGTGTTCTTTCTCGGTGAAGACAGCGCCGCGTTCGAGTTCCCCGCCGGTCATGACGCTAGAGGCAAGTTCGTGGAGAGCAATGCTGATTTTCAGAAACGGTTGTTAAAGCGCGTTGCGCTGCGCGATCAGCAAAAATCGTATGTCCATGATTTCAAGTATCGGGGTATGGAATTCCCACTTTTTGCAACACGTCCAAACTATCGGGAGTTGGTGTTTCGATCCAGTTCGGATATAGGTCAGGATTTATTCGATCGTCAGATCAAACGGGCACTGGCCGATATTGATACGCTGGTTTCGACCCAGGCCGAACGCTGGACCGATTTTGCTCTGGAGGCTGCGGGATATCTTCTGCAAATTATTGCGTTTACCGCCTCTTTGCCTTACGGCGGGACGGGAGCGTTTGCTTCCGCCCCGATACGTATGCTGATTCCGTTCCTGGTGGGGCTTGGGAGTTCTGCGACGGACTTGATCCGCGCCGAAATATCGGATGACCCTTCTGAAGCAGAGCGCCTGAGGATCAGCGCGGCGATCGGCGTGTTGGCCGAACTGGCGGGGCCCATTGCTGAAAGGCTCATCGGTAGAGCATTGTCGACAGTCGCCAAGAAGGAGATCGGCAAGCGAGTTATTCTGGCGCTCAAAAACAGCAATCGTCCCTCCGTTTTCCGCGGATCGGCTACGCGTCTTCGTCGACAGTTGGCGAGCACTGCCGGAAAGGAAATTCCCGAGGCTGGCAAAGGTTTGCTAGTCGCCGGTTATCTGGATGAGTTGGCCGGAGGGCCTGGCGTGGCACAGACATTGGCGACCAATACTCAGGTTGTGCGCCTTTGCGGTCCGGAAAAGGGCTTCGTTTATCAGGGCTTTGTTTTTCGGGGTGACATGCGCGATCCGTCGATCATTTTCGAGAGGGGATTCAGTCAGCGCGTTCGAATCAAACACCTTGACCAGGTCAATGGTTTGAAAGGTGGCTATGGCGGTGCCCACGATGCGCTCAGCCCCGACGGCGCGGGTATTTCCACCTCTGCTTTCTATAAAAAGGACGGCGCGGGCGCTTTTGTATATGGGGGCCAGAAAGGTGGGTACACCTATTTCATCGACGCACGGCAAATGGAAGGTTTTCATCTGTATGCCAATACCGAACTTGCCTTTCGGCCGCATTCGGGCTTGAAGACTCTACCCCCCTTGGAAATCAATTATGCGGTCGATCTGCCGCCGGGCTTGATTCTGGGGGCGTACGATTCGCATGGAAAGTTCATTTCGAACCCCAAGGCAATCAACCGAGCGATCGCAGCAAGCGATACCGGTCTGTTGACAGGTGGCGGGCGAGAGGTAGGTCACAAATTCCGCCAGCCATTGGACGGTGAAGAATTATTCTCCAACCTTGATTTCGGTAACGAATCGGTAAGCGCCCAGGAAAGTAGCGCGGCTGCTCAGCAATCTGTCCGAGCGCCGGCACAACCGGCGCCAGCGAAGGTGAGTATCGATGACATCACCGCCTTCAGGGAGCGGCAAAAAGCCAAGCGTGATCGCACGAGTGGTTAAGACTTGAGCAACCAGAGGGCTCGTCCACTCTGGTACCCCGAATAAACGCGGCAGACAGGCTTCAAAGGTGTTCATGAACCAAAACGGCAGAGCCGGTTTTCAGTGTTCCAGAATGCCTTTGACCTTGTCCCTCAACTGGTCAATCGAAAAGGGTTTGCCAATAACTTGCATACCCGCCGTTACATCGATGTTTTCCGCGTATCCACTGGCAAACAGGATTGGCAGAGCAGGCCGCAACAGGCGTGCTTGATTGGCCAGTTCACGACCATCCATACCCGGCAGGCCCACATCGGTCATCATCAAGTCAATGTGTTGAGCCTCATCATTAAGAAGCTCCAGCGCCTGCTCGCCACCCTCCGCCTCCAGTACCTCGAAATCCAGTTCCTCCAGCACATCGACGATCAACATGCGCACGATGGCATCGTCTTCTACTACAAGGATGGTGGATGCGTTGGCGGACATAATAAAAGCTCTCAAGGGTGGGATTCAGGGGCGTCAGCCGATCAGATGTGATGGGCTCATGCATGAGTAAGTGGCGCATAGCCACAAGTTCCCGGATCGATACAAAAAAGATTAGCGGCATACGGGCGAGCAAGGATAACTGTTGGCGTGACGCAAGACGCGGGCATTTGTAGGAATTTGCTGCTCAAACAGTCAGAAAAATAGATCCACGTTGCCGTTTTGGGGCAAACTCTGTGATTTTCAACAGTTCGACAAGGCTGCCACATGTCCTCTCCGTCTTCGGTTGATGAGCAACGGTTCCGCAAACTCCTGAGTCGCAACGTCAGCCTGCCGCTGGGTGTTGGCGTGCTCAGTGCGGTGTTCTTCGTGTCGCTGATCACTTATCTGCTGTCGGTCATCCAGTGGGTCGAACACACCGACCGCGTGATCAATAACGCCAACGAAGCGGTGAAGCTCACCGTGGACCTGGAAACCGGCATACGCGGTTTCTTGCTCAGCGGTGATGAGCATTTCCTTGATCCCTACGAAACAGCCAAACCGCGAATCAACGTGGCGCTTAATACCTTGCTCGAGTTGACCGCCGACAACCCGGTGCAGACTGATCGTTTGCGCCGTCTCCAGGCGTTGCAGGCCGAGTGGGCAAACTATGCAAAATCGATGATCGATTTGCAGCGTTCCAGCGGTGACTATAAAGCGGCAGTCCAGGCCGGGCGCGGCAAGCGCCTGACCGACGAGATCCGCAAGCAGTTCGAAGACGTGATCGATATGGAGCAGCAGTTGCGTGCTTCGCGAAACGAAGACGTGCGCCACACCACGATCTGGAGCATTACCCTTTATCTGCTGTTTGTTGCCGGCATCAGCGGGCTGCTGGCTTATATCGGTCGTCGTGATTTGCTCAATTTGTCCAACAACTACAGCGCCAACCTCGCCGCGCAGCAAGCAAGTGCCGGGCGTCTGGAGCAGCAAGCATGGTTGCGCAACGGCCAGACCGAGTTGGCCGAGCAGGTGCTTGGGCAACTGACACTCAATCTGTTGGGCCGCAATATTCTGCAGTTCTGCGCGCAATACCTGGGTACTGCCGTGGCGGCACTGTATGTGCGTGAGGAACACGGCGGTCTGAAACGCGTGGCAACTTACGGCTTCTCCCGCGAGCAGGAAGGGCAGGAACAGTCGATTTACAGCGGCGAAGGCATCGTGGGTCAGGTGGCGCAGCAGGCGCGACTGATACGCCTCGACTCGGTACCCGCCGATTACTTCAAAGTCAGTTCTGGTCTGGGTGAGGGCCTGCCACATAGCGTGCTTGTAGTGCCAACCAGTGACGATGAACGGGTCAATGGTGTGATCGAACTGGGCTTCTTGCGTCCACTCACCGATCGCGATATCGAATTGCTGGAGCTGATTGCCGGCAACGTTGGCACGTCTATAGAAGCGGCGCGCTACCGTCAGCGTCTGCAGGAAGTGCTCGCCGAAACCCAGCAACTCAACGAAGAGTTGCAGGTGCAACAGGAAGAGTTGAAAACTGCCAACGAAGAGCTGGAAGAGCAGTCGCGGATCCTCAAGGAATCCCAGGCGCATCTTGAAACCCAGCAAGTGGAGCTTGAGCAGACCAACGAGCAGCTCGCCGAACAGGCACAGACCCTGGCCGAGCAGCGCGATGCCATGGACCTGAAGAACACCGAATTGAATCAGGCTCAGGTGCAACTCGAAGAGCGCGCCGAAGAGTTGCAGCGTTCGAGCAAGTACAAGTCCGAGTTCCTCGCCAACATGTCCCACGAACTGCGCACGCCGTTGAACAGTTCGTTGATCCTGGCCAAATTGCTCGCAGAAAACCCGCAGGACAATCTCAGCGCCGAACAGGTCAAGTTTGCCGAGTCGATCTACTCTGCCGGCAATGACTTGCTCAATTTGATCAACGACATCCTCGATATCTCCAAGGTCGAGGCCGGAAAGCTTGAAGTGATTCCGGAAAACACCAGCGTTGCGCGTCTGGCCGACGGCCTGCGCAGCGTGTTCGAACCCATGGCGGCAGATAAGCGACTGACGTTCAGCGTCGATCTGCTCCCGGATGCGCCGACGTTGTTGTTTACTGACCGCCAGCGTTTGGAGCAGGTGATCAAGAATCTGCTGTCCAACGCCTTGAAGTTCACCGAACAGGGCTCTGTCAGCCTGACCATCAGCGGTCAACCCAACGATCACATTGCCTTCATCGTGCGTGATTCGGGCATCGGTATTGCGGCGGATCAGCAGGAAAGTATTTTCGAGGCGTTCCGTCAGGCTGATGGCACCACCAACCGCAAGTACGGCGGCACCGGCCTGGGCTTGTCGATTTCCCGGGATCTGGCGACGCTGTTGGGCGGCTCGATCAGCGTCAGCAGCGTGCCGGGGCAGGGCAGTGTCTTCACACTGGTATTGCCGCAGCAATACAACGAGTTCAGTGAAGTTTCGACCGAGCTTCTGACCTTCACGCCGCCGCCACAGGCATCGACGGCGGCATTGGCGCCTGCGGTGGTGGTTTCGCCCATGGCTGCGGTGCCTATCCCGCGTTTTGCCGATGACCGCAATAACGCGCCATTCGCCACCCGTTGCATCCTGGTGGTGGAAGATGAGCCGAACTTTGCGCACATCCTTTACGACCTGGCCCACGAACTCGGCTATCAGTGCCTGGTCGCCCACGGGGCGGATGAAGGTTATGACCTGGCCAAAGAGTTCGTGCCGGACGCGATCTTGCTGGACATGCGCCTGCCCGACCATTCCGGGCTGACGGTGCTACAGCGTCTGAAAGAACACGCCGAAACCCGGCACATCCCGGTGCATGTGATTTCGGTCGAAGATCGTGTCGAAGCGGCGATGCACATGGGCGCCATCGGTTATGCGGTCAAACCGACCACCCGCGAAGAGCTCAAGGACGTATTTGCCCGTCTCGAAGCCAAACTGACCCAGAAGGTCAAACGCGTGCTGCTGGTCGAAGACGACGATTTGCAGCGTGAAAGCATCGCGCGGCTGATCGGTGATGACGATATTGAAATCACCGCTGTCGGATTGGCGCAGGATGCACTGGAGCTACTGCGCACGACGATTTTCGATTGCATGGTCATCGACCTGAAGCTGCCGGACATGCTCGGCAACGACCTGCTCAAGCGCATGTCCACCGAGGATATCTGCTCGTTTCCGCCGGTCATCGTGTATACCGGGCGCAACCTGACCCGCGACGAAGAGGCCGACCTGCGCAAGTACTCGCGCTCGATCATCATCAAGGGTGCGCGCTCGCCGGAACGCTTGCTCGATGAGGTGACACTCTTTCTGCACAAAGTCGAATCGCAGTTGTCCCATGAACGGCAGAAGATGCTCAAGACCGCGCGCAGCCGCGACAAGGTCTTCGAGGGACGTAAAGTGCTGCTGGTGGACGACGATGTGCGCAACATTTTCGCCCTGACCAGTGCTCTGGAGACAAAAGGTGCAGTCGTGGTGATCGGTCGTAACGGTCGCGAAGCGATTGAGAGGCTGAATGAAGTCGAGGACATCGACCTGGTGCTGATGGACGTGATGATGCCGGAAATGGATGGTTTCGAAGCCACCCTTGAAATTCGCAAGAATCCGCGCTGGCGCAAACTGCCGATCATTGCGGTAACGGCCAAGGCCATGAAGGACGATCAGGAGCGCTGCCTGCAGGCAGGCGCCAACGATTATCTGGCCAAGCCCATCGACCTGGATCGCCTGTTCTCGTTGATTCGCGTGTGGTTACCGAAGATGGAAAGGATTTAGTGGAACGCGAGAATTCAATGCATCGAAATAGCGAAATCGAATTGCGGTTGTTGATCGAGGCCATCTACCTCAAGTACAGCTACGATTTTCGCGACTATTCAGGCGCTTCGATCAAGCGCCGGGTCCAACACGCGTTGAGCCAGTTCGAGTGTGCAACGATTTCGGCATTGCAGGAAAAAGTCCTGCACGACCCGACCGCGTTCATGCAACTGCTGCAATTGCTCACTATCCCGGTCAGCGAGATGTTTCGCGATCCGTCGCACTTTCTGGCGATTCGCCAGGAAGTGGTGCCACTGCTGAGGACTTATCCGTCGATCAAGATATGGATCGCCGGATGCAGTACGGGCGAGGAGGTCTATTCGATGGCGATTTTGCTGCGCGAAGAGGGCCTGCTGGATCGGACGATCATTTACGCGACCGATATCAACCCGCGCTCGCTGGACAAGGCCAAGCAGGGGATTTTCTCGATGGAGAACGTCCGTGCGTACACGGCCAACTATCAGCAGGCCGGTGGCCAGCGGTCATTCGCCGACTATTACACGGCCGCTTATGGCTATGCGATTTTCGACAAAAGCCTGTGCGAGAACGTGACGTTTGCCGATCACAGTCTGGCCACTGACAGTGTGTTCTCCGAAACCCAATTGATCTCCTGCCGCAACGTGCTGATCTACTTCAACAAGAAGCTTCAGGATCGCGCGTTCGGGCTGTTCCATGAATCACTTTGTCACCGCGGGTTTCTGGTGTTGGGCAGCAAGGAGACGCTGGACTTTTCCAATTACGCGAACAAGTTCGAAGCGCTGGTCAAACAAGAACGGATCTACCGCAAGTCATGAGCGACGCAGTGGCGTTACCTCGAATCGAGGCAATTGTGATCGGTGCTTCCGCCGGTGGCGTAGAGGCATTGCTGACCTTGCTGGGGCCATTGCGACCGGGGTTTGTGCTGCCGATTATCGTCGTGTTGCACTTGCCGCAAGAGCGCCGCAGCCAGTTGACGGAAGTCTTCTCCCGACGTCTCGACATACCGGTACAAGAGGCCAGTGATAAACAGAACATTGCCGCCGGCACCGTGTATTTCGCCACGCCGGGCTATCACCTGTCGGTGGAACAGGATCGAAGCTTGTCTTTGAGTCTCGAAGACCGCGTGCATTATTCCCGGCCCTCGATCGATTACCTCTTTGAATCCGCAGCCGACGTTTACGGGCCTGCACTGGCTGCTGTGTTGCTGACCGGCGCCAATCACGATGGCGCGCGCGGACTGGCGCAGGTAAAACGCCTTGGCGGGCTGACTATCGTCCAGGACCCCGCTGACGCGCAGGTCGCCACCATGCCTCAAGCTGCACTGAACGTTCTGCAGCCGGATCATGTCCTACCCATTCACGGCATCGGCCGTCTGCTAGTCGAGCTGGAACGAATCGCATGCTGAGTAATATTCAAGCCAAACTGCTGATCGTCGACGATCTGCCCGAGAATCTGCTGGCCCTCGAAGCGCTGATCAAGCGCGAAGACCGCATGGTCTACAAGGCGCTGTCGGCCGACGAAGCGCTGTCGCTGTTGTTGCAGCATGAGTTCGCGATGGCCATTCTCGACGTGCAGATGCCGGGCATGAACGGCTTCGAGTTGGCCGAGTTGATGCGCGGTACCGAGAAAACCAAGAACATCCCGATCATTTTTGTCAGCGCTGCCGGCCGTGAACTGAACTATGCGTTCAAAGGCTACGAAAGCGGGGCGGTGGATTTTTTGCACAAACCGCTGGATATCCACGCGGTGAAGAGCAAGGTCAATGTTTTCGTCGACCTGTATCGCCAGAGCAAGGCCATGAAGCAACAGGTCGAGGCGCTGGAGCAGGCCCGCCGCGAGCAGGAAGCGCTGCTGCAAAAATTGCAGAGCACCCAATCGGAACTTGAGCAAGCGGTGCGGATGCGCGATGACTTCATGTCAATCGTCGCCCACGAAGTGCGCACGCCGCTCAACGGCCTGATACTCGAAACCCAGTTGCGCAAGATGCACCTGGCGCGCGATAACGCCGCCGCGTTCGCACTCGACAAGATGCACGCCATGGTCGATCGCGACGAGCGGCAGATCAAAAGCCTGATCCGGCTGATCGAAGACATGCTCGACGTGTCGCGCATTCGTACCGGCAAGTTGTCGATCCGGCCGAACCGTTTTGATCTGGTGCAACTGGTCAGCCACCTGCTGCAAAATTTCGCGCAGCAGATTGAAGCGGCGCAAACCGAAGTGTCTTTCACGGCGTCAGAGCCGGTAGAAGGCAGTTGGGACGAATTCCGAATCGAACAAGTGATTTCGAACCTGATGACAAACGCTTTGCGTTATGGGGGCCAAAGTCCGATTCAGGTGCGGGTTTACCGTGAGGGTGACGAGGCGAGGGTCGAAGTTCAGGACCATGGGATCGGTATCAGCGAGGAGAACCAGAAGCGTATTTTTCAACAGTTCGAACGGGTTTCCGCCAAGACGGTAGTGGCCGGGCTCGGATTGGGTTTGTTCATTTCCGAGCAGATCGTCGCCGCCCATGGCGGTTCCATCGTCGTCGAGAGTCAAATCAACGAGGGCGCCCTGTTTCGCGTTTGTCTGCCGATCGAGGAAAACGGCAAACCCGACGCAACCTCTGAGTGACCGCACGGTCGTATCAGCAGCTATTGACCGAACAAAGGCTTCCCATGAGCGTAGATGCACAAGATGTAGTACTTATCGTCGAAGACGAACCGAATATCTTGATGATTCTTTCCATTTATCTAAAGGATCAAGGGTATCGCGTGCTCGAGGCCGAAAACGGAGAGCAGGCGTTCGAAATCCTCGCGAGCAAGCCACATTTGGACCTGTTGATCACCGACTACCGCTTACCCGGCGGCATCTCCGGCGTGCAGATCGCCGAGCCCGCCGTGAAGTTGCGACCTGATCTGAAGGTGATTTTCATCAGCGGATATCCGCAGGAAATCCGCGAAACCGGCAGCCCGATCACACTCAAGGCGCCGATTCTGGAAAAACCGTTTGATCTGGATGTGTTGCAGGAAAAGATTCAGGAGTTGCTGGCTTGAGCCACGCTCGCTGAACTGAATCCACACCAGGAGCTGCCGCAGACGCCGACCTTTTGATCTTGTTGTTCAAAGTCAAAAGATCGCAGCCTTCGGCAGCTTTTACTTTTCCGGGTTCAGTTTTTGATCATCTCGCGTACCTTGGCCGTCAGCAGATCAAAGGTGAAGGGTTTGGTGATCATCTGCATGCCCGAGTCCAAAAAGCCTGCACGTACGGCCGCATGCTCGGCGTACCCGGTGATAAACAGGACTTTGAGCCCCGGTCGGTATTGCCGGCCGATCTCCGCCAGTTGCCGACCGTTCATGCCTGGCAAGCCGACATCGCTGATCATCAGGTCAATACGCTGAGGTGAGTTGATAATCGGCACCGCACCGTCGGCATCCGCGGCTTCCACATAGGCGTAACCCAACTCACTGAGCACGGCACTGACCAGCAAGCGTACCGCCGGGTCGTCTTCGACGATCAGCACGGTTTCGCCATCCATTGCATGCGGGGCCTGGAGGGTATCGCTGGCGGGGTGCTCAAGTTCTTCACCGCGAAAGCGCGGCAGGTAGAGGTTGACGGTGGTTCCTTGATCGATTTCGCTGTCGATCGAGACATGTCCACGCGACTGCTTGCTAAAGCCATAGATCATCGACAGGCCCAGCCCGGTACCTTGCCCGATCGGCTTGGTGGTGAAAAACGGATCGAATGCGCGGTTGATCACGCTTTTGGGCATGCCGCTGCCGTTGTCGGTGACGCTCAACATCACATAATCACCGGGTTCAAGATTGGGATACGCCTCGGTGAATTCACGGTGCAGCACCTGATTGCTCGTCTCTACCACCAGTTTTCCGCCCTCGGGCATCGCGTCGCGGGCATTGATCACCAGGTTGAGCAGGGCGCTTTCAAGTTGGTTGGGATCGGCCTCGGCGACCCACAGCTTGTCGTCCAGGCGCATGTCCAGATGAATGCTTTCGTTGAGGCTGCGTTGCAGTAGTTCGCGCATCGACATCACCAGGCTATTCATCTGCACCGCTTTGGAGTCGAGCGACTGCCGACGCGAAAACGCCAGCAGACGGTGCGTCAGGCCGGCGGCGCGGTTGGCAGAGGTCACGCCTAGATCGATCAGGCTGTCGAGGTCTTCGGTGCGCCCTCGGGCCAGGCGGCGGCGCAGCAGCTCTAGGCTGCCGATGATCCCCGTGAGCATGTTGTTAAAGTCGTGGGCGATACCGCCAGTAAGCTGTCCGACGGCTTCCATTTTCTGCGACTGACGCAATGCTTCTTCGTTATGGCGAAGTTGCGCGGTGCGTTCCTCGACTTGTTGCTCAAGGGTTTCGAGGGTTGATTGCAGGCGGCGTTCGCTTTCGCTCAGGTCGATCA
The DNA here is from genome assembly GCF_044743445.1 of Pseudomonas sp. NPDC087615. Classification (NCBI taxonomy): domain Bacteria; kingdom Pseudomonadati; phylum Pseudomonadota; class Gammaproteobacteria; order Pseudomonadales; family Pseudomonadaceae; genus Pseudomonas; species Pseudomonas sp. NPDC087615. The sequence continues at coordinate 91,435 of NZ_JBIUWM010000001.1, read as the reverse complement.
GGCGGTCGCGGGCTTCGTACTGTCGACGTCGACCGCGCAGGGCAGTCGAAACCATGCTGACTAGCGTGGCCGGATGAAACGGGCGTTCAAGGAATATAACGTTGCCCAACTGGCTACTGAGGTGCGAGGAGGGGGCTTGTTGCTGCCCGCCATGGTGGGTGAGCAATATGATCGGTAGGTCCGACCACGCCGGTTGTTGTTCCAGATACACAAACAACGCTTCCAGCTCTGGCCCATGCAAGGCTTCGGCAGCGATCAGCAGCAGGCCGGCACCCTGCTCAAGCTGAGTGCATAGCGAGCCAAGATCGGGTGTGATCAGGCCACCGTAACCGGCCTCGTTGAGGATCATCAGCGCAATTTGGCTGTCGCGGCCCACCGGTGCCAGAATCAGCGCCTGTTCGGCCAGCGGCATGGTCTGCGTCACAAGTTATCTTCCCGAAGCAAAGGTTTGCTCGCGCCAAGGTAGGTCGGCACACCGCGCAGTACGCCTTGAAAAGCGTCCAGCGGTTCGCCGATGGTCATGCCTTGCGACGAAATACGGTATTCGCGGATTGTCGATTCATGGCTGCCGGTACGTTTCTTGATGATCGAGATCGCCCGGCGAACTTTGCCGATCGCTTCGAAGTAGCGCAAAAGGATCACCGTATCGGCCAGGTAAGTGATATCGACTGGCGCCTGCATATCGCCGACCAGCCCATGCTGGGCAACGGTCATAAACGTCGCGGCACCTTTGCGGTTCAGGTACAGCAACAATTCGTGCATGTGCAGCACGAGGGCGTTCTCTTCCGGCATCGCGGCTTGATAGCCGTTGATGCTGTCGATCACCACGGTTTTGATATTGCCTTCATCGACGCAGCGGCGCACACGATGCGAGAACTCGCCGGGCGACAGTTCGGCGGCATCGACCTGCTCGATCAGCAGATTGCCCGTGGCCCGTAAGGCCTTGAGGTCGATGCCGATGTTTTTCATGCGCTCGAACAGCAACCCCAACTCTTCATCAAAAATAAAAAGGGCTGCTTTTTCACCGCGGGACACGGCTGCGGCGGCGAAAATCATCGAGATCAGCGATTTACCGGTACCCGCTGGACCAAGAATCAAGGTGCTGGAGCCGGCTTCGATGCCACCCCCGAGCAGGGCATCCATTTCCTTGATCCCACTGGTCAATTGCAGGCGGGAATAGTCGCCACGGTGTTCGGCGGCCACCAGTCGAGGGAACACATGCACGCCGTCGCCCATGATGGTGAAGTCGTGGAAACCGCCACGGTACTTCTGGCCGCGATACTTGACCACGCGAATGCGGCGCCGCTCGGCACCGTAGTTGGGCGTGATCTCTTCGAGGCGAATCACACCGTGGGCGACACTGTGTACGGTTTTGTCCAGTGATTCGGTCGTCAGGTCGTCGAGCAGCAAGACCGTGGCGTCGTAGCGCACGAAGTAATGCTTGATCGCCAGGATTTGCCGGCGGTAGCGCAGAGAGCTTTGCGCCAGCAAACGAATTTCGGAAAGGCTGTCGAGTACCACGCGTGTCGGCTTGAAGCGTTCAACCACTTCAAAAATCTGCTTGGTCGCTTCGCCCAGTTCCAGGTCGGAGGAGTACAACAGGCTCTGCTGGTGCTCGGCATTGAGCAGGCTTTCAGGCGGTGTCAGCTCGAAAATTTCAATATTCTCATCAAGCTCCCAGCCGTGGGAAAGCGCCCCTTGGCGTAGCTCACGCTCGGTTTCCGACAGCGTAATGTACAAACAGCGTTCGCCGGCGAGCGCGCCTGCCATAAGAAAATGCAGAGCGACCGTGGTTTTGCCGGTTCCGGGCTCACCTTCGAGCAAGAACACATGTCCGCGAGATAAACCACCGGCCAGGATGTCGTCCATACCCACAATGCCGGTAGCGGCTTTTGCACTGATCAACGCGTTAGATGTAGACAAAAAATGCCCTCTCATGACTAGGGGAGTCGAGGCGCTTTATCGAAAGCGGTCGCCTGATCTACTTGACCCCTTGGCGAGATGGCGGTTCAGAATTTTCTTTGAACGCTCGTTCAGAGCCCTTGCTGCAACGCGGGATCGTCGGGGTTCAGTTGTTCTAGTTGGGCCAGCAGAACCTGCACATTCTGCAGTTGGCCGCTCTCTTTCCAGTAATTGATCAGCAACACCCGTGCTTTGCGATCAGCGGGATGACGCTGAACGATTTCCTGTAGCTGCTTTTGCGCGGCTTCCAGTTCCTCGGCGCTGTGCAGCGTCGTGGCGAGGTCGTAGCGGTAATCCTTGTTGTCAGGTTCCAGTTCGACCGCTTTGGACAGACCGAGCAGGGCGTATTCGCGCTGACCGTGGTGCAGCAGCCAAAGACCGAGGGCATGTTGCAGATACGCGGAGTCTGGCTGGGCTTTGAGCTGTCGGGCGAGCAATTGTCGGGCTGCGTCAGTCTGTCCCTGACGGTCAAGCACATCGATCTGCATGACCAGCGCCTGCAGGTTGCCGGGTTCCAGACGCAGCGTATTGTCCAGTGCAACCTGAGCGTTCTTGAGTTCAGCGTTATGGATGTAAAGGCGAGCCAGTTGCGCATAATTGGCTGCACTTTCAGGTTGGCCCTTGAGCACTTGCTCCCAGCCGTCAATCGCCTGCTGCAGCGGAGCGAAGTACAGGCCTAGCTCATCAGGCGTCAAACCGAGCAGGGCGTTGATCGCGGCAAAACGAACGGTTTGATCCTCATCATCAAGCATCGGCCCCAGCAGCAGGCTGCGTTCGCCGCCCGGAACCAGTCCAACGACACTATTGATTGCCGCTGCACGCACCTTGGGCGCTTCGTTCTGCAGGTCCGCATCGGCGAGTTTCAAGGCCAGCGGACTGGGGTAGTTAGCCAGTTCGTCATGCAGCCAGACGCGTCGCTTGACCGACAGATCCGCACGCCCCAATTGTTGATACAACTGACGTGCCGCGCCCGCTTGACCGGTACGGGCGGCGCTCAGCGCTTCGCTGTAACCATGCCTGATCGCGTCCGGGATCACTGGTGCGCTGCTGCGCAGGGATAGCCAGGCCACGGTGATAACCAGCACGAGGCCTAGGCTGATGAGCAGATAACGGCGGGACTTGAGCATGCAGAATTCCGAAAACAGGCGAACTTGAGCGCAGCGGCAAGCTTCGGTCAGCCCGGCCTGTGAGTCAAACCCGATACATGCGAATTGGCCTACAAGTCGCGTCGACTCTATGAGTCGTGAAGTTTTCAATGCAGTGTCTACGCTTGGAGGAGTTGTTTCGACGAGTGTGCCCATGCAAGCCCTGCTCAATTACTTCAAGGCCGTGATACATCCTGGTCAGGCGATCCTGCTGTTTGCCTTGCGCACCATCGCGGCGGGGTTGCTGACGCTGTATCTGGCGTTTCTGTTCGATCTCGACCAACCCAAGTGGTCGATCATGGCGGTCGTCATTGTCAGCCAGCCGCTGGCAGGGATGGCGCTGGCACGCAGTTTCGGTCAGGTGATCGGTACCACCCTGGGGGCGGCCGTCGCGGTGTTGATCATGGCGATTTTTCCGCAGGCGCCGCTGCCATTCATTACCACGCTGGCCTTGTGGCTGGCCTTGTGCACGGCGGGCGGCACTTTGCTGCGCTACACCAGCTCCCAGGCATTTGTACTCAGTGGATATACCGCTGTGGTGGTGGCATTACTGGCTATTCCCAATCAGGACGGCACCTTTCTATTGGCCATCACCCGCGTCACCGAGACCCTGCTGGCCGTGGCGTGTGTCTGTGTGGTCAGCTTGCTCACGGCGCGCCCGGAAGCCGTGGCCAAGGGGTATTTCGCCAAGGTCGACCAAGTGATCAAACTCGTCGCCAGCCACGCCGCTGCCGTGATTCGCACAGAAGAAAGCGAAGCCCAATTTCAGCGCCGACAAATGCAGTTGCTCGGTGAAATCAGCGTCCTCGAAGGGCTGCGGCGCCACCTGTATTTCGATGCTCCACGTTTGCGCAGTGCCAACAATCTGGTGTTGCTGCTGGGCAACCAACTGATGTTGCTGACGTCGCGGTTGACCGCATTGAGGCATCAGCGCGAACTGCTCACCGAGCGCTGGGAGGGCGATTTGCCGCTCGATGTCCAGCGCCTGCGTGCCGCTGAACTGGCGCTTCTCGATCAGTTGGCGGAGCAGGGGAGGTCTATGCCTGCCGAGACGCGGCATCACTTCGTCACGCTGCAACAGCAGTTTGAAGCATTGGCTTACCAGGCCGAACAGTTGACCGAAGACCTGAGCGCGCCCCTGCGCTCACTGGCTTGGGCGTTGCGCTGGGAGCAGGCGCGGCTGTTGCAACAACTGGAGCAAATCCTCGAGTTGAGCGACGCGATTCAGGAAGGGCGTGAGGCCAGTTGCCTTTATCGCGGTCAGGCCAGCCCACTGCATCTGGATTTCACGCTGGCCACCATGAACGCTGTCCGAGCCTTCACCGCTTTGCTGGTGGCCGGGCTGATCTGGATCGAAACTGCCTGGGACGGCGCCCGTGGCGGGATGATCCTGGTGGGGATTCTTTGTTCGCTCATGGCGACTTTCCCGCGACCGCTGATGGCCGCGCAAAGTTATGCCCGTGGATTGGGGTTGGCACTTGTGGTCTCGGCGGTCTATCAGTTCATGCTGATGCCGGCGATCAGCGATTTCGAGTTGTTGGCGTTGGTACTTGCCCCTCTGCTTTACGTGATCGCGGTCGGTTTGGCGAGCCCGGCGACTGCCGGGATCGGCATGGGGCTGGGGCTGTCGAGCTTTCTTCTCCTCGGCCCACAGAATGTCGGCACCGGGCAGAACACGGCCATTCAATGGTTCGAGTTTGCCGGTGCTTATGTCAGCGCGGCGATGCTGGCGCTGATCGTCTATGCCTGGATTTTTCCGTTTCGCCCGGTTTGGCGAGTTCGCCGGTTGTATAACGAGGCGCGCGAGCAGGTCTATGAACTGACCAAAACACCGGCCACCGACGAACAACAATTCGCCTTCGAAAGCTGCATGGTCGACCGCCTGACCAGCATGCTTGGCTTGCTGCCGGCAGCAAATGAGCGCGCCATGCAGCAGCTATATGAAATCAGTCTGGCTTGCGTAGCCTTGGGTGTGGCCACCCACCAGCTCAGGCAGCAGGCGCAGAACAATGCACTGCTGACGGATGCGTTCAGTCAGCGTTTGTCTTCAAGCCTGCGCAAGACCGGGCGCTTTGTGGCGGGTCGCCACGACGCGCAACTGGCGCCGTTGCTGGTCACGCTGCACGGGTTGGGGGATGAGCTGGATGATTTGCACGTCGCCAGTCATGAACATTTATGGTCGGTGTTCCGCATGCGTGTAGCTTTGATGATCGTTGTGTCATTCCTTGAGCGCCATGGCGAACAGTTGCAACGTAATGCCCCGGAAGGAGAGCCTGCCCTTGCCCATTGATTTCGAGATTGGCGGCGTTTATCTGCCACCGATTGCCCAGGCCCTGTTGCTGGCCATACCGATATTCATGTTGCTGGACTGGGTTTTGCGCCGACTGGGGGTGATGCGACGGGTCTGGCATGAAGCACTTTTTGAGGGCGCGTTGTATGCCTGCGTCTGTGCCACGCTGATTTTGCTGATGGGAGCCTGATGCCTTGAAAGTGTTACTTGCTCGATTGACGACGTTGGCGGTGGTGATACTGGCAATCGTGCTCGGCTGGTTTGCCTGGGAGCATTACACCCGCGCGCCGTGGACCCGGGATGCCCGGGTGAGGGCGGACGTGGTGACGCTATCGGCCGATGTTTCCGGACGCATCGTCAGTCTGGCAGTGCAGGACAACCAGCATGTCGACAAAGGCCAATTGTTGATGGAGATCGATCCGGCACGCTACCGATTGGCGGTAGAGCATTCGCGGCGTGCGGTTGAAGTGGCAAAGGCCACGCTGGGGCAGTCGCAAGCCGCGATTGTTGCCAGTGAAGCACTGCTCAAACAGCGTCAAAGCGAAGAGCGCCGGCGGCGTACGCTCAAACAGGGCTTTGCCATCTCCGGGGAAGAGTGGGAAAAATCCAGTACCGATGTGGCTGTTGCCCAGGCTGATCTGTTGCGCAATCAGGCCAACCTCGGATTGGCCGAGGCCAACGTACAACTGGCGATTGCGGCGCTGACCCAGGCGGAGCTGGACTTGCAGCGCACCCGCGTCGAGTCACCGGTCAGCGGCTATGTCACCAACCTGTTGACGCGTCAGGGTGATTACGCGGTGGCCGGTGGCGCGCTGTTGGCGCTGGTCGACAGCGATTCGTTCTACGTCAGCGGCTATTTCGAAGAAACCAAACTGCCGCGAATCGAGGAAGGCGATCGGGTGCGGGTTCAGTTGATGAGCGGTGAAACCTTCGGGGGCACGGTGCAGAGCATCGCCTTCGCCATCGCCGACCGTGAAAACGCCCCGGGCAGTCGCCTGCTGGCCAACATCAATCCGAGTTACACCTGGGTGAAACTGGCGCAACGGGTGCCAGTCCGGATCGAAATCGACGGTGACTATGCCGGCAAGAACCGCTTGCGGGCAGGTACCACCGCCACAGTCACGATTCTGGAAAACAAAAAAGATCAGGCACAAAAAAGCCCCGCGACCGAATGATACGCGGGGCAAAAAATTTGGTTGGTTGCGGCCAACCAAAGGAGCTCTTTAACAACTCTTACTGAATGGCGACCGTCTCTGGCTGCCAACCACCGCCAAGGGCTTTGTAGATCGCGACAATGCCGCGATACAAATCGACTTCGGCCTGGGCCTGACTGTCTTCAGCATTCAGACGTTCACGTTGGGCATCGAGCAGCACGAGGAAGTCCGTCGTGCCTTCGCGGTAGCGAATCTCTGCCAGGTCAGCGGCCTTGCGGCTCGATTCACTCTGACGGATCAGCGAGATCAGGCGTTGCTGGCGTTTGCCGTAATCGCTGAACGCGTTTTCCGACTCTTCCAGTGCCAACAGCACTTGTTGCTCGTAGGTCGCCAAGGCGCCTTCGGCATCCGCATCGGCGCCGCGCAAGCGCGCTCGAACGCTGCCAAGGTCGAAGGCTGCCCAGGTAATGCTCGGGCCAAGTGCCCAGGCACTGGCCGCCGAAGAACCGATCTGCGAGCCGCGCCCGGCCGTCCAGCCGAGGAAACCGCTGAGGCTGACCCGTGGGAACAGGTCTGCTTTGGCCACGCCAATCCGCGCCGTGGCCGAGGCCAGTTTGCGTTCAGCACTGAGGATGTCCGGACGGCGTTGCAGCAGTTCGCCCGGGTTCCCGATTGGGAGGGCCTTGGCAATCGCCGGCAAGTCTTTTGGACTCAGATCGACGGTCAGCTTGTCCGGACGCTCACCCAAGAGGGTGGCGATACGGTTTTTCTGCCGAACCTGTTCCGCCTGCAGTTGCGGCACGCTGGCTTCAACCGAGGCCAGACGCGCATCGGCACGTTCGACATCGAGTTGATCGCCAACGCCGGCGTCACGCAGGCTGATGGTGATCTTGCGCGACGCCTGCTGGTTGTTCAGGTTGGCCACGGCGATCTTCTCCCGCAGTTGGGCGCCCCGCAGTTGACCGTAGGCGTCCACCAGTTCGGCAATCATGGTGACTTGCAGTTGGTAGAGATCGGCCTCGGCTGCCTGCTGGTCGGCGTCGCTGGCTTCCAGATTGCGCTGGATGCGACCGAACAAGTCCAGCTCCCAAGCCATGTCCAGACCCAGGTCATAGCGTTCGCTGCTGACCCGTTTGGTGGTCTGACCGGGAATCTGCCCCTTGGCCAGATCACTGCTGGCGCGGCTGGTAATGGTCGGCATTGCGTCGTTGCTGGCGTCGTCGCGAATTGCTCGGGCGGCTTTCCAGCGGGCGAACGCCACACGCAGTTCTCGGTTGCCTTGCAGCGATTGGGTCACCAACTGGTTGAGGGTCGGATCGTCGAACTGCTGCCACCAGATGCCTTCGAACTTCGAACGGTCAAAATTCTTCTGACCGTTGGCGCCGTCGGTGGCGGTCGTGATGTTGGCCGCCTCCGTCGCCGGGGTCTTGTAGTCTGGACCGACGGCACAGGCGCTAAGCGCCAGCACCAGCAGACTCGGCAGGAAGACTTTCAGACTCATTGTTGCGCCTCCAGTTGCTTTTGAAGATTGTGCGCCTTGGCCGCTTTGCGGGCTTCGCCACGTTCGACAAAGTTGCGAATCAGTACGTAGAAGACTGGCGTCAGCAACAGACCGAAGAAGGTCACCCCGAGCATCCCGGAGAACACCGCTACACCCATGGCGTGACGCATTTCGGCACCGGCACCGCTGGAGAACACCAGGGGCACTACACCCATGATGAACGCGAAGGAGGTCATCAGGATTGGCCGCAGACGCAGACGGCAGGCTTCCAGTACCGCCGCGAGCGGGTTGAGGCCTTCTTCCTGTTTATCCTTGGCGAATTCGACGATCAGAATTGCGTTCTTACAGGCAAGTCCCACCAGTACGATCAAGCCGATCTGGGTGAAGATGTTGTTGTCACCGCCGGAGATGATCACACCGGTGATGGCCGACAGCAGGGTCATCGGTACGATCAGAATCACCGCCAATGGCAGGCTCCAGCTTTCGTACTGAGCGGCGAGCACCAGGAACGCCAGCAGTACACAAAGCGGGAACACGAACAGCGCGGTGTTGCCGGACAGAATCTGCTGGTAGGTCAGGTCGGTCCATTCGTAGGTCATGCCGTTCGGAAGTTCATCCTTGAGCAGTTTCTCGATGGCTTTTTCCGCTTGGCCCGAGCTGTAGCCGGGAGCAGCTGCACCGTTGATTTCCGCAGTGATAAAACCGTTGTAGTGCATCACTCGATCGGGACCTGAGGTGTCGCTGACCTTGATGAAGGTCGCCAGCGGGATCATTTCGCCTTTGTTGTTACGCACTTTCAATTGGCCGATCTGATCGGACTCGAGGCGGAACTGCTGCTCGGCCTGAACGTTGACCTGATAGGTACGCCCGAAGCGGTTGAAATCGTTGGCATACAGCGAGCCCAGGTAGATTTGCAGGGTGTCGAAGATGTCGCTGATCGCCACGCCGTGGGTCTTGGCTTTTTCGCGGTCGATGGCGGCATCGACCTGCGGTACGTTCACGGTGTAACTGGTGAACAAGCCCGCCAGTTCCGGCACGTTGTGGCTCTTGTTGATGATGTTCATGGTTTCTTTGTACAGCTCGTCGTAGCCGAGGTTGCCCCGGTCTTCGATTTGCAGACGGAAGCCACCAATGGTGCCCAGTCCTTGTACCGGCGGTGGCGGGAAGATCGCCATGTACGCTTCCTGAATGTTGGCGAACTGGCCGTTCAAGGCACCGGCAATCGCACCGGCGGACATACTCGGGTCTTTACGTTCGTCGAACGGTTTGAGGGTCACGAACACGATGCCGGCGTTCGGGCTGTTGGTGAAGCCGTTGATCGACAGCCCCGGGAACGCTACGGCGCTTTCCACACCTGGCTGTTTCAGGGCCAGATCGGACATGCGCTTGATCACGTCTTCGGTACGATCCAGGCTCGCGGCGTCCGGCAGTTGCGCGAAGGCCACCAGGTATTGCTTGTCCTGGCCGGGTACGAACCCGGTCGGGGTGCTGGAGAAACCGAAGAAGGTCAGCACCATCAGGCCTGCGTACAGCAGCAGGGCGATGCCACTGCCACGGATGACCCGGCGCACGGTGCCGACGTAACCATGGCTGGCCTTTTCGAAGAAACGGTTGAACGGACGGAACAACCAGCCACCGAAAATCTTGTCCAGTACCTTGGAGAAGCGGTCCTTCGGCGCGTCATGACTTTTCAGCAACACCGCAGCCAGTGCCGGCGACAGGGTCAGCGAGTTGAACGCCGAGATCACGGTCGAGATTGCAATGGTCAACGCGAACTGCTTGTAGAACTGCCCGGTGAGACCGGAGATAAACGCCGCCGGAACAAACACCGCACACAGCACCAATGCCGTGGCAATGATCGGCCCGGTCACTTCACGCATGGCGCGCTTGGTGGCTTCGACCGGCGTCAATCCGAGTTCGATGTTCCGCTCGACGTTCTCCACCACCACGATGGCGTCGTCCACCACGATACCGATGGCCAGCACCAGGCCGAACAGCGACAGGGCGTTGAGCGAAAAACCGAAGAGGTGCATGACCGCAAACGTACCGATCAACGATACCGGCACCGCCACCAATGGAATGATCGAGGCACGCCAGGTCTGCAGGAACAGAATCACCACCAGAACCACGAGGATCAGCGCTTCGAAAAGGGTGTGAACCACTGCTTCGATCGAGCCACGCACGAAGATCGTCGGGTCATAGACGATGCTGTAATCCATGCCCTGCGGGAAGCCTTTCTTGAGCTCGTCCATCTTCGCCCGAACTTCGTTCGAGATGTCGATGGCGTTGGAACCTGGGCGTTGGAAGATCGGGATCGCTACGGCCGGCTGATTGTTCAGCAACGAACGCAAGGCATATTGACTGGAGCCCAGCTCTACGCGGGCAATGTCTTTGAGGCGGGTGATTTCACCGTCATCGCCTGCGCGAATGATGATGTTCTCGAACTCTTCCTCGGTGACCAGACGGCCCTGGGTGTTGATCGATAGCTGGAAGCTCTGAGCATTCGGGGCAGGGGGGGCGCCCAGTTGGCCGGCAGCGACCTGACGGTTCTGCTCACGAATCGCGGTGACGACATCGGTGGCCGTCAGATTGCGCGAAGCGGTCTTGTTCGGATCGAGCCAGACCCGCAGCGAGTAGTCGCCCATGCCGAACAGTTGCACGTCACCGACACCGCCCAGACGAGCGAGCTCATCCTTGATATTGAGGATGGCGTAGTTGGACAGGTAGAGCATGTCGTAGCGCTTGTCCGGCGAGGTCAAGTGCACAACCATGGTCAGGTCGGGCGAGGCCTTGTCGACGGTGATACCGATGCGCGTCACTTCCTCGGGAAGTTTTGGCTCGGTGCGGGTCACCCGGTTTTGTACCTGCACCTGCGCGTTGTCCAGGTCAGTGCCCAAAGCGAAGGTGATGGTCAGGGTGATCTTGCCGTCAGCGGTCGATTGCGAGGACATGTACAGCATGTTCTCGACACCGGTAATGGCCTGCTCCAACGGAGCTGCCACGGTTTCACCGATGACTTTAGGGTTGGCGCCGGGGAAGTTGGCCCGTACCACGACGGTCGGCGGGACCACTTCCGGGTATTCACTGATCGGTAATTGAAACAGCGAGATCGCACCGGCGATCAGGATCAACAGCGACAGCACCGCTGCGAAGATCGGCCGTGAAATGAAGAATTGGGAAAAATTCATCGGAGTTGTCGTCCCTTAACCGCGTGGGGTCGTAGCAGCCAGCTTCGCAACCGAACCGGACGCACCTTTGGCAGGGGCGACTTTAGGCGGGTTGCTGGCTTCCAGCGCTTGACGTTGTTGAGCGAGTGCCGCGATGGTTTGTTCGCTGGCCATCGGCACCACTTCAGGGGTAACCGGTGAACCAGGGCGTACCCGTTGCAAGCCCTTGACGATGATCGTGTCGTCCTTGTTCAGACCGGTACGGACGATGCGCAGGCCTTCGATCTTCGGACCGAGTTCGACGGCGCGATAAACGGTGTTGTTGTCCGCGTCCATGACCAGTACGAACTTCTTGCCCAGGTCGGTGCCCACCGCTTCATCGTTGATCAGCATGGCGTCGTAGGTGCCGCTGCCGACCAGTTTCAGGCGTGCGTACAGCCCCGGGGTATAGAGGCCGTCGCTGTTGTCGAACACTGCGCGACCACGGATGGTGCCGGTCTTGGGGTTGACCTGGTTGTCGACGAAGTTCATGTGGCCCAGGTGCGGGTTGCCGTCTTCATTGGACAGGCCCATATACACCGGGGTGCCGGCTCCGCGCTGACCCTGACGGGCGAGTTGTGTGTATTTGAGGAATACGCGCTCGTCGGCGTCGAAGTAGGCGTAGACCTTGTCGGTGGAGACCACGCTGGTCAGTGGCGTGACGTCGGCGGTCACCAGGTTGCCGGCGGTAATCTCGGCACGGCTGACGCGGCCGCTGATCGGCGAAGTGACGCGGGTGAAGCTCAGGTTCAGTTTGGCCAGATCCAGTTGCGCTTGCAGCGCACCGACGGCGGCGCGGGATTCTTTTGCAGCGCTGGTACGCGAATCAGCCAGCTCGGCGGAGATGGCATTGCTGGTACGCAGGCGCTCGCCACGAGCCGCCTCGTTTTCACTGCGGGTGGCGTTGGCGCGGGATTGGGCTACCAGTGCTTCGAGGCGGCGAACCTCAGCCTGGAATGGGCGCGGGTCGATCTGGAACAGCAGGTCGCCTTTCTTGACCAGCGCACCTTCGGTGAAGGCGACGTCGTCGATCTGGCCGGAGACCCGTGGACGGATTTCAACGGTTTGCGGCGCTTCTAGGCGCCCGGTGAATTCATCCCACTCGTTGACCGGTTGTTCCAGCACCTTGGCCACGCTGACTTTCGCAGCAGGCGCGGTGGCGGCAGTCTCCGGAGTCTTGCCGCAAGCGCTCATCACCAGCACGGCCAACATGGCCAAGGGGAAGCGCAAATGTTTGAGTGACTGTTCCATGGATGCATCCGCCAATGTATTGAAGATGGGCGGATGATGCTGGGCGGGGTGGGATGGCACGAATCGAATGAAGCAAAGGTAACTATCATTCGGAATGATATAAGGCCCGCGTGAGCCCTCTAGCATGCACCTTTCGTTAGGTGGCTATCAATCTCGCGGATGGCAATTTTTCCTTGCCTGGGCTGCAACGAGCGAATCAGGGGCTGAGGCTGAGCGGCGTGGATTATGTGGCGATTAAAAATATGAACCCGCCAGAGCGGCGGGTTCGAAATTGCAATCAGAGTGTCGGCAACTGACCGATGCGGCCAATCATTTCCGTGACGATTTGCAGATCCAGTTGGAATTGATCCACGGTCTTGAACTCGCCATCGGTGTGACCGGTGTACTTGACGTCTGGCCGCGCCAGACCGAACTGCACGCCGTTGGGCAACTCATGCACCGAGGTCGCCCCCGCTGAAGTGCCGAACTCGTGTTTCATGCCCAGGTTCTCAGTCGCCACTGCCAACAGCGCCTTGACCCATTCACCTTCGGGATTGCGGTACATCGGTTCGGCGACCGAATAGTCGAAGGTAACGGCAACGTGGCTGTTTTTGCTCCAGGCCGCCAGTTTCTCAGCGATTTCGGCCTTGAGTTTCTCGGGTGATTTGCCCTTTGGAACCCGCAGGTTGACCGCAAGCTTGAAGGTGTTGTCATCCATCGCGACATAGGTCAGCGACGTGGTCAGCGGGCCCATGAAGGCGTCGGAGAAGCCAACACCGAGTTTGTTGCCCAGGTAATCCAGCCCCCAGTTGTCAGCCGCGTAGCGCGCAGCATCGGTGATGTGGTTGTGCTTGAGCGCGACCTTGCCATCAAGGCTGTTGATGAAGTCGAGCATGCGCGCCACCGGATTGACCCCGGACTCGGGTTCGGAGGAGTGCGCAGACACCCCGGTGACCGTCAGTTTGACGTCTTTGCCGTCGACCTTGGTGCTGATCTGGAAATCGCCGCCATTGCGTTTGGCGTATTCGGCGCCGGCCTTTTGCAGGCTGGCAGCCAGCGCTGCGGGTTGGTCAGCGACCAGTGTGGCAACCGACACCGATGGAATCTGGTTGGTCGCCAGGCCTCCCGTCATCGAGATGATCTGCGCGCCTTTGCCCTCGGCCTTACGCTTGGCAAAGTTGGCCATGACCGTGCCGTAACCTTTCTCGGCAATCACCACCGGATAACCGCCATCCAGCGCCAGGTTGTACTTAGGCGTTGGATTGCGTTCGAAGTAGTAGGGGATCGCGTCGCCAGTGGTTTCTTCGGTGGTGTCCACCAACAACTTGAAATTGCGCGCCAGCGGCAGCTTTTCTTCCTTGATCACCTTCATCGCGTAGAGCGTGACGACGATGCCGTTCTTGTCATCTTCGGTGCCGCGGCCATACATGCGGTCACCGATCAGGGTGATCTTGAATGGATCAAGTCGAGTGCCGTCCTTCAGTACCCAGTTCTCCGGCGTCACGGGCACTACGTCAGCATGGGCATGAATGCCGACGACTTCATCGCCGGTGCCTTCAAGGGAAATCTCAAAAACACGGTTGTCGATGTTGCGAAAGTTCAGGTTGAAAGACTGGGCGAGGCTCTTGATCTTTTCGCCGATCTTGATGAATGCCGGGTTGTCATGCTGGGCAACGCCGTCCTTGCGAAAGGTCGGGATTTGGACCAGTTCGCGCAGCGTCTCGGTGGCTGCCGCGCTGTATTTCACGCGGGCATAGAGGCCGAGCAGGCGATAGATCTCGTTCTGTTGTTCAGCTGTCAGGCTTTTGTTGTCCAGAAACGCGCCGATGGCCGGGCCGATGTCGGCCGTTTTGGCCAGGTCGCTCTTGGCCAGGTCACCGAGGAACTGGCGGAAATCCGTGACCGAACCGGCGCTGAAGGTCTTGAGGATTTCAGCGCTCTGTGGCGCGGTGATGTTGGCCTGAGCCGGCCCTGTGAACAACGACAGTGAGGCCAGCATCAGCGAGGTTGCGGCCAGATTCTTGAGGGGGAAATTCATGACTCGGGGCATTCCTTTGCAGGGCAGTTGATAAGACGTGTCTCAGCGCTGAGACACATGCACTTACAAACTAACACTGCATCGGACCGGCACGGGAGTCCTGAAACGGGATCTGTCGCACAGAACGGTAAAAACGACGCACAAGCGAAAGAGCGCACTTAATGAGCCAACAGGCTTCAACTGTCGTTGCGCCGTTCACCTCGCAAGAGGCTGTACCTGCGCCTGAAGTTGGCCGCTGACAATGGATATTTCTTTGAATTGGTCGCGGTCGCGCAGAACGAACAAAGCGTCCATGCCGCGAGCCTGTGCCAAGCGTGGACCTTCGATTTCGCCCAGAACCATCAGTGCCGTCGCCCAGGCGTCGGCAAGCATGCACGATGATGCTGTCACAGTGACGGACGCGAGCGAGTTGGCCAAGGGGGCGTCGGTCGCCGGGTTCATGGTGTGTGCGTAGGATTGACCCCTTACGTCGACCCAGTGTCGATAGTCACCGGACGTGGCGATGGCACAGTCGCTGAGTTCCATCACCCCCATGACTTCGCGCACACCGCGACAGGGTTTCTCGATGGCTACGACCCAGGGTTGAGCATCAGGTTTGACGCCCCGGGCGCGCATTTCGCCGTCGATGCCGACCAGATAGCAGGTGATGCCGAAGCCCTCCAGGCAACGAGCCAATTCATCGACCCCGAAGCCTTTGGCGATGCCGTTCAAATCAAGATTCAGCGGCGCACGTTTGCGTACCTGATTGCGTTGCGGGTCAACCTCTAGCGCTTTGCTGGCGGACAGTCGAGGTTTCGGCGAGTCGGTCCCGAGCATCTGTTCGGTGATAGAGGGTTCGTCGGGGCCGAATCCCCAGGCCTGCACCAGATCACCTACGGCGATATCGAAGGCGCCATTGGACTGTTGACTGACCCGCAGCGCGGCGGCCAACACCGTGGTCAGCTCTTGGGGCACCGATAGCCATTGCTGCTCGGGAGCGGCATTGAGGCGATTTAGATCGGAATCGGCCTTCCAGGTCGACATTTGCTGATCGACCTGGTGCACCGCGTGGGCGAGGCCCAGACCGATCTTGTCGCTATCGATCCCGGGCTCGGCATAGAACAGGGCCGTATAACGGGTGCCCATGGTCTCGCCGTTCAAACGGTAGCGTTGCGCATCAGTAGACATCTTCACGGTAGCGTCCTTGTGCCTTGAGTGTGATCACGCTGAGGTTGAGTGGCGCCAAGACTTCATCCAGCGCCTGCATCACCCCTTTGGCCATTTCTCGGCTGCCACACACCAGCACTTGTGCGCCTTTTTCAATCAAGCGGCGCAACGCGAGCGCGTCGCTGATTAACCGGTCTTGCACGTAACTACGATCCTGAACCTGGGAAAAAACGGCGCGCAGGGCGGTGAGGCGCCGGTCTGCCAGATAACGGTTGAGCTCCGGTTCGTAGAGGAAGTCGGAAGCGGGGTTGCGTCCGCCCCAATACAAGTGCATCGGGTGCCGCGCCTTGTTGTTGCGGATAAAACCGGCCAGTGGGCCAATGCCAGTACCGGCGCCGATCAGAATGACCGGGTGGGTTCCGGATGCCGGACGAAATTGCGGGTTGGGCTGGATAAACGCCTCGATCGTCGCGCCGATGTTCAAACCATGCAGGAATTGTGAGCAGACGCCGCCTTCATGTTTGCGTACACAGATTTCCAGAACGCCGTCTTCTGCGCTGCTGGCCAGCGAATAAAAACGCGGAACCGGGCTGCCCGGCGGGACAATGGCGACCAGATCGCCGGCCTGAAAGCTCGGCAGTGCGCCGGCTGCCTTGAAGCGCAGGACGTGAGTGGGGGCATTGACTTGCTCGCCATAGGCGATGCATTCCGTCAGGACCAGTTGCTGGGTGCGCGGGTGGTTGGGGCGGTGAACCAGCGTCAGTTCGTGACCCAGCACTTCGCCCAGGGCCGCGCCCCAGCGAGCAAATTCCTGTGGAGACTGACGGTTGACCGTTTCCAGTCCCAGCAACGGCGAACCGCCGGCTTGTTCCATCGCTTGTTGAACCTGGTGGGCGTACTGACAGAATTGCGCAAACTGGCTGTCCCCCAAACCCAGTACCGCAAAAGGCTGGCCAGGCGTGAGGCCGACTTGGCTCAGCCGCGTGAGGAACCGTGACGCCGAGGCCGGAGCGTCGCCGTCACCGTGGGTTGCGGTGAGGATGAGTATCCGCTGAGCGCCGTGGTAATCGGCTTTCCATTCATTCAGCGCGGCGCTATGGACTCGGTGGCCTGCCTGGTGCAAGGCGTCGTGCAAGGTTTTGGCAAAACCCCAAGTGCTGTTGTTTTCACTGCCCACCAGAATCACGCTGTCGGCGGAGTGGGCTGGGCTGTTGTGGTCGATCGTCGCGCCAGCCTTGCGCCGGCGCCACCAGAGCAGGATGCCGGTCACGCTCATCAACGGCACGCACAGGGCGCAGAGGCCAAGCGGCAGGCCCAGCCACCAGAGGCCTTCGCCGGTGTGCAACTGGTAAATCAGCTCGTAAAGGTTACGCATCGCGTCATGAGCTTGATAGGACAGCAAGTCGCCGTTGACCGGATCGACATAGCCGTCGCCCTGAGCGGTGCGCAGGGAAAACACGTCTTGCGGGTTGTCGGCGCTCGGATAGACCAGTTCGCGCAGGTCATTCAGGTCGACGGCCAGCAAGGCTGGCAGGCTGGCCACAGGCAAGGCCGGGCCGGCGCTGATGTGAGAGGGGAAGTCTGGCTCGTTCTGAGTGCCGTCGGCGATCAAACCGAACGTGGTGCCGGACATGTATAGCCCGCTCACGGCCGACAGCAGCAGCCCTAGCAACGCCAAGCGCCCGACTTCGGCGTGCCAGCGCTGGCTGAATGTGCCGCGCAGTGGCCGCAGAAGATTGCGCCAGCCACCCAGACGCCGCGCCAGCAACAACGCGCCGGACACCGACAGGATCAACATGAACAGCGCACCGACGCCCGCCACCCCGTGACCGGGTGTCCCGAGGAACAGCGAGCGATGCAGGTCTTTGACCCAGCGCGAGAAGCCGGACGGCTCGTAAGGCGCCAGACCTTGGCCTGTCAGTGGATCGACCTTTTCAGCGCCGGAGCGCCCGTCCTGGCGGTAATAGACGATGACCGTCCCGGACGCCGTCCGCTGGATTTGCTCAACCCCCGGAAAATGCTCGCCGACACGCCCGGCCAACTGGCCGACGCTGAGCTGTCCGGCAGCGGTTGAAGTGTTGTGCAGACGTTCCAGCGCAGGATCAACGGACATTATGGCGCCGCTGATGGCCAACAACATGACCAGCAGAGCGGCAATCAGACCGGGCAGTGAGTGGAACTGGCGAAGCATGTTCGGCCTCCAGAGTGGGCGGTATTACAGGTCGTAAGTAAACGAATCGACATAGGTGCTGCCAGTCGCCGGCTGCCCCGACCCCTTTGAGGTCAGCGGCACGCTGATGTCGGCTCGGCCTTCGCGCTTGTCCTCAACGGCACTGTCGATACGGATCTGATACCCGGCATCAATCAAGGCATCTGCCAGTTCAACACTGACCTTCAGCGTGCGGCCGCTGCCAACACTGGCGCCGCTGACGCCGTCGAATTCGCTGCGCTGCATGCCGCTGCCACGGGCCCAGTCGGTCAAGTGGCGGTAGTACTTGGTCTTCTTGCCAGCGACCCAAAGGGTTTTTTGGTATTGGCCATTGGCATCTGTGACGTAAATCGCCAGGTACGCATCGTTGCCGCTGTAGTTTTTGAGCTGAGTGGTCAGCGTCACTTCGCGCGCCTGGGCCAACCCCGGCAGAGCAATGGCACCGATGAGGCAGGCTGCAGCGATGATTTTTTTCATGTGGATGTCCTGTTTGAGCGTTGTGGCGAGAGCCTGTACCCGTTGGCTGACAGCAACCTGAAAGGCCCGGAAATAAATCTGCGATGACTATTCGGCGGCGCGTTCGGGCAGGTAGTACTCGTTGTCTGCGCCATACTGAAAACCTGCTGAATCTTCAGATTCACGTCAGGTAAGGCGGTTAGGGTGCGACACAACAACCATCACAGGAGGCGCCAGATGCGGGTTTTATTGGTCGAGGACGCAGCCGGGCTGGGAGAGGCCGTGCGCGAGCAGATCGCCGATGACGGCCATGCCGTTGATTGGGTGCAACGCCTGGATCATGCACGTAATAGCGTGAGTTCTACGCCTTATGACTTGATCCTCCTGGACTTGATGCTGCCGGACGGTCGTGGGCTGGATTTTTTGCGTCAGCAGCGTTCAGCCGGAGATACAACGCCGGTGATCATCCTCACCGCTCAGGATCAGATATCCGATCGTATCGCCGGCCTCAATGCCGGGGCCGACGACTATCTGGTCAAACCGTTCGACCTGTTTGAGTTGTCGGCCCGCGTGGCGGCCGTGGCCCGCCGGTACAGCGGTAACCCCAATCCGCAGATCAAACTCGCCGATTTGCAGGTCGACATGAGTGCCCGCACGGTGATGCGCGCCGGTGTATTCGTCGACCTGACGTCGCGTGAGTGGGCGCTGTTCGAAGCGTTTGTCCAGCGCCCGAGCGCTCTGCTGTCCAAGTCGCAACTGGAGGAGCGTCTGTACGCGTTTGGCGCCGAAATCGAGAGCAACACCATTGAGGTCTATATCAGCCGGCTGCGTAAAAAACTGGGTCGTGACCTGATTGAGACTGTGCGCGGCATGGGTTACCGGTTGGCGTCCGCATGAAGTCGCCCTCAAGCCTGCAAAAACGCCTTGGCCTGGGATTGACGCTGGGTATGACCTTGCTCTGGCTGGGGGCGACAGTCGGGGCCTGGCTGGTGGTGCAGCATGAATTGAACGAGGCGTTCGACAGCGCGTTGGAGGAGACCGCACAACGCATCCTGCCCCTGGCGGTACTGGAAATCAGCAATCGTGAAGAGCCCCGTGAAGCTCAACATGTCGCCACCCTGAAAATGCACAACGAATACCTGACGTACGTAGTGCGCGATGCCAAGGGTAAGATTCTGATGCAGTCTCACGATGCCAATCCGAAGATCTTCAACCCACAACCGATTGAAGGCTTTTCCACCACCCAAAAATATCGTCTGTACGGGGCCAGTGCGTTGCGCCAGACGTTGTTCATAGACATTGCCGAACCGTTAGGGCATCGCCGTGAAGCGGCCAGGGAAGCCTTGTTTGCCTTGCTGCTGCCGTTACTGGCGCTGATTCCCATCAGTCTATTGGGCACCTGGTTGTTTGTTCGCATCAGCTTGCGCAGCGTGTTGGCCTATCGTCGCGCGGTTGAAGCGCGCGGTGTGGGAGATCTGTCACCGATCAACGTGACGCGGTTGCCGGCTGAAATCGACCCGTTGGCTGACGCGGTCAATCACCTGCTCGAACGTTTGCGCAAGGCATTGGAGGCCGAGCGCAGTTTTACCGCCAATAGCGCCCATGAACTGCGCACACCGCTGGCCGCGACGCTGGCGCAGATCCAGCGCTTGCGCCACGAAGCCCCAGAGGGGCCGTTACAAGTGCGTGCAGCGAAGATCGAAAACTCCCTGCGTGAACTGGCGCGACTGTCCGAAAAGCTCATGCAACTGGCCAAGGCCGAAGGCGGCGGGCTGTTGTCCGAAACCCCGCAGGATCTGATTCCGTTGCTGGCTCATGTGGTCGATGAGTGGAATCACAGCAGCGGGCAACGTATCGAGTTGCAACTGCCCAAACAGCCCAGTGTTTATTCGTCGATTGATCCGGACGCTTTCGGCATCCTGTTGCGCAACCTGATCGAGAACGCGCTCAAGTATGGCGCGGCAGATCAACCGGTTCAGGTCAGCCTGACCCATCAGGCCGTTCTTCGCGTCATCAACGGTGGCCCGGCCGTGCCCGAGTCGGTTTTGCAACGTCTGACCGAACGATTTGTGCGAGGCACCCGTGAAGCCGGGGGGGCAGGGTTGGGATTGGCAATCGCCAAAACCATTGTGCAAGGCGTCAATGCGAGCATGGTTCTGGCATCACCTGCAACAGGTCGACTGGAGGGGTTTGAAGTGTGCATCTGTTTACCGCTTTGCTCGGCTAGCCAAAACTGAGGTTTTTTGCGCATGCTGAGCCCGGCGTACTGAAACGCGCCATACCCCTTGAAACAGGGTTGTGATAGATAGAATCACCGACTTAGGCTGATTGATATTCACTATGATCGGACGGCTCAATTTCAATTTTGCGCGTTCATGAAGTCTGTTTAGACTTCGCGGCAGCGCACGCCCCGTCGATTGACAGCCTGGCGGCAGATTTGCACAAATACGCCTCCTTGGTTCAAGCCGCATTGCCGGACAGATTCGGTAAGTGGGGGGGATCGGCCGGGTAACGGAACTCCGGGCACGCGTTGATCTCTATCGCCCAGAAAAAAAAGAATGTTGTGGCAGGCATACATTGCGTTTGCGACGTCGAGAGCCCTTTCCGTGTTTTGCGTTCAGGAAGAACCGGCGTCCTGTATTCCTCGATCCCGACAGAAGTGATCATCATCATGAGGGAACAAGATGACTGGGGGCTTTTCGAACAATCACGCCGTACAGTGGGAACATGAAGTTCTCGACATTGTAGGGACGCTGCAAGCCTTTATCAGAAAGGCCGCGCCATTGAAGGTCGACATGGTGCTGGAGGGGGAAACCGGCACTGGCAAAGACACATTGGCGCGTCGAATCCACGCGTTATCCTGCCGCGAAGGGCCGTTGATTGCGCTCAATTGCGCAGCGATTCCGGAGCAACTGGCCGAAAGCGAATTGTTCGGTGTCATGGCCGGCGCCTACACCGGTGCTTCCAAGTCTCGGGCCGGTTACATCGAAGCGTCCAACCACGGCACGCTTTACCTTGATGAAATCGACAGCATGCCGCTGCTGCTCCAGGCCAAGCTGCTGCGAGTGCTGGAAATGCGGGGTATCGAACGCCTCGGCTCGACACGCTTCGTGCCGCTGGATCTGCGCGTGATCGTCGCCACCCAGACCCCTCTGGAAAAACTCGTGGAGGAGGGCAAGTTTCGCCGGGACCTGTTCTTTCGTCTCAACGTCATCAAGATTCAGCTACCGACCCTGCGCTCGGGCTTGCAACATATCCAGCCGCTGTTTCAGCGCTTCGTCAATGAAGCCGCCGTGCGCCATCACCAACCCATCCCCGAGCCCGACCCTGATCTGCTCAAGCGCCTGCTCAGCCATCGCTGGCCTGGCAATATCCGCGAGCTCAAATGCGCAGCCGAGCGGTTTGTGCTCGGGATGCCGCCTCTGCAGACGGACGATCCCTGCGCTGACAGCCCATCCTGCGTGCCGCTCAAAAGCTATTTGCGCCTGTTCGAAAAAACCCTGATCCAGGATTGCCTGTCGCGCCATGCCAAGTGCATCGACTCGGTCATCAGCGAACTGGGTATCCCCCGGCGCACCCTGTACCACCGCATGAAAAGCCTGAGCATCGACTCCCCCGAGCTCTGATCAGGGCTGCCGAACGAAGATTCACTGCCATCGTGGAACCGCTTCCGAAAATCGCCCACTCATTGTTCGAACACCATTGGGGTGTTCAAACAACCTTCGATTATCAGGAGTAACACTATGGCCGGTACCGCATCCCTTGGCGCTTCGATGGCTGCCATGACGAAGATGGACGCCACTGCTGCTGCAACCACCACCATGAACGCCGAGGCTCAGTCCAACAAGATGATGACCGATACCGTCAACGGTATCGCCAGCGCCTATCAGGACTCTGCGACCAAAGCGCAGAACGCTGCCCAGCAAACCGGCAAGGCGATCAACTACTAAGTGGTCGTGGGCTCTCTCGACTTCGGTCGGGAGGGCCATGACTTGTGCAGTCAAGCAGGAGCACTTCTATGTTTTCTTCTTCGATAAGCATGCCGCAGACCAGCTCATTCCAAGGTGGTTTCAGCGCGGCCAACATGAGCGAATTCCAGAGCAACTCCGACAGTACCGCCGGGCAGATCGCCTCGTTGCTGGGCGACGCGCTGTTTGAGAAAAACGGTAGCGGCGCGAACATCCGTGATGCGAAAAATCCGCTGCTCGAAATGATCGCCGACTACATGGACAAGAACCCGGAGCAGTTCGGCAAGCCCGACGATGCCACCGGCAAGGTGCGCAGTTGGCGCGATGAACTGGGTGAGGACAACTACCTCAACAGTGATGAAAAACAAGCTTTCACCAAAGGCCTGGAAGGGTTGATCAAAGACATTCTGGGGGGAGGCGCCCAGGGCGGCGGCAACGCCAGCGCAGGTGCTGGCAGCGGCTGGAATCCTGGCGCGGGCAGCACGGGCGGTAACCAGAGCAGCGGCGGCATCCAGGATTTGCTGTCGTCGCTGCTCGGCAACCTCGGTGAGGAAAAGCTCGGCAACCTGCTCAAACCCACCGGCGATCCCATGCGCGATGCGCGAGGCGAAATGGCCTTTTCCAACGATGACAAGGACGTGCTCAAGGAAGTCGCGCGCTTCATGGACATGCACCCCGAAGAGTTCGGCAAGCCTGACGGCAAATCCAAGGACTGGATGGGTGAATTGTCCGAGGGCGATCTGTTCATGTCCAAGGGTGAAAGCAAACAGTTCCAGAAGGCCATCGACATGATCCAGGGCGAGGTCAAGGGCAGTGCCCAGGGCAACTCGCTGGGGGGACTGTTTCCCAACGCCGAGCAGAACTTCCTCAATGGCGGCGCCGGTAACACGTTGAAAACCGACGCCAGCATTGCGGCCGGCAACGTGCTTTCAGTGTTGGTGCAGCAAAGCACCACCAGCTATCGCGGCTGAGCGTAAACCTTCGTCCTGGCAGGAGAGCATGAATGGCGATTACAGGGGTAACAGCTAACCACTCGGGTCTATCCGTTGCTGAAGGGCTGCCGCTCAGGCCGCCTGCCGAGGCGGACATTGCCTGGTTCAACGCGCAGATGCAGCAGGCGGCGACCCGTGCGCCGCGCGAGGATGCGCCTGATTCGGCGATCGCCCGGGCCTCCACAGCTTTGCAAAAGGACGCCGAAAAGGCCGACCGAGACTTGCAGCGAGCGTCACGCTCAACCGATCCGCAACAGGCATTGCAGGCCAACCGGTCGCTGTCCTCGTTTTATCTGGAAAGCTTGCTCAGCGCCAAACTGGTGAGCAAGGCCGCCCAGAGTGTGGAAAAACTCACCAGTCTTCAATAAGGCCAGACCATGCATTCCAAGGTACTCAGGCTGCTCGTGCCGGCCCTGATGATCCTGTTGCTGAACGGCTGTGGCGAGCGCATGGAACTGCACCGCGAGTTGTCCGAACAGGACGCCAACGAAGTATTGGCAGAACTGGCAAGCAAGCACATCGACGCGCAGAAGCGCCTGGACAAAAACGGTGTTGCGGTGCTCGTGGCGACTCGGGATATTTCCCGAGCGGTCAGGGCGCTGGAGGCGGTTGGTCTGCCGCGCCGCTCACGCTCCAGCCTAGGCGAAGTCTTTCGCAAGGAAGGGGTGATTTCCTCGCCTCTTGAGGAGCGGGCGCGTTATCTCTATGCCTTGTCCCAAGAGCTTGAGCAAACCCTGTCCCAGATCGACGGCGTGGTGGTGGCGCGGGTGCATGTGGTGCTGCCTGAGCGGGTTGCCCCGGGTGAACCGGTTCAACCGGCGTCTGCGGCGGTGTTCATCAAGCATCGCCCGGAGTTTGATCCGGACAGCCTATTGCCGCGAATCCGGCGCATGGTCGCCAGCAGCATCCCGGGAATCAGTGGCGCCGATGACAAAAAACTTGCGGTGGTCTTCGTCCCTGCTCAGAGCTATCACGAGGCCGTGCAAAAAGTCAGTTTTGGCCCGGTGCAAATGACTCGCGAGCGCTGGCAGTTCTGGCAATGGTTGCTCGGGTTATGTGCCGTGGCGGGGGTGTTGCTGCTGGGAGGCCTGCTGGTCCTTAACCCGCGATGGCATCAGCGGCTTGCCAAAGTGCTGGGTGGCGCCAGAACGGCGCCAACCGATTCGTGATGAATTCGCCGCAGGTATCACCAGAGCAAGCGCTGGCCTGGGTCCGTTGGTGGGTGCAAGGCGCACGGCGAGCCGAGAGCGGTTGGGTGCTGGGCGAGCAGGGCATTGAGCCCCGCCGCCTGGCGTTTTTGCGCAGCCACTCAGGGCCTTGGCTGGATGCACACCTGGGCATGAGCAACGAATGGCCGCCGTCCCCCAATCCGGTTTTATTACCGTTGCTCTCGCTTGATTGCACGCAATGGTTGCGAGTGCTTAACCTGGTGGTGGTGGTCTGCGCCGGCAGTCAATCGGCTGAGGTGGGCGGATTGAGCCGCGCCGAGCTGGTCTGGTGTCGCCGTTTGGGTAAAGCGCTGCAACCCGGTCACTGGTTGCCGCCGTCGTGGAGTGCCGACAGTCCTGAAATACGAGGGCTGAGACTGTTGCGGGCGTGGGTCGGCGAAGCGGTGTGGCGACGTCTGCGCCTGATATTTGATCGCTCACGGGTGGCGGCGGCTGAGGCTCACTGTTTTGCGCCATTGCCACCCCAGCGCCTGACCAGTCTGTGGCAAGCCGTCGGTTGGTACGCCCTCACTTTCCAGAATGAACAAGGAACGCCGCATGTTGACCCGCCGCAGCCTGACCCTCAGTGATTCCCGGGCGTTGCCCGATGGCCCGGTGTTGCGTCGTGAAACCCTCGAACAGAGCCTGATGGCGGGTCAACTGCTTGAGGCCGCCCGCAGCGAAGCCGAGCAGATTCTGGCCGAGGCCCGAAGCCAGGCAGAGCAACTTGCCCAAGAGGCTCGCGCGCAGGCCGGTGCACAGATCTGGCGCCAAGCCGATGCCTTGTTCTGCGAATGGCAAGCACAGCGCGAGCAAATGTGGGAGCAGATCACCGGCAATGCCCAAACCCTGGTGACCCGCACGCTTGATTGCCTGCTGGGCGAGCTGGAGCCACAGGAACGAATCGCGGCGTTACTGCGTCAGATCGCGGCAGCCCATCCCCGGGAGGACGTCGGGACACTGCATTGTCATCCGCAGGATCTGGCAGAGGTCGACCGCCAAGTGCAATCCGCACAGGCCGTCTGGAGCGTCCGCGCCGATGCGCAACTGCCGCGTGACAGCCTGTGCCTGCGCACCACTCTGGGAGACTTCAGCCTGTCCTGGAACGCGTTGGTCAGCCATGTGTGGCCATTGCCGGCCACCCCGCAGCAATGATCACCGCGTGACAGGGAACCAACTCCGGTAAGCGGCCACTCAGTGGGCAGTTCTCGGATCTGGAGTCTCACCATGCTGTCTTCTGATGCACTGCGCCGCCGCCTCGACAACACCTTTGAACACACGCAAAAGGATCTGGATTCTGCGGCCTTGTCGCTGGATGCCTTTTCCCCCGATGACTGGCACGCCTTCAACTCGGCGATCCGCCAGTCTTCTACTGCCAGTTGGGCAGCCAATCAGGAAATTGTCGTCAAACACAACCTGGCCAAGGCAATCATCAATGAAATCCGCTGAGCTGACGGGCACCCTGCAACGTTGGCTGGACAGCGGCGAGGGCGAGTTGACGCTGCATATCGATGAGCAACCGGTGCGTTTGCAGCGGCGCCCGGCCGGGGTGTTGTGTCGCGTTGGCTTGAGCGTTGTCTGGCGCGGCGGCGACGCCGGACTTGAGGCGGCAATGCGCTTGGCCGGGCCGAGTCTTGGGCGCTTCAGTGCGGCCTTGGCGCTGGACCCGCAGGAGCGTCGACTGTGCCTGATGCGTTATCTGCCGTTTGAGGGCGTGACACCGATCATCGCCGCCCTCGAAGCGCTGGCCAATCAGCGCGAGGTCTGGGAGGTGATGCTGGCCGTCAGCCCTGCACCCGCCCGCGCGCGAAACCGTTCTCTCGCCTTGGGACACCGTTATGTTTAAGCACTTGTGTGGGCTGTTCTTGTGTTGGGCACTGGCGCTGCCCGCGGTGGCCGCCGTCCCGCAAGACTGGGGCCAATCGGCCTACGCCTATGAAGCCACGCAAACCTCGCTGGATACCGTGCTGCGCGATTTCGCCAATGCCTTTGGTGTGGGCCTGAGCATGAACGGCGTCAGTGGCATGCTTACCGTCAAACTGCGGGCCAGCAACGCCGTGGAGTTTCTTGATCGACTGGCGCTGGAGCATCAGTTCCAGTGGTTCGTTTACAACGGCAAGCTGTATGTCAGCCCGCAATCGGCGCAGGTCGCGCAGCGGCTGGAGGTGTCTGCTGACGCCGCGCCGGATCTCAAACAGGCACTGACCGATATCGGCCTGCTGGACAAGCGCTTCGGTTGGGGGGAGTTGCCCGATGAAGGCGTGGTCTTGGTCAGCGGGCCCCAGCGCTACGTTGAACTGATCCGCAGCTTCAGCAAAGAAAAGGTCAAGCCTGACGAAAAGCAGCAGGTGATGATGTTTCCCCTGCGCTACGCGGCGGTGGCCGACCGGCAGATTCAGTATCGAGAACAAACCGTGACCATCCCCGGGGTGGCCGCCATTCTTGAGGGACTGCTGGAGAACCAGCGCTCCACGCCACCTTCAGCCCTCGATCCCAAAGCCAATATCAACGCCTTGCAAAGCATGGCCGACAGCGCGCGGGGCAAAATCCTGCGTCTGGCCACCGAGCGGGTCAGCGGCCGCAGCGAGGCCAGAACCGGTACGGGCGGGCAGCGCCGTGTGGCAGCCGATGTGCGCAACAACGCTGTGCTGATCTATGACAACCCGGACAAACGCGCGCAATACCAACAATTGGTGGAGCAATTGGATCTGCCGAGCAAGCTGGTTGAGATCGACGCCATCATCCTCGATATCGACCGTAATCAGTTGAGCAATCTGGAATCACGCTGGTCGGTGCGGGCGGGCAGCGTGACGGCCGGCAGTTCGCTGCTCGGCAGCGGTTCTTCGACGTTGTTCATCCGCGACTTTGATCGGTTCTTCGCCGAGATCCAGGCGTTGGAGGGGCAGGGCGTGGCTTCGGTGATCGCCCGCCCCTCGGTGCTCACCCTGGAAAATCAGCCAGCGGTCATCGACTTCAGCCGTACCCAGTACATCACCGCCACCGGCGAGCGGGTGGCGACCATTCAACCTGTGACCGCTGGCACCAGCCTGCAAGTGATTCCGCGCACCATTGCGGGTGTCGGGGGCAATCGTTTCCAGTTGATCGTGGATATCGAAGACGGCCAACTGGAACAGCTACGTGATCAGCAGACGCCGACCGTCAAGCGCGGCACCGTGAGCACGCAGGCCGTGATCGCCGAGAACCGTTCGCTGGTGATCGGCGGTTTCCATGTGGACGAGCGTGGCGACCAGCAGCAACAGGTTCCGGTGCTCGGGCAGATCCCGTTGATCGGGCCGCTGTTTTCTTCCAACAAACGCCAGATGTCCCGGCGCGAACGGTTGTTTATTCTGACGCCGCGCCTGATAGGTGATCAGATTGACCCGGCACGCTACGTTGCCAGCGAAAATCGCGGGCAACTGGATCGGGCGCTGGCCTCCGGACGTGAACCCGGCAAAGCCTCGGTTCTGCGTGCCACGATCGCCTCGACGTTTGCCGGGTTGGTGAAGGGCGGCATTCCCAGTGATATCAAACAGTCATCATCTGGTGTGGCCTTGGGCGATCTGTGTAAAGTGAGCCACGGTTTCACGCTGGATCGTCAGCGGATGCAGTGGTTCAGCGCAACAGATTTTCGCGTGGCGGTGGGCGTGGTGAAAAACACCAGTGCCAAACCCCAGCAGTTCGACCCGGCGTCCTGTTCAGGATCACAGACATTGGCCGTAACAGTTGCACCCCAGTACCTCTTGCAACCTGGTGAATCAACTGAGGTTTTCGTGGCTTTGCGACCGATAGCAACCTCTACGTCGGCGGCAACACCGGCACGGATATCGATGTTGCCCCTACAGTAACGGGGGTTATAAAAATAACTCAATAACGCGACTCTTATCATTCAAGTGTCCGACTGCCTGACTCGCACGGCCAGGCGCAATGATCAAAAGTCCTACAAGGAAGGTGACGAGATGAAGTTGTATCAGGCCGGTATTGTGACAGCGGGTCTGCTTTTGTTGAGCGCTTGTACTTTAATACCTGAGACTGCATGTGGCTCAGGTGATTGTCAGCAACTTGACGTCAATAATGGCGAGTTGAATGTCTGGTGGTCGCCCACACTGCGCGATGGCGGTGGTGAATACAGTACGGTGTCTCTGCATGACTGAAACGATTCTTCAAAGTAGTGACCAGCAGGATTTCCTGATGCGTATCGGCGAAAAGCAGGCCAGCGCGTGGCAATGGGCGCCGGGCATCGAGTTCGTTTGCCGCAAGGAGAGCCTGGGCTGGGGCTTGGCGTTGAATATTCAGCGGCAAGCGCAACGTCCCGATCTGTTTTCGGAAGCGCTTAAACGCCGTTTCGAAAATGTTGAATCCTACGACGGTTACTACATTTGCCTGGATAGCCAACACACTTTCGTGGTTTGGCATGAACTCAACATTGAATATCAGGGAGAGCAACTACAGACGTTACTTTGCCAACTCTTGTCATTGGCCGGTTTGAAGCACTGACCCCGGTATTTCTATTCACGTTGGAACTCTTCGTCCTTGTTTTTCCACTCATGTTGCGTGTCGGCAGCGGCCGACGAAATAAACTTGAGGAAAAACAATGGCGACCCCCGAGTCCATCATCCAGCGACTAATTGCCCAACTGGCCAGCCAATTGGGCACGCCTCTTACCTTCCAACGCGGTGTTTGCGCGTTATATGACAGTGACGGTGTTCAGGCCGCTGTCATCGAATTGCCGGAACACAGCGACACCGTGGTTTTTCATTGTCGTCTGGGCGCCGTTCAACCGGGCGTCGACGCACTGCAACGGTTACTCACCCTGAACTTCGACGTCGCGACCTTGCGCGGCTGCTGGCTGGCGCTGGATCAGAGCGATGTACGGCTCTGCACTACGCGCGAATTACAGCGCCTCGATGAAGACAGTTTTTGCAGTCTGGTGCACGGCTTCATCGCCCAGGCCCGCGAAACACGCCTGAGCCTGGCACGCATGATCAATTGACCCTGAAGGAACCGACGTTCAACGACGGCCACACAGGCACCGAGCGTTTGCTGGAAGCGCGCGAATTAAGGGACGCAGCACCACACGCGGTAAAAAAACGGGCGCCTGCTGACAGGCGCCCGTTCTTTATGGGGTCGCCCCCCGTCAGGCGTTCGCTGGGTTGGCAGGTACCCGGTGCAGTCTGGCTTGCTGGAACTCCAGGTAAAGAATGGATCGAGGTGCATCGCTGGCATTGACCACGAAATGGTCCTGCGAGCCGTCGAAGATCGCGGCGGCGCCGCAATGGTGCTGATGGAATTCGCCGGCAACGTTCAAGTAAGCGTAATTGCGCTCGCATGCGGCCTCGAGTGTCAGGTGCATTTGCAGCAAGCCTTCCTCACCGACCTCCGGGTGGCGGTGGGTGCTCAGCCAGGCGTGGGGGGCGAGCCGTGCGAGGGCGGCGACCTTGAGCCCGCGCACGGCGTCAAGCAGTGCAAGGGTCTGAGGCAGTGCGGCGCGGGCCGGTGCCAATGCCTGATCGCGAAACACCAGCGGGTATTGCACCCAGTCGCGGTTACCACCGGCTTCGCCCCAGCCTTTGAGCCACCCATATCGGCCGCCTTGTTGCAGGTGCGCCGTGACCTCGTGATGAATCTGCTCATGGGGTTTGTCAGTACGATCGATGTCGAGCACCGGCGCCTGTAACGCCAACAGTTCCTGATGCATCAGCGGCCATTGGGCGGCCAGTTCGGCCAGCCGTGGAAATTCGTTGAGGGGATAAAACGCAGGGCGCATGGAGCCTCCTTGAAAGCTTGAAACCTGGCCACGAGGGCGAAAAAGCGTGGCCGCGCGGGCCACGCAGAAAGTGTCAGCCGGCTTAGCGCTTGAGTTCCAAGCCATCTGTTTTCAAGGCGTCCACCGCGGCCTTGAGTGGTGCCGAAGGCCTTGAGAGTTCGCCATCAAGGAAGTAATGCTTGGGTGCGTCCTGATCCTGGCCGTAGCTGAAGTTGATCTTGCCCAAGGTCTTGTTGACGTTGATCGACGCACTGCTGTTGTAACTGACCAAGGGCAGTGGCGAGGAGAAGGTCTCGGGCTGGCTGACGCTCTGGAACACGGTGATGGCCTTGATCCGCATGTTGTTGCGGTCGCTGAGCAACGCAGCCAGTTCTTTCTGTGACAGGTCGCCTTTGCGGCTGCCTTCATCGACCCGGTCCTGCACCGAGTCCTTGAGTTCCAGCCGCACCCTGGCCAAGGTGCCTGGCGTGCCTTGAAGCTCTTTGATCAAGGCCTTTAAGGTCGGGTCCTGGCCGAGCAACGTCGATACCCGCTCGGCGTTGCTTGGCGAGTGCATCGGGCTGACCAGGCTCATCACTTTGGACACCATGCCTTGCTCGCTCAGACGCGAAAGGTTGGTGTAAGAGCTTTCGAAGCGACCACTGTCGAGCAGGCTGTGCTTGGCATCGGCGGCCTGTTGCTGCACTCCCGCGCGTTTCAGGGCGCGGAGGGCCGCATATTGCTCGTCGTTTTCCGCCGGTTTGTCGGCGAAGTGCCGGTTCAGATCGCCCAGTTGCTTGTGCAGTTTTTCCTTGGCGCCAAGGCCGGCGTAATCGTTATGTTCGCTATCTTTCACAAGCGCCACCGTCTTCTGGGAAGCGGGGTCCTTGAAGGCGGCGCCGAGGCTGTCGCCCAGCTTGCTCAGGTTGGCGCTGGTCAGCGGTTCGGCCTCCTTGAAGGTGAACTTGACGCGTTTTGTGGTTTTGTTATCGACCGAGACCGCCGCAGCGCCACCCAGTGGTGCTACGACGCCCTGCGAGGCGCTGGAGGCCTGTGTGTTGCTGCCGGCGAGCTGCGCCCGGGCAAACACCGAAGCGCCCAAGTTGTTGAGCGCCCGAGGTCGGTTGCGGCTGCTTTCCTGGAGTTCGCCCGTGTTGCTGTGTTGATTCACCGAGTAATGGGTGTAGTTGAGCAGATTGACGTTAACCGTACCGCCCACCCCCAATCGAGTCGCTGCCGACAGAGGCGAACTGTCTTTGTCGGTGAGGCCGAGGGCCACGCGCATTTCGGCGGTGGCGCTGGCATTAACGTCAAAGTTCAAGCGCAAGCCTTTCTGGGTTTCGTGGTCGACACCTTTTTTCATCACATCAAGTGGACTCAACTGCCCGCTGAACAGGTTATCGACGAAGTGATCGATCTCCTCGTCAGGCACGGTGAACACCACGCCGTCGCGTTGGGTGCGGGTCGCGGTCCCCGTAACGTCTACACCCAGGCGTAAGGCCGGCGTCAGCAGCCGATCGTTACCGATATCGACCTTGGTGAACTTGTCCACTTCGCCATCCTTGAAGAACCCGGGCCAGTAGTCTTTGCCGCCGCCAACGCCGGCACTGGCGATGCCCGAACCTTCGCGCTGCATGTAGATCGTCACCCCCTTTTCACCGCGCTCGGCATTGAGGTTGTAGTTGCGTCCGCTACCCAATGCGCCACTGGGCCAAGGTCCCATGCCCTTGTTGGCCAGCGACACGAAAGGCGTGCTCACATTGAGCCCGTAGCTGCGTTGCAGCGCGATTTCATCGTCAGGGTGTTCCAGTTGTTTGAGCGCCGACTTGAGCTTGTCCGCCAGTTCCGCTTGGGTTTTGCTGCCGGTGGCAGCACGCAGGTTGACGCTGGTAGCGTGGTCTTCTTTCTTGAAACCGTTGAGGAAGGCCTTGATGCCATCGTAGGAGGCTTCCAGGTTGGCGTGATCGGTGAAGCCCATGTCGGTGATCTGCTTCACCGGATGCTCGCCATAGGTCTTGTCGCGCAGGAGGCTCAGATCCGTTTTCAATTGCGCCAACTGTCGGCTGTTGTCGCCCTGCGCACTGACCATTTCAGCCTTGTCCAGCAGCAAACCAAGATTCTTCATGGTGACCACGTCGAGGGCCAGCCGAGCCTTGGTCAACCCTTGGCCGTCGCTGACATCACGGCGCTGGCCCAAGGGAATGTCGGCCTTCTGGTGAGAGAGTTTCATGCCTTTGTCTTGCAGGGTCTTGAGCAGGGTGCCGGTAGGATTGCGCTGCGAAGGTGCGACGTGCTTAAGCGCGCCTTGCACCTCCTTGAGCAGGTCATGGCCGGCACTGGCGATGTTGAGTTTTTCCCCCAGGTTGCTCAGCTTCATGCGCAGTTTCGTGCGTTTGGACGGCGGGTTTGGTTCGCCGTGGATGTTCAGCAGGCCTTCTTTCTGGTGCAGCAGTTTCGACTTGCCGTGTTCCTGGCCCAAATGTCGTGTGGCGCGCAGGCTGTTGTCTTCCAGTTCACTGCGCAGGGATTCGAGATCCTGCAACAGTTCGCCACCTTGTGGCCCGAGATCAAGCTGGCTGATCCGTGACTTGAGATCCCGGCCGGGGGCGGCGGGTGCCTGGTCATGGTTGAGAAGCTCCAGCGCCTTGAACAGATCGCCCTCGGAGTCGTATAGCGGGCGCAATCCTTCGCGACCATGATGGTGGTGCTGGATGTGATTGCCGATGTTCTTCATGAACCGCGGAGGTTCCATGGTCGGCTTGAAGATGTGGGCGCGGATGAACTCGCCCGTACTGGGCCTGTTGGTGTTTTCCAGGGAGCCCCGGCCCATGAAGGTGGCGGTAAAGCGTGCGGTCAGCCCGGTGCCTGGAATGCGCGCGGTTTTCTCGCCACCGCTGACCCGCGAGAACAACTCACTCAGGGCGTTGTGGTCGGCCGGACGTGGCGTCAATGGCTCCCAAGTCTTGCCCTTGAGCTGCATCTGCGAGTGATTGTCGTCGTTCTTGAGCGTCACGTTCAGGCGGTTGTCATCGCCCGTGCGGATGCTGTGGACCTCGTGTCCGGCAGGCAGCGGCAGAGGTTTCCACGCCGCCTCAGGGCGCGGTTGGTCAGGGCGCGCCTGCCAATCGTCTTTGGCCATCGTGAACAGTTTGCCGTCAGTGGTCAGGGCATGCAGGTTGTGGTTTTCGTCCAGCGCCAGGGAGGCCACGCTGCCTTCCAGGTCGACTTGGCTCAGATCGCTGGCGGTGCCGTCGGGGTGGTGAACGGACAGGCGCTCGTTGGCATCGTGGGCCACGAACTGTTTGTCGTTGAGCATCGCGAACGCGGTGACTTGCCGGCCTTCGAGACCCGGCACAGGCTCACCGAGAGCCACTTTGGTCGAGCGTGGAGGCTGATTCAGGGTGTGGCTGCTGCCCACGGTTACCGGGTTGTAGTTCGGGCTGACGTCGAGTTTTTTCAGTTGCCCTTCTTGCAGCAGGTAAGCCTTGCTGTCGATGCCGCGTTGCAGATGTGCGACATCCTTGATGCCCGTGTCTTTCCAGTCCTGGCTGGTCGAGTCCCAGCGCTGGATGCGTTGATCGCTAAGGCCGACACGGCCCAAACGGTCAAGGTCAAACGTCTGGGCCGGCGTCGGCGGTGTGCTGCCGGGAATGCCGCGCTTGTTGTCCAGCACCAGTGCGTCGCTGAGATTCCAGCCATTGTTGAGCCGTAACTCCGGCTCGTCGATTTGATGGGAGTGGGTCTGGCCGGTGCGATCGCTGAGCAAAACCTGCAAATCACCCTGATCGCCATGGAGGAAACCGCTGACCTGATGTTTACCGCCCAGACGTTCGCCCTCAGGGTGGAAGTGTTCCTCGGGCATCAATCGCAGCGTTGGCGAATCGGGGGCGAGATCGGCACGCTTGATGCTGTACAAACGGCCCTCGGTATCGCTGATGAACAAGCGCTCAGGGCTCATGCCGATGTGTTTGGGCTCGGCAGTGCCGCCGTTCAGTTCAAGGGTTTTGGTTTGGCTGGACGTCGACGCGCCTTGATTGAGGTCGAACAACTGCAGCGTCTGACACTGATCGCCGCTCAAGGTGGCGACGTGCTGATCGGCGCTGACGGAAAACGCTTTTAGGCCCGGCACCTCGATAGGCAGTACGCCTTCGCTTGAAAGATCCACCAAGTGGTCGCCGGTTTGCCCATAAAGTTTGCCGTTGCCTTGACTCGACAACTGGCTGAACTTGATCTGCTCGTGATCCGGTGGTGTATGCCAGGTGCCATTGGCTTGGTCGAATTCGTAGAGTTTTTCTTCGTGTAGCCGTAACGGCTGGCCGTCGCTGTCCTGATGTATGCCGGTCAGGTGCCCGAGATGGCTGCGACCGATGGTGTCCAGAACACCGCCATCACTCACGCGGGCTTGCTGGTCATGGAGGGAGAGGGTGGGTGGCGCACTGTTGGTTTGTTTTACCGGGCCTGTGGGCTGGCTGCTGCGCAGCGCTACGACCGCCGATGGCGACTGTTTCACATGCAGCAAATGGCCATGCGGCTCCAGCAGCAGATGATCCTCGCCACTGCCATTGCTCGTCGCCGCCTGAAAGTGTTGACCGGATCGGGTCAGGGCATTGCGCAGCAGGTCCGCGACGGCGGTGGATGTGAAATTGACGAAGTCCGGCTGCCCCTTGTCATCCAGACGTACATGCGCCGAACTGTTCTCGGCCGGCACGTTCGATTGAGCGCGCTCGCCCGGGCCACTGAAACGGGCGGCATGACTGCGGCTCAGCCTTGGCGACGGCGGCGCATTGCTGGCGGTGGAGGAAGAGGCGGCGGGCTCGCTCGCCACAGCGCTGGCCTGGGACGCCACATTGCGCCGGCTGCTCGAAGAGGCGGCGGACTGCCGCGGTGTCGCCTGAGTATCCTGGCGAACACGGCCGACCAGATGCATGAAACGTCTGCCAAGATCGCGCAAGGAGTGGCCGCTGCGCTGGGTCGGTGCCTGAGATTGTTGCTCGAGCCCCTGAGCATTGTTTGCGGTCTGGGAAATGATTGGCAGCGGCGTCGACGCGGCCCGTTGAATCGATGACTCCATAGCAGGACTCCAGGTCAGAAACTGACACGGCGGGGTCGTTAGGTCCGCCTTGGGCGTTCAGGAAAATTTCCTTTGCCCTGAGTGGTCGTCGCTTGCACCTGGTTCCTTCGTGTCTCAGTAGGGCGTGCCGGGCATTTCGATGGTTTGCGACTGAACGTGATCGTCGAGTTCGCGCAGCAGGCGATAGACCTGCGCCACCGCTTGCAGGGTTTCGCGCGGGATGAATTGGCCGACCTCGCTGCGGTATAGCGTGCGCGCCAGCCATACATAGCGGATCACGGGCACGCCGGCCTTGCGCGCACGCTCAATCAGTTCCCGCGCGTGGGCATCGTGGCCCTTGTCAATAATGCGTGGCAGCGGTGTCTGCTGGGGGCGATAGAACAAGGCGACGGCGTAGTGGGTGGGATTCACCAGCAGCAGATCGGCGTCTTCCACCGGCGCTTTGGCAGGCGTGGCGCCGGCCGGTTGCTGGAGCATTTCCCGGGCCAGAGACTTGCGGTGCGACTTCATGTGTGGGTCGCCCTCCGTCTGCTTGAACTCCTTGCGCACATCTTCGTGGCTCATGCGCTGCCCCTTGATGAAGAAGTATTTCTGCAAGGCGAAATCGACGATCGCCAACACCAACAGCAACCCCAGGCAGATCCGCGAGAGTCGGTGGAACAGAGCGATCATTGCGTGCCAGTAGGTGTTCAGGTCGCTATTGGCCAGGCCGATCAGATCGCCCAGCGCCGGCGGCAGCACCAGATACAGGACCACGCCGATCAGCACAGCCTTGCACAGGCTGTTGAGCAGGTTGAACAACTGCCGCGAAGAGAACATTTGCTTGAATTGATTGAGCGGGTTGAGCCGCTCGAAATCCAGCTTCAGCGCCTCGGGCGCAAACAGCGGCCCGAATTGCACCCAGCCGCCCATCAGGCGCATGGCCACGGCGATGCCCAGCACGGGCAACATGAACAGCAACAGTTCCCAGCCAGCCTTGGTCAGCACTTCGCCGACGCCCGCGCCGAAGGGTCGGTCCATCTGCTGCAAGGGCAGGTTCATCAGCGCCTTGAGTCGCTCGATACCGCCCTCGGCCAGGCCCAGAATCAATTCCAGCAGCGCGCCGAAAATCAGCAGTTTGGGCACATCCTGGCTTTGTCCGACCTGACCTTTTTTGCGTGCGTCGGCGAGTTTCTTGTGCGTGGGCTGCTCGGTTTTTTCGCTCATGGGAGGGCTCCTGGGTTTGCCTTGAGCAACAACGGCAGCAGGTGCTTGAAGTCAGCCAGTTGCGCCAATTGACCTTGGCCAAGCCAACACAGCATCGGCAGATAGAGCACCAGAAAGCCCAGGCCGACCAGGCTCTTGGCCGGCATCGCCAAAGTCGAGACCTGCAACTGCGGGCTGTACAGGCTGAGGATCGCCATGCCGAACTCGATCAGCAGCAACAGGCCCACCAACGGCGCGGCGTATAAAACCATGCAGCGAAAGGTGCTCGCGAGCAGCTTCAGATAAAGGTCCCACCCGTCTGTGGCGGGCATCGGCAACCAGTGGTTGGCGGGCCACACGGCGTAGCTGTCCCAGATCACCTGCGTCAGGGCGGCATAACCGCCACCGAGGATCAACAACAGGATCAGCAGTTGTTTGAACATGTG
The DNA here is from genome assembly GCF_044743445.1 of Pseudomonas sp. NPDC087615. Classification (NCBI taxonomy): domain Bacteria; kingdom Pseudomonadati; phylum Pseudomonadota; class Gammaproteobacteria; order Pseudomonadales; family Pseudomonadaceae; genus Pseudomonas; species Pseudomonas sp. NPDC087615. The sequence continues at coordinate 54,485 of NZ_JBIUWM010000001.1, read as the reverse complement.
CCCCAGTTCGGAAGTGTTGTCCCCCAGCGCCGGGTTGATCTGGCCGCCGATCAGCGCGCCGCGCTGGTTGTCGAACAGGCAACCAATGGACTCGAACATCCAGAACGGCATCGCCAGCAGCAGCCCAAGCAACAGGCCGATCACGCTCTCTTTGAGTATCAGCCCGCCAAGATCGATCCAACCCAGATCATGCCCCGCCAGGCTGGCGCGAATCCCCGGCATCGGCACCAGCGCCAGCGCGAGCACGATGGCGTGGCGCAGCATGCCTTTGATTTCGCGAAAGGCGAACGCCGGCACCAGGAACAGGCACGGATAAAGACGAGCCATGCCCAAGGTCAGGGCGAGAATGGATTGGGACACTTCGTTGAACGCCGGCTCGAACATCTCAAGACCTCGTCTGCGCGATCATGCCGAACGCCAGGTTGGCCAGTTGCATCAACTCGACGCCAATCCAGCGTCCGGTCAGGGCCAGTGCAATGCCCACCGCCACCAGCTTGATGGCAAAGGGCAGGGTCTGGTCCTGCAACTGCATCACCGCTTGCAGCAAAGACGTCAGCACGCCGACGATCACCGCGACGATCAGCGGCGGCGCCGACAGGACCACCACGAGCAACATGGCTTGTTTGAACAGCGTCAATGTGTCCATGTTGCCCTCACAGGTAGCTATAGAAGAGGCCGTCGAGCAGCCGTGTCCAGCCATCGACGAGGACGAACAGGAGGATTTTCAGGGGCAGGGAAATGGTCATCGGCGCCACCATCTGCATACCCAGCGCCAACAGAATGTTGGAGACGATCAGGTCGATCACGATAAAGGGCACGTAGATCAGAAAGCCGATCTGGAAACCAGCCTGCAATTCCGACAGCACAAACGCCGGGACGATCAGCAGCAAGTCGTCGCGGCTGGCCTTGGCTGCCATTGCCGCCGGCCACATTCGTTGAGTGTTTTCCAGCAGATGGGTCTGGATGTCCGGGTCGACATTGCGCGCCATGAAGTGGCGAAGGGGCTCCAGCACTTGCGTGCCGGCGTTTTGCATGGCGGTGAAATTGTCCAGACGCTGCGGCATTTCGCGAAAGCGCTGACCCATGTCGTTGAACACGGGCGCCATGATGAACAGCGTTGCCGCCAGCGCGATGCCGTACAGCGCCATGTTCGGCGGCGCCTGCTGCACGCCGATGGCGTTGCGGGTAATCAGCAACACCATGGAAATCTTCAGGAACGCGGTGCAGATCATCATCAATAAAGGCACCAGCGACAGTGCGCCCAGGAAGAGGGCCAGCGTCAGCGGATCAACGTCCTGCACATTCACGGGCGCAGCTCCAGGCGGGTAATTTGCAAGCCCAGCTGACCTTCGATGTCCACCAGTTCGCCCTGAGCCAAAACGAGTTCGCCCTGGCACAACATGGCCTGACCCGGCGTGCAACCGCTAAAGCGCAAGACCGAGCCGACGCTGAGGCTGCGTAGCTGGCCGAGGCTCAGGTTGAGGCTGCCGGCTCGCAGGGTCAGCGGCACCGGCAGATCGTCGAAGCGTTCGCTGGGCGTGTCATCAACCGCTAGCGTCGACGCGTCAACCTCGTTGAGCGGCTCATGATCGCCAAGGGCAAAGTGATCGAGGGAGGCATTCATCGGCAAATCTTCCAGTTCGGTGAGTGTGAAGTGCAGGGCGGTTGCCGCTTGCTGGCGCAGGTGCAGGCGGCAGGCGCCGACTTGCAGGCTGCCCAGCCCTTGGGCGGTAAACAGCGGTTGGGGAATGAGCAAAACGTCCCCCGGTCGCAGGGTGAGCAGTTCGCCTCGGCTTAAAGCGCAATGGCCCAGCAACAACGGTACGCAGAGCGGCAAGTCCCGATCACCAGTGCTGGCCCGGGAGGCTCGCCACGGGCCATGGTCGAGCCAGCGCAGCAGGGTGTCGGCGGCGATTCGCAAGCGACTGATGTGCGCGCCCGCTGTGGTGCTGCGCAGTTCCAGCAAACAGTCCAGCCCTGGCGCGGGCGCCGTTGCCACCGCATGCAGCGGGCTCAATGCGACTTGCAGTTCGGGCGCCAGATATTGGTTGTACAGCGGCCAATACCAAGGGCAGTCCGTTGTGGCCGTCATCGGATCGGCGAGGATTGCCGGGCATGAGGAAAGCGCGCTCAGCAGCGGCCCGGCGGCATCGAGCCAGAGCGGGCCGCAGGCTGATTCGAAGGCCGTGGCGGGCGGTGTGTGAAAGGGCCGTGGCGCCAGGCGCAGTATCAGGGTGGCGGGCGATGGCTGCGACAGTTGCAAGCTCAGACCCGCGCCCACACGTTCGCGCACCGAGGCCTCGGCCTGTGACACGCTGCGCAGGCGCAATGCTTGGGCATTCATTTCAATCGTCCTCGCGGTGCAGGCTCAAGCGCACCGTGCGGCCCAATTGCTGTGCCAACCATGCGGCGCTGGCTTGCTGTTGAGGCTCGACTTGGCGCCACGCATCGCGGGCCATATGCACCGCGATTTCCAGTGTCGTCCCTCGGGGGGTCACATTGACCTTTACCGTGCCAAGGTTGGGCAGTTCCAGGTGCGCTTCAAGGACCCCGGGCTGCAGCTCATCCAAGTGCTGTTCCAGTCGGGCCAGCAAGGTCTGCCATAACGCGAGGGTGCTTGGTTCCGGCGTCACAGCGGCGCCTTGTGAAGACGACTCGGGGTGTTGCTGTGGATCCTGAAACCCGCTCCCGCCGAAGTCGGCCATCAGTGGCGGGTCCAGTTTGTCGAACGTTTCCAGCAGTTGCTCGAACTGCTCACTCTCGTCACGGGTTTCACCGCGCAGGTCGTGACGGCGCTCGGATCTGACTGGCCACGCCGGGACTGTCTCCTGACGCGGCCGGGGTGCTTCCGGCGGGCGCGGTGGCGCCTTGAGCGTGGCGTGACGCGGGTTCATGAAGCCTCCTGGGCGAGGTCGCGCAAGTAGTCGAGTTTTTCCACATCACGTTGGCGGCGATGCAGTTGCCGTTCGCTGTCCTCGGTCCATTGCTGCTGTTGCCGGCATTCTTCCTGCAACGCTTTGTAGCGCTGTTCCAAGTGCTCGATTTGGCGCAGGGCTTGCTGCTCGCCGTTTAGCCATTGGTTCATCTCGTTGAGTGGCAGACGACGATTGATGTGAGCGTTGCGTTGCTCAAGGCGCGCCAGGCCATGCTGTTCGCGCCGTTGCTCAAGCTCCTTCGTCAGTTGCTCAAGGCCTGTGTGCATGGCCTTGAGCACCGAGCGTTGACGCTGCCAGGCCTGTTCGGCCATGGTCAGCCGATGGCGGCGGATCGGCGTCAGCACATCGAGCGTCGCCGTCAGGTCATTGGTCATCGAATCATTGGCCGGTGACGGGGAATCGGTATCAGACTGGGGCATGGGCGGTTACCTGTAGAAGGTGATCCAGGGTTTCATCGAGCGGCACCGGATCGCGCAGCGATTGCTGCACAAAGGCTTCGATCCGTGCGCGAGCGTCCACGGCGCAATCGGTCAGCGGGTCATTGCCAGGCTGGTACTCGCCCAACTTGATGAGCATTTCCACTTGCTGATAGGCAGCCATCAGCCGGCGTAACTGTGTGGCCCCTTGTTGCTGTTCGGTTCCCACCACCTGGCTCATGGTTCGGCTCAGGCTGGCGAGGATGTCCACCGCCGGGTAATGGCCACGCTCAGCCAGGCGTCGCGACAACACGATGTGGCCGTCAAGCAGCGAGCGCACTTCATCGGCCACCGGGTCATTCATCGAGTCCTGCTCAATCAGCACCGAATAAAGGGCCGTGATGACACCGCTTTGGGTGCGTCCGGCGCGCTCCACCAAACGTGGCAGCAGGCTGTAGACCGAAGGCGGCAGGCCGCCACGACCGGCCGGTTCGCCGCTGGCCAGGCCGATTTCTCGCTGGGCACGGGCGAACCGGGTCAGCGAGTCGATGATCAGCAACGTCGATTTGCCCTGCTGGCGAAAACCTTCGGCAATCGCCGTGGCCGTGAATGCCGCTCGGGCGCGTTCCATGCTGCTGCGATCGGACGTGGCGCAGACCAGTACGGTGCGGCTGCGCAGCTCTTCGTCCAGTTCATGGTCAAGAAACTCGCGCAGTTCCCGACCCCGTTCGCCGATCAGACCAAACACAATGGCCTGGCACGGGGTGTTGCGGGCCAGTTCGGCGAGCAAGGTGGTTTTGCCACACCCGGCGCCGGCGAAGATCCCCACGCGCTGGCCTTCGCCCAGGGTCAGCAAACCGTCGATTGCGCGCAGCCCAGTGGCCAGCGGTGCCTCGATTCGCGGGCGCTCGCTGGCCGCTGGCGCATCGCGGATCACCGGCAAAGCCCCCACCGATCCGGCCGCCGCGAAGGCTTCGGGGCCTTCGCCGTTGAGGGCGCGGCCAAAACCGTCGAGTACGCAGCCCAGCAGATGGTCGCCCACCAACAGGCTGTGCGGCTGGAACAGCGGCGTGACACGCGCGCCGATGGCGATACCGTCGAGTGCTCCAAGGGCTGCCAACAAGGTGTGTTCACGGTCGAAACCGACGATTTCGGCCATCACCTGATTGCCATCGGCGCGCTGGATCTGGCACAGGTCACCGATTCGCGCGCGGGGCATGCGACTGTGCAGAAGAATGCCGTTCACCCCAGCGATGCGCCCGTGGATGGACACCGGCGCGCAGTTCGCCAGGCGTTGCTGGTGCCCGCCGCACCAATCCTGCAATTGCGCGATGGCTGCCTGGATCACCAGCTCACCTCGATGCGCTGATCGCCTTCGAACACCACCTGATGTTCGCTGATGCCCACCAGTCGCACGCCGGCCACTTCGTCGCCCAGGAACACGCGGCGACCATCGCTGGTGAGCACGTTGGGCAACCGCGCCAGGCTGATCTGGACAATGCTGAACGGCAGCAGAGGCGTGGCTTCGGGCAAGTCGCTGAGCACCGGTATCGGGCTGCGGTACTGTTGCTCGAAACGCAGCAACATGCGTTCGGTCAATTGCAGTAGATCGTCTTCGTCAAAGCGCCCCTTGAGGAGGATTTTGCCCGGTTGCTCGACCAGGCTGATGCGGCCCTGCAACTCGCGTTCGGTGAGCATGCTTTCCAAGACCTCACGCACCTGGGCGGCGTCCTTGAGCGGCGTGCGGGTGGGCACGGGCACCGGGACAGGTGTCGAGTTTGAAACCCCGGAATTCACGCCCCAGAGCAACGCCACGAGAAACAGCAGCACAGATACTGCAACCAATGCCGGGCCCAACAGTGAGCGTGACTGCGCTGGTGGTGCGGGCATTGCTTCGTCGCGCTCGGCATTCATTGGCGGCAACGTGGTTTCAACGGGTTCGGCGTGTGGACCGTGCGCGTCGTCGTCCTGATCTTCCGGCCACTCGGTGTTGGCGCTGACCACCGACAGCCATACCCCGTTGAGGGCGAACGGTGTTCCCGGCTGCAACGTGGCGATGGCGTCAACCTTGTGCCCCTCGCTGTCGGTCACCGGGCCATCTTTGCGCGCCAGTGACCAGGTGTCGTCGACCAGCCGCAGCAGGCAGTGGCGATCCTTGATGCCAGGGTCGTACAACGCCAGATCGGCGCCCACTGCAGAGCCGATCGACCATTCGCCACCGCTCAATGGCAGCGCCGCCCCACGGTGCAGGCCGGTGAGCACGCGCAGTTCATACATCATGTCCGGTTTCATTGCACAACTCCGTCAGGCCAGCAGGTCATGGGCTTCTTGCAGATCAAGGCGTCCCAGCACCTGCACTTGCACCGAGGACAGCAACTCGGCGAAGGACAGCACTGGAACATGGTTGAATTGTTCTCTGAGCAGCCCATGCAGCGGGCTGCGCAGGTCCTGGGCCACCAGCAACACCGGTGCCGGGCGGGCGCGCAGCGGGAACGCCGCGCTCAATTGTTGGAGCAAGGCATTGCCCACCTCCGGCTCAAGGGCAAACCAGGCTTCGCTCTGACCCTGGCGCAGGGCGTCGCGCAGCAAGACTTCGGTTTCCGGGGTGACCAGCCAAGCGTTCAGGGCGCCATGCTCGGTGTGTTGGTGGCAGATTTGCGCCTTGAGGGCGATGCGCACGTAATCGGTGAGGGCGTTCAGGTCCCGCTCATGCTGGCCCTGTTCGATCAGCGTCTCGGCAATGGGTCGCACCGAGCGCAGCGATACCAGCTCGGCGGACAGGCGTTGCAACACCGCGGCAAAACGTGCCAGCGGCAGGGTGCGTTGCAGTTCCTGGGCAAGCTCCGGCTGTTCGCTTTCGAGCCAACTGAGGATCGCTTTGCTTTCCTGCAAACCGATGAATTGCGGACCAGTCGCCTGGAAGGCGCGGTCCATGCGTTCCAGAATCAGGTCCTCGGCACTGACCGGCTCCACGCTGCTCATGCGCAGCAAGGCGTGGTCGGGCGCGAACCACACCCACTCAGTTTCATCACGCTCTGCCTGTCCCGGTTCACCGTCATGCAGTTCACCGCATTGACGCAGGTGCACAGCCATTCGGCTATCGCTCCAGGTGGCGCGGATCAGCGGCACTTCGTAGACGCAAAAACGCAATTCGTCTTCGCCACAGTCCTCGCAAAACTCCAGGTCGAAGGAGGGTAGCGTCAGCCCGAAACGGTGAACCAGCGTGTTGCGTCGCTGGCGAATGCCGTGCAGCAGTCGCTCCAGCGCCACGCTGTCTTTGTGGCTGGGATGAAACTGCAACAGATAGGCCCGGGACGGATTGAAACGCCGGATGTCTTCGCGGCCATTGAGCTCTGGTGCGCCATTGCGCGCGGCGCCGTCGTGGTCCTGGAGGATCTGTTTCTGGCGGATTCGCCACAACTGGATCAAACCGCTGAACAGACAGATCATGCTGATACTGATGAACACCACGCTGGGCATGCCGGGGATCGCCGCAAAGCCGAGCATGCCGATCGAGGAAAACACCCAGGCTTTGGGTTGGCTGGTCAACTGTTCGGCGATTTCATGACCGATGTTGGCGTCACCGGCCTGACTGTCCGGGGCTACGCGGGTGATGATCATGCCGGCGGTGAGGGAGATCAGCAGCGCCGGAATTTGAGCGATCAGGCCGTCGCCGATGGTCAACACCGAATACAGGTGCATGGCTTGCGCGGGCTGCATGTCGTTTTGCAGGACACCGATGGAGAAACCGCCAATCAAGTTGATGAAGACGATCACCAGACCGGCGATGGCATCGCCTTTGACGAACTTCATCGCACCGTCCATGGCGCCGAATAACTGGCTTTCCTTGGACAACTGCTCGCGACGCTGGCGAGCCTCGCGGACGTTGATCAGGTTGGCGCGCAGATCGCTGTCGATGGACATCTGTTTACCGGGCATGGCGTCCAGCGTAAAACGTGCCGCGACTTCGGCCACGCGTTCCGAGCCCTTGGTGATCACCAGGAAGTTAACGATGGTCAGGATCAGGAAAATCACCAGACCCACCGCCAGATTGCCGCCCACCACAAAGCTGCCAAACGCCTCGACGATGTGCCCGGCATCCTGTTGCAGCAGGATCAAACGGGTCGTGGCGATCGACAGCGCCAACCGGAACATGGTGGTCAGCAGCAGCACTGCAGGAAACGTCGAAAACGCCAGCGGCCGCGGCAGGTACATGGCCAGTACGATCAGCAACGACGAGATGCAGATGTTCAGGGCAATCAGCACATCCACCAACGCCGTGGGCAACGGTAGGATCATCATGAAGACGATGGCCATGACCATGACCGCGCCGACGATCTCGGTACGGCGCATTACCGCGAGTGCCAGGCGGTTAAGGCTGTGAATCAGGCGATTCATTGCAGGCCCCGCCCTGGTTCGGCCAACCCCAGGGCCTGACGTTCTTGCCGAGCGAGTTGATCCATCAGGTTATGCAGCAGGCGCAGGCCGTTTTGCCGAGTCTTTAGATCCTTCCACAGCACCAGTGGCAGGTTTTGCAGTAGCGGATACAAGCCATTGAAGTACAGCGGCTGCAAATGCGCCGCATTGCTCAGGGTGTCATCGCTGAGCAGGGTCAGGTCGCGGGCGAAAAAACCGTTGGCGCAAAAGCGCAGCAGGCGTTTGCTCATGGCCAGGGGCGTCATGCTGTCGCGCCGCTGTTGCTGGCTCAAGCGTTGCAACAGGTCATGACACGCCTTGATCATGTTGTTGAGCTGCCCGCAGGAGCCCAATCCACGCAGCATCGAACCCAGCACTGCGCCGGGCAGGGACGGCGAAAGGGCGGCGATATCGTCGGCCAGCGCGCGTTGCAGGGTACGCAAGCCCCGGGAGAACTCCTCCTCGCTGAAGTGTTCGAGCAGGGCTTCGAGCAGGCTGGCCAAGGGTTGTTGACCAATAATTGCCTTGTAATACAGCTGACGCATGGCTGCGCGTTGCTGTGGATCTCGGCTGAACAGGGCGATGGCGCTGGCCGTGTTGAACCCGGCACGGATTTTATCGCCGTGCACCAACCGTAACTCGTCGATCAGGTCTCGGGTGCTCTGCGCTTGAGCCTCATGACCTTCACCGAGAGCCAGGTGCATCGCTTGCTGCAGCAGAATATCGGCGCGCGCCGGATCGTTGTCCGCCAGGTTCAGGGCCGTCTGCAGCGACGGCTGTTGCTGCAACTGCTGCTGCATGCGGCGGGCCTGTTGTTCGAGGCTCGGCTGGTCGGTGTGATCAAGCAGGCGGTAAAGCTCAACGAGTTTTTCGATGCGCTCGACCCGCTGTCCTCGGGTCGCGTCGCTGATATGGCGTTCGTCCAGGCTTTTGCTGTGGCGTTCGATGCTCTCACTGAACTTCAGCGCCACTTCTTCCATGGAATCAATCAGAGGATTTTTGGCCACGGCCGACGGCGTTTCCGTGCCGGGCAAAGGACGCGGTAGCAAATCCAGGGGCAGGGCATCGTTGTAGTTGGATACTTTCATGGAGGCGCACGTTCCACCGCTATACAGGTGGGCAGTGAGTGGCGTTTGGCGGCGTCTGGTTCCCTGGTTGCCGGCAGGTTCAAAAACCTGTGCAAGAACTGGCACTGGGTTTTTGTCAAAAGTGCAACAAATGGCAAAAATCACGCTTTTCATGTTTAAAAACTGTTTAAAAAACAGTGGGTTGAAAAAGTAACAAGGTTGGTACGCTCGCTGCTCTCTATCCCTCCCGCCACTGTCGGCATAGCGTGAGTGATGAGGGATCAAGCGTGGAATCGAGTCGTGTTCAAACGGAAGCGAAAGTCATTGCCGCCATCAAACTGGATTTGGGCGGTCTGGCACACAGCAGCGAGAAAAAGTTGCGCGGTTTCATTACCAAACGGGTATTCAATCCAGCCGATGTCGACGATCTGATGCAGATGACTTATCTGGAAGCCTGGCGTAACCAGCACAAGTTCACCGGGGCATCGAAACCGGAAACCTGGTTGTTCGGCATTGCCACTAATCTGGTCAGCAATCACTTCAAAAACTTCTATCGCCGGCCGCAGAACACCGTGTTGGAAGATTCAGGGATCGAAAGCCTGGAATATGGTCATGATCCGAGCCAGGTCAGTGAGCACCAGCGCTTGCTCAGCCGTACCCTGGAAGCCATCGACGACCTGTCGGTTGACATGCGCGCCGTGATTGACCTGGTCGTGGACTCAGACATCAGCTATCAGGACGCTGCGCAGCAACTGGGCGTGCCCATCGGCACTGTGCGTTCCCGCCTGGCGCGAGCCCGCGGCCAGTTGAAGAACAGCGTCTATAACGAGAGGGCCAGCGCATGAACGTATTTGTCCGCCGGCCTCAGCCGACTGTTCTGCCTCGGGGCGTACGTGAATCCTGTGACGCCGATTTGCCGGCAATGATGGACATCTTCAACGAAACGGCGGGAACCGGCGCCAATTCGCCGGTGACCCGGCCCATGACGCTCGAAGAAGTGACGTTCTACATCAACCTTTATAAACGCGACGGCTTGCCAGTGTATGTACTGGAGCGCGGCGGCGAAGTGGTTGGCTGGCTGTCGATCAATCGCTTCAGTTGGGGGACTCAGGCGTGCCGCAATACCGGTGAAACGGCGATTTATGTGCGCGCCGATCGTCACGGCAGCGGCATCGGCGTACGCCTGGGCCATGCCACGGTGATACTGGGCCGCCAGTTTGGCCTGGAAACCCTCGTGGCCTGGATCATGGCCGCCAACGTCCCCAGTCAGCACATCGTGCAGTCGATCGGTGCGGTGCTTTGGGCGCGCTTGCCCCGTATCGCCCGTTTTGGCGAGGAGCGGGCAGACGTGTTGTTGTTCGGGTTGCCGCTGTGCGAGGAGGGCCTGGCAATGGCTCGGCCGCTTGATGCTGAGCAGGGGCCTTTACGCTAAGGGCCCATTTTCATCCACTGCTGTGCAGCGGCGACTCAAGTCGCCGCTGCCGAGTGTGTTCCCGACGCACAGTGGCGCGGCTTACTGCTTGGGCACGGTGGAGCGTTTTACCGGCCCCTTGCTGCTCAAGATGCGCCGTGCGGCATGGACCGCTCGCTCCGAAAGCGCTTCCATGCGCGGTGACTGCAACGCCCAGGCGTGCCAGTAAAGCGCTACATCGGTGAAGTGTTCCGGCGCGACATCCACCAGATCCCGACTTTTGAGCAAATCGCTCACCTGCATATGCGGCACCATCCCGTAGCCGAGACCACGGCGTATGGCTTTCAGGCGTGCTTCTGGAAGTGACAAGTAGTGCGTGGGGTAGGCGTCTGCGTGCAGGCCGAAGCGTGACTGCATGAAATCAGACTGCAAGGTGTCCTTGCGCGAATAGGCAAATACAGGTGCCTTGCGCGCAGCAGAGCGGGTCAAGCCTTTCGCAAACCATCGCTCCTGAAACGCTGGCGATGCCACCAACTGGTAGCGCATTGACCCCAGCGGCTCTGTAAAACAACCTCGCATAGGCTCTGAGCGTGTGCCGATGCAGCCGATCACCTGACCACTTTCGAGCAATGCGTAGGTGTGATCCTGATCGTCGACCACAACGTCGAGCAGAATATGTTCGTTGACGAATATCTCGGCCAGTGCAGGAAAGAACCATGTCGCCAGGGTGTCGCCATTGACCGCGATGACCACGCGCAGATGATCTTGTTCGTCGCCGGTCAGATCATTGAGGAGCTCTTCTTCAAGCACTGTCGCACGGCGAAGATAGAGCATCAGTTTTCGTCCCGTCTGGGTGGGCTCGCACGGCCTTGCGCGCACGATGACTGAACTGCCCAGACGAACTTCCAGAGCATGTATCCGTTGCGATACCGCCGACGGCGTTACGTTAAGACGTTCTGCAGCCTTCTCGAAACTACCGCTGTCGACCACGGCCATGAACGCCTGCATCTGTTTTGCATCAAGTTGCATGGGCGCTACGCTCGTTAAGTATTTCTAATGGTTACTGAAAGATACTTCGTTTTTCTTCATCTCGAAAGCGAACTGCTCAATCATTGCGCCACGGCGACATTGAGCAGCTTTGTCCTGCGCAACGCGTCGCCCCAGGCGTCATCGGAATTCTGGATGACAGCATTGAAGCGTCGTTGACCCCTTAGGGTGAGCGTTATGGAGAATCAAATGTCCAGCGTCCGATACATGCCATGAAACTCAACATGATTATTGCTGTGAGCGCTGTCGCATTGGTCTGCAACTATGTCTGGCAATCCCACGACTTGAAACTGGGGCCCTATGAGTACCAGGCATCGGCGAATAGTCTACTGTCGCAAGGCACTCACCCAGGCGCGCGTCAGTTGGCCTTGAACCGCGCCAACAAGAAGTGTGCATCGTTCGGAAAACAAGTCGGTGAATTTGATGTGCAATCGCGCATGCCGGCGGACCAGGAGCATGAAGTGGCCAGCGTGACGTTCGTTTGCAAGTGATCTCCCTCACTGCAATCCGAATCAGTCCAGGAACCTTGAAACCTTCAATCTATAGGCGGTACAAACCATGAAGTTAATTATTGTTGCGTTGCTCGCGACGCTGTTGAGCGCCTGTGTAACGTCTGTTCACGATTGGACCAGGTCAGGCGCAAGTGCCTCTGATATCCAGCACGATAAAGCCCAATGCCAGTACCAGGCCAAAGCGGCAACCGCCAGCTACCATTCAACGCCGGCGGCGAACGACAAGACCCACGGCATGGGCAGTGCCGTGGGTGATGGCATCGTTATTGCGGAAAAACAGATCGACCTGACAAATGATTGCATGCGCCTCAAAGGTTACGTTGGTCAATGAGCCTCTGTTGCCACTGGCCAGTGCGCTTCGAACCCGTTGGACAAGTCGCCGTTTGTTTATAGTACAGTCGCCGCCAAAACACCTGTCGCCGGACGTTCCAGGCAATGGGTGTACAAAACATCGACAGAGTAATGTGGCTTTTTATGAACACTTCTACGGCGACAACCGAGGGCAGTTGGTATCCGGTCATTGCACTGGCCTTGGCTGCGTTTGTGTTCAACACCACCGAGTTTGTACCTGTCGGTCTGTTGAGTTCGATTGGCAGCAGCTTCGACATGTCCACCGCTCAGGTCGGTTTGATGTTGACGATCTATGCGTGGGTGGTGTCCCTGGCGTCGCTGCCCATCATGCTGATGACCCGTAACATCGAGCGGCGCAAGTTGTTGCTCGTGCTGTTTGGGATGTTCATTGTCAGTCACATCCTGTCGAGTCTGGCGAACAGTTTCGGTGTTCTGCTGGTGAGCCGGATCGGCGTGGCGTTGTCGCATGCGTTGTTCTGGTCGATCACGGCCTCTCTGGCCGTGCGCCTCGCGCCAGCGGGCAAGCAGGTCCAGGCCCTTGGTTTGCTTGCAACGGGTACTTCCCTGGCGATGGTGCTGGGAATTCCCCTTGGCCGGCTATTGGGCGAGGCCATGGGATGGCGCACTACCTTCATCGTTATCGCGGTGCTGGCCACTGTGCTGGTGTTCTGGCTGGCCAAGGCCTTGCCGTTGTTACCCAGCCAGAACTCAGGCTCGCTCAGAAGTCTGCCCCTATTGTTGAAGCGACCTGCGCTGGTAGCGCTCTATCTCCTGACGGCCGTCGTAGTGACGGCCCATTTCACCGCCTATAGCTACATCGAGCCTTTCATCCAAGAGGTGGCGGGCATGAGTGGCGATGTGGTGACCCTCATTCTGCTGCTATTCGGCGGTGCGGGGATTTTCGGCTCGCTGCTGTTCAGTTGGCTGCACCGCTATAACCCGCAGCGCTTTTTGATCATCAGCGTGTCGTTGCTTGCCTTGTGCCTGGCATTGCTGTGGCCGTTGAGTGGGAAGGTCTCGTACCTGGGCGCGCTGAGCCTGTTCTGGGGGATGGCAATCATGGGGTTTGGGCTGGCGTTGCAATCCAGAGTCCTGGTGTTGGCTGCGGACGCGACCGATGTGGCGATGGCGCTGTTTTCCGGGATCTATAACGTCGGCATCGGCGGCGGGGCATTGCTGGGCAGTTGGGTTGGCGGCCAGTTAGGCTTTGCGTTCACTGGCGTGGTGGGCGGTATGTTGGCGGCGCTGGCACTGGCGTTCTACTGCCTGTCAGTTTCTCGAATCACTCGGCCCGGAGCTTGAAATTGAGCTGACGGGCCTTTTGATTGAGTTTTAATTCCAGTTCGAACTGAAGAGGCGGGTGCAGTCGCCGATCGGCGCAAGATGCGCCCTCAGCCAAAGAAAGATGATCATCGATAGGGAGGACGGAATGAGCCAACACCCGACCTCCATGCGCCGTGCCTTTTTCGGCCCGAAAATTACTCCGCCGACGTTTTCAACACTTCAATCCATACTGCGCCTTTGCCCGACGCCGCTTCACCGACACGTTTCAGGGCGCCGTTGTTGCTGATTGCGTAAGTGCCGACTTTTTCGCTTTTCTCGCCCGTCACCAACAACCAGCGCCCGTTGGGTGAAAAAGCGATATTGCGTGGCTGCTTCTCTTGCACCGGGTAATTATCGATAAAGCTCAAGCCGCCTGTTGAAGGGTCAACTGCGAATGCCGAAACCGAACTGCTGGTGCGCTCGGTCATCAACAATAGCGAGCCATCGGGCGAGATCCGCAGGTCCGCCGCCCATATGCGTGGTGTCGGGTCGTCCTTCAAGTCGTTGTTACGTGCATCACGTACTTCGCCGTGAGCCAGTTTCAAACGCTCGGGAATGCCATTGGCAACGGCAATCTGAGTCAATGCGCCGGTGCTGTCATTGATTGAAAACGCTGTGACCGTGCCGCTCATTTCACCGACCACATATAGATATTTGCCATTCGGGGAAAAGGCCAGGTGCCGAGGCCCGGTGTTGTCCGCGACACGGATGTAACCGCTGCCGATGGCGGTGAGCGCGCCGGTGGTGGCCTCGAGGCGATATTGCAGGACCTTGTCCGCGCCAAGATTGCCCGCGTAGGCAAAACGGTTGCTCGGGTCGGTACGAATCGAATGCGCATGCGGGCCTGTCTTGTAGCTCAGGATGCTGGCAGAAGGCTGATAGGTCTTGTCGATGGGCTGAACGCTGATGGTGTCGGCACCGTAGGACGCAGCAAGCAGATAGTGTCCTTTTCTATCGGTGGACAGGTAAGCCATGCTTTCTGCCAGCGGCGCTTTAGACAGTGGAGTCAAATGTCCGCTCTTGGGATCTATGCTGTAGCCCAGCACCTGAAACGGTTTGACTCGCAAGGCGGCAAACAACACTTTGCCGTCAGGGGTGATGGCCATGGGGTTGACCTGATCACCGGCGTTGACCTGGTCAATCAGGCGCAGCGCGCCGTTGTTCTGGTCAAGGTGATACTGGGAAATCAATCCGTCTCCGGGGCTCGAGATATAGGCAAAGGTGTCGGCATTGGCTTGCAGGCTGAGACCGTAGACAACCGCAGCGGTCAAGAGGAGGGGGCTTCTCACAGATGATCCCTTATTTTTATGATTGTGGTCAGTCATCCTATGACTGTACTTGGATGACATCAATCGCTATTTTCTCAGGCTGGAAAGTCACCTCTTGGTTCAAAAGCGGTTTATTTACCTGAAATTGGCGTGATTCGATGGCTTTCAAGGAGCACGACAACAACCCGCGACCTTAAAACATTTCTAAACACACGGATTCGAGAGGTGTTGTAAGACGTCGTATCTTTATTGGTTGAAGGCAGGTATTGGTATCGTCCTAAAGTGCACACCGTCGCGGTCGATAATTCAGAGTACGCATGGGCTCTATCTCCTCATAACAACACATGCGACATTCAGTACTAACGTTTCCCCTTGCCAAAACTATAAATACCCGCAGGTGAAGTCATGAATATCAAGCAGAAGCTGACCTGGGCGTTCGCGGCTATCGCGTGCTTCCCGGTCATCCTGGTCGCCGTTTTGGTAGTGCTGAATCTGCGAGAGGGGGCCCAGGCCAATTTCCTCGACAGCAGCGGTCGCGAGATCCGCCAGATCGACAATGGCATGAAGCAGTTTTTCGACGGCATTAGCCAAAACGTCGACTACATAGCCAAGGACCCGCGTGTTGTCGCGGCCAAAGACCTCAAGAACTACGCTGGCGCCGATGCAGCGCAAATTGCCCTCACTCAGACCAATAAAGAGCTGCTGGCGATATTCGACCAGTTCGCCAAAAGCCATCCGAGTACCGCTTACCTGTCCTTGGGTCTGAGCGATGGCGGCTACGCCAGTTGGCCGGACGACACCAAACTGAACAACTACGACCCACGCGTACGTCCCTGGTACAAAGCGGCCATCGCCGCGCCAGGCGCCACCGTGCGCACCGGTGCCTACTATTGGGCGCCGGACGATGTGACGCTGATCGGCACGGTGCACACTGTCGCCGACGCCGCCGGGAATATCCTGGGCGTGGTCGGCCTGGACGTGTCGCTCAAACAGCTCACCGAACTGGTGCGCAACATCAAGCTGGGCGACAGCGGCTACCTGATGCTGGTGGAAGCCAACGGCAACGTGCTGGTAGACCCCAGCGACGCCAAGCACAACTTCAAACCCCTGGCTGACCTGGGCCCCAACTACGCCGAACTGGCCAAGCGAGGTGACGGCGTGACCCAGATCGAGATCGATGGCGTGCCCTACATGGCCAACGTGGTCAGTTCCAAAGACCTGGGCTGGCGCTTTATCGGCCTGATCAAGCGTGATGAAGTGATGGCCGACGCCACCCGCCTGACCTGGTTGATCGCCGCCATTGCAGCGGCATTGGCGTTGGTGTTCGCAATTGTAGGCGCCAGCTTTGCCAGCGTCATCGTGCGTCCGATTCGCGGCGTGGCCGACGGCCTGCAAGAAATCGCCGAAGGAGAAGGCGACCTGACGCGCCAACTCAAGGTGCAAGGCAAAGACGAAACCGCCGGCCTGGCGGGCTGGTTCAACCAGTTCCTGGGCATGATTGCACAATTGGTGCAGCGCATCGGCAATGCCTCGTCTGACCTGCAGACCGCCGCCGCCGACTCCAGCGAAGTGGCCAACAACATGAACCAGGCTGCAGGTCGTCAGCGTGAAGCCGTGGAACTGGTGAGCACGGCGTTCAACGAAATGGTCGCTACGGCCAATGAAGTCGCGCGTTCGTGCAGTGCCGCCGCGTCGAGTGCCGACGAAGGCTATCGCGACGTACATGACGGCCAGCAGCACATCGGCGAAGCCACGGGCAGCGTGCTCAAGCTCAGCGAAGACCTGCAAAAGTCCACCCAGACCATGCAGTTGCTGGAGCAGGACAGCCAGAACATCAACACTATTCTCGACACCATCCGCTCGATTGCCGAGCAGACCAACCTGCTGGCGCTCAACGCAGCGATTGAAGCGGCACGCGCCGGAGACCAAGGCCGAGGCTTCGCGGTGGTCGCCGACGAAGTCCGCGCCCTGGCTCGTCGGACAGCCGACTCCACCGGCGAGATCGACAGCTTGCTGGGCAATCTCGCCCGCCGCACCCAGGAAGTCACGCAGCAGATGCAAGGCAGCCTGCAGGTGTCCCACGCCAGCGTGGAACGCATCCAGCAGGCGCGTGACAGCTTCGACAAGATCCGTGGCTCGGTGGACTCGATCCGCGACCAGAATACCCAGATCGCCACAGCCGCCGAGGAGCAGCACCAAGTGGCCGAAGAGATCAATCGGCACATCGCGCAGATCCATGCCGACGCCCAACTGGTCGAAGGCTTTGCCCAATCCTCACAGACTGGCTCGGGTCGACTGATAGAGATTTCTGGTCAGCTCAAAGGCCTGGTGGGTCGTTTCAAATATTAGTATCCCTACCCGAATGAAAGCGGTGAGCGCTCACCGCTTTCATTCGGCCGATCCAAGCAGTTTCTATCGCCTCCGCCGTTCCGTGGCCATCGAATAGAAGTGGATGGCTCTCCATGGTTTGTGGAAAGGCAGAAATGATCAGCTAAACAGCCCGCCCGACGACGCCTAAAGACTGTCAGGGTCGCCGAAAAACATTTTGACTAGGCTCTAGGGCGGTATTTTCAGGTAGAAAAAACTAAAATATGCCCCTAGTTTTGCCCCCAGTTGCACAGGGTGCGCGGGCGATCGCGATCGGCGATTTCTCACGGAGTCCAATATGGCAGTGGCTGGCTTTCGGTGTAACTCCTCATTGTATCTGGAGGGAGGGTGCAGGGCTCATAAAAGACAAGCTGATCCGCTCTCGCTCGAGAGCAGTGACTCCGATCGGCTGTGGTCGACCAAATATTTGCATACGCGTAGCTGGTTTGCTGGGCTTGGAGGTTTCTTCGAAACCAGGGGCAATTCACTGCTTCGTCGATCGAAGAGGAGCGGGCATGAATGTCGGGCCTGGGGTCGCGAGTCACGAATTATTCGGAATTAGGGATCATTAATAAGTTCTCTGGGGGACGTGGTGACCAAGGGTATTTGAACGATGAATCAAATGAGCGAGAGCCTGCGATGACGTCGGACGTGCAAGACGACGGGGCCGGATTCCCCATCCGTTGCCCGGGACGATTGCAGGTAAGAAGCGGCTGTTTCCAGGCATCTTGTAGGGCACGGAGATGCTGGCAGCTCGAGCTTCACGATGGTCAAGGCGCTCCAGGTGATCTTGACCCTAGACCAGCTTGTCTTCTACACCTGATGCTGGATTGGGCCTTGAGGTAATGGCTACCAGACCCGATGCAAGCTCGTCGCGGCTCTGAGTTCCAGGCGGCAGAACATGTCAGCGATCGCTTTCGGTGGGATGGAGTTAGCGGTTCATTTATGAAGTGTCTTTTGCTGACCAGCGGTTGTTTCTACGCCAGGCTCGGAGACGTTCGTTTCTTTGAGTGGAACCTCACCTACCGAAAGCGCACGCTCGATGAGTAACTCGTTGCCCTTGTCTTTCAATAAGGCTTGCAGCCGTTGGAATTCTCCGCACCAGATGGTTTCAATGTCGCGATCCCGCGCCTTATCGCGATCAGTGCTGAGGGCTATGGCGCGGACCTGCAGACGTCCATTATCAGCTTTGCCGCCCACTTCCACTCCGTAGCCGGGGGTAGCGGCCTTGCGCAGCACGACCTTGCCGGTTTCCGCCCAGGCAGTCGCCATGCCTTCGCGCACTTCGTAGCCGAGGCTTGCCAAGCCCCCGAGCACGGCTTCGCGGCGGGAGAGGGCGGCCTGGTCCTGTAAGTGGGAAGCGATAAGCGTTTTACACTGCTCGATCAGTCCGGTGGTTACCGAGACGTCGGTGTCGGTTGTACAAGCGCTAACTTGATCGAGCAAGGTCGCGTGTTCGATGCCTGTGTAGGTTTTGGCATCGCTGGCCAGATCCTGCAGTTGTTCGAGACACTCGCGTTGGCGTCGGAAGTTTCTGGTGGACGCTGCGAGGTCGAGTACTAGGCTGTCGAGCAGCAGGTTACGCCGCTTGGCATCGGTTTCCGTTTCAGCTCTTTCCAGTGCCAGGAGGAACGGCGCGGCACGCTCAACGTCTTGTAGCAGTTGCAGCTCCACTATGTGGCGGTCAATGCGTAGCAGCCGTACGTCGCGCGTTGCATCCAGTTCCCGGACCGCAATCCATTCGCGCAGGGAAACCTCGTGTTCGTCGACCTTGAGTTGCTGCGCCAGGGCGCGTTGGGTATCGCTCAGGGTTGGCTTCTCGCTTGCTTTGCTCAAGTGGGCGAAACCGTCGGCCAGCAGACGTTCGGCATCTTCCCGACTGGCACCGCTGGCCAATCGTGAGAGGGACTTCAACAAGGCTTGATCGACACTTTCGGGATTGGCTTGCAAGGCGTCAAGCAGGGTTTCTGCGTTTTCCTGGACGCGTCGGTCGCGTTGGCGTCTCTCGGCCGCACGAATGATCGCCCGTTCTTCGCGGTCCTCCAAGTCACGGCGCAGGTGCTCGATCTCCACTGGTACGGCCTTCTGCAGTTCCGCCAATCGGTCTTCTGCCAGCAGAGCGCGAAGGCGAGCGTGTCGCTCCAGGGAGGCGGAGCGCTCCTGTTCACTGAGCTCACCAAGCCTCGTGGCCTGTGTTTGCCAGCGACCCACGGCGCGCTCCAGGCGTTGTAGGTGGCCTTCACAAATGGCGATTATTTCTTCGCGGGTAACAATGCGAACGACCTTGGGACCACTCATTGGCAGATTTCCGTATCAACTGAAGTAGGGCTGGGTTGCAGCGTCTGCTCGACCTGCATGGCGTGTTCGATTGCTTCACGCAGTCGTGAGCGTTCGCTGTCGCCGCTGTGATACCAGGCTTGCGATGACACACGATGGATGTGCGGGATGGCGCGGTGCAGCACGGACGGGCGCCAAATTTCCCGGGCGCGGGCACGTTCCAACAGATTATGGCAAGGCGCATCGCACTCGATGCCTATTGCGTACAGGCCCGTGCTTGGATTCTCGATGGCGAAATCGAGCCCGAAAGCGTCGCCTTCACTGGCGGGAGCCGCCTGCCATCCCAGGGAATGAATGAATTCACCGACCAGCCTGACAAAACCATCACTTTGCTGACCTTGCTCACGACGCTGGCTGCTGCTGCGGTCGGTCTGCAGGCGCTCCAGCAACTTGGTGCTGTTGCTGAACTCGCTCGAGGAGAGCGCGCGAGCATATTCCAGATAGCCTTGCAGATAGTCTCTCGGGCTGTTGGGCGCGCGGTGCGTGTTTAGCATGTCCGATATATCGGCGATTGGCATCGACGTGATCATCACCACCTTGCGACGCGCGCGGGTCACCGCCACGTTCAGGCGTCGTTCGCCCCCCGTCTGCCCCAGTACGCCGAAGCTACGGCGGAATGTGCCTTGGCTGTTGCGCCCAAAGGTGGAGGAGAAGACGATGATGTCGCGTTCATCCCCCTGCACGTTCTCCACGTTCTTGACGAACACCGACATGTCCTCGCCGTCTTCGCTGCGCTCGCGCTCCTGGGCGTAGGCGGCGCGGAACAGTTCATCCTGCTCTGCACGCTGCTCCAAGTGCTCCTCGATGAGGTCAGCCTGCTTGCGGTTGAAGGTGACGACACCCACCGAAGGGCGCTGGTCGTAGGGCTTCTGCCACAATTCGCTCAGGTACTCGACGACCCGTTCGGCTTCCTGGGCGTTACTCTGGTTCTGATACAGCCCGCCGACTTGGATCAGCTCCAGCGGCTTAATGCGTTGGATGTTCGCCTGCGGGTGACGGACAGGAACGTTCAGGCGATTGCCATAGAACGAAGCGTTGGAAAAGCCGATCAGTTCACGGTAGGCCGAACGGTAGTGGATCTGCAATGTGGTGCTGGGCAGGGCGTTGCGCGCCAGCTGCAGCAGGTCGGGGCAATCCTTGATCTCACGACGGTTCCAAGTGTCTTCGAACGCTTCGCGCTGTTCCTCATCCGCGTCGTCAGGTTCGTCGCCGTCAAACACTTCGGCTTCGTCGCTTTCGATGCGACTGGAAAAGAATGCCGTCGGCGGCATTTGCTTTTCATCGCCGCTGACAACAGTGACCTGACCGCGGAACAGGGTCGGCAGGGCGAACTCAACCGGCATCTGCGAGGCTTCGTCATAGATGACAGTATCGAACAGGCCTGCCTTGAGCGGCAGTACACGACTGGCGACGTCCGGGTTCATCAGCCACACCGGACGCAGGCTCATCAAACCGAGGTTACTACCCAGTTCGATGAATTCACGCAGGCGCCGCGAGCGTTTGCCAGTCAGGCGGGTAACATCCTCCCATTGTTTGCGATTGCCCAGGTTATCGAGGTTGATGCCTTTGGCCAGCAGCTCACGATTGAGCAGCCGCATCTGTGCGTCGGCTTGCGCGAGGCTGCCGACTTTGGCGCGGGCTTCGTCCTGGCTGAGCAGCAGTTCGGGATTGGTTTGCTCTACGCGGTGTTTCCAGCCCAGTCGGGCTTCGCGGTTGAGCAGGCGCCGCACTTCGGCTTCAAGTTGCTCGGGCGCAATGTTGTCCAACTGTTCCTGGCGTTGGCGCAGCAATGCGAGCAGCTCCAGGTCGGCTGCTGTCAACTGAGCGGCGCGCCCGCGGAATGCCTGGTAGGCGGCCAGGAAGGGCAGCGCTTCATGCAGCCGATCAAGAGACAGTTGATTGCTCAGATTGTGCTCGATGGCGTGCTGCAGTTGCTGCACCAGTTCTTCGCCCAGCCAGTCGCCGAGTATCTTGAGTTGCTCGAGGCTGGATTGGCGAACGCCATGGCGCATCAGCGAAGCATCGAGATCGCTGAGCAGCGCCTCGAGATGGTGTTTGTCGCCGGCGAGGGCGGCCTCGTCGGCCTGCCGAGCGCGAGGCGATTGCGCCAGCGCCATGGCCAGCGCCTGGATTTCCAGCAGGTGGCGGATGTCGCTCTTCACGAAGCTGATCAATTCCAGGCAGGCTTGCTGACTCACAGCTTCCAGTTCCAACGCCTGGTGCAGCGTACTCAACTCGGCGCGCAATGGTCGCCACTGGCTTTCAAGGCGGATGGCTGCCTGTAGGGTTGGTAGTGCTTCAATAACACGGCTTTCCCCCTGGCCCTGAAGGAAATTGCGCAGTCGGTTGCGCCGCAACAGATGCATCGGGTTGATGTTCGCCAACCAGGACCGGGCTGCCATGACTTTGGTGCAGTCTTGATCCAGATGCCTGAGGGCCTTGTTTTCGATCAGGCAGAGGGCCGGTGACAAGGCGGGGGCGTAGTGGTCCTGATCCAGTTGGCCGAGTTGCTGATCCAGTTGCTGTAGTTCACCGAGAATCGACTCTCCCCGTGGAGGTTGGCCCGCTTCGCGGCTGCGGAAAAGCGGTAGCCACCGCGCAAGGCGCAGACGTTGCTCTTGCTTCAGGTCGAGCAGGGCAGCGACATGGGCCGCTATCCAGTTACGGTACGGCGCCGGGTCGTCGATTTCGAAGCTGGCAGGGTGTGCTTGCAGCGTGGCCTGACGGTTGTGTTCGGCTTGGGTGAAACTGTGCAGATTGTCGGTGAAAGCCTGCAAAGTCGCCCGGTCGGCGGCGAACGACTGCAACTGGGCCAATGGGCTGCCTTCGTAGCGTGCGGGTAACCACAGGCGAATCAGAGGGGCGCAGCTTTCTTTCAAGCGGGTCAGGCTGGCGAGGTCCAAGGAGGCCAGGCGTTGGCGCAGGGCCGGAAACTCGAGCGGGGCCGGGCCGGATTCCAATTCAATCAACTCGCCGAGCAGCCTGCGATAGCTGAGGCCGGTATTCTCATCCAGGCGATGCAGGCTCTGGTGGAAGCGGTCGAGCTCGCCCTCCAGGGCCTCGATGCGAGCCGCGACCTGCTCGCGCTGGCGCTGCCAGCCCTGAGCCTGGCTGCCGTTCGTGAACAGGCTTTCCAGTTGTTCGCGAATACCGCGGATGACGGGCTCGCGGTCTCGGTTCACGTCATTGAGCATGACGATGCGTTGGCCAAGGCCCTCGGCGACCAGGCGTTTGTACACCACCTCGAGCGCCGCATGCTTCTGGCAGACGATAAGCAAGCTGCGCTGGCGGCCGATGGCGTCGGCGACCATGTTGACGATGGTCTGGCTCTTGCCGGTTCCAGGCGGCCCCTCGACCAGCAGTCCCGGGCTTTGTCGGGCCTGGATCACGGCCGCTTCCTGGGAGGGGTCGCTGGCCACGGTGAAATAGCGTTGCAGCTCGCCTGGAGGTGTCTCGTGCGTGGTTTCATCGGCGGTCTTGAGGCGCAACGCCGTTTCCAGGCCGGTACCGGCGGGCGACAGGGTTTTCAGTTGGCGCAGGTCCTCCCCGATGGCTTGTCCCATGAAGGTCACGTGAAACAGCACCGCCGCGCAGTCCAGCTCGTCTTGGTAGGGCGCGATCTCCACGCTGCTGGCGGGCAGGTTGCCAAGGGCGCGTGAGCGAATGGTGGCGAGCATGCCGAAGGCGTCCATCACATCCGTCGCACGAATTGACGAGCGGCCCAGCAGTTCATCGACGGTCTTGCGCCAACGTTTGCAGGTTTCGGCGCCGAGCACGCTTTCCAACGCGGGGTTGAGCCGCACTTCCTCGCGCTCACTGTCAAACGCCAAGGCGGCGTGACCACGAGAACCCAGTTCCAGCAGCAGCTTCACTGGCCATAGCAGCAGCGGGATAATCCGTGTGCGCGTGGTGCCGCGAGGGTCGCGATTGAGCAGGAAAGGGAAGCCCAGGTACAGGCCGTCGATGCCGGTGTCGCGTTTGTACAGCGCGCTTTGCCGGTACAGGGCATGCAGGCGCGATTCCAGCTGGCCGTTGAGCTGAAAACTCTCTGGGTCGAGGCTCACTGCCCGGGCATTACGTTGCAGCAGGTGATCGAGCAAAGCCGCGGCCGGACTGCGCTCGCTGTTCAGTTCACTGATGTCGACCCGTGCGGTGGTCTTGCCGATGCTCATACGCACCAGTGGCCCGCGCATCACTGCGGTCACCACCTTCTTCTCGAAGAAGTCGAGGATCTGTGAGACGTACTGCTGTTTCTGTGGTTCCAGCCAATGACTGGACGGGATGGCCAGCAACACCAGTGCCTGGGCCAACGGCATACGTCGCTCCAGGCGGAACTGCTCGGCCCACTCGTCCACTGCCGGCACGCCACACCGGGCAAAGCCTTGGATGCGTTCATCGACACTGCGGTACAGCTCAAGTCGCGAATGCAACAGCAGTTGGGTTGCCGCTTCGGAGTCGAACCAACCGACATCGGCAGCCCTGGCCAGCTCGGCGGCGGCCTCTACGATTGAGGCCCCCGAACGGAACTGACTGATCGCCGCGCTGAGCAGCACGATCAGGTCTTCTTCGGCGATCACCCGGCGCTCCGACAGAGAGCTCAGTCCCGGATGGTCGGTGTCTGGAAACAGGCGTTGGCGCTCTTGCCATTGCGTGGACAGCTTGGGTCGCGAGGTCGATAGCAGGAATATCCGCAGTTGCTCTTCGACCAACTCGATGTGTTGGTGCAGGGCACGCTGACGTACGTTTTCGGCGCGGGATTTGAGACGCGACAGCCAGTTGTCGGTCTGCAATTGCTCAAGCAGGTCCGGGACCGACCCGCTGATCAGACGATAGCCTTCCAGTGGGTGCTCCAGTAGCCATCCTGGTGTGACGATGTCGCCACGATGAATCAACGGGATTTCCGGATTGAGGATTCTCAGCGCCAGCATTAGACGGAAATCGTCCTCAATCCCTTCGTGCTGAACGACCTGACGCAAGCCGGCGACTAGAGAGGGGGCGAGACTGACCTGCTCGGCCCAGGTCACGATCACACCGCGTAGCAAATGGTCCAGAGCCTGTTGCCAGTTATCCGCCTGGGCTGCCGCCAGGGCGAATACGCCGGGCTTGTGGAAGCGGCGCTCGCCCAGCAGCAGGGTTGCACCTTCACCTTCGTCCGTTTGCTGGACGGAAGAGGCCGGAGCCTCGACCGTAATACCGTTGAGCCAGCCTTCGACCTGTGGCCATTGCCAGCGTTGATGACGGTCGCGCGCCAACAGACCTCGCAGCAGCAGGTGCAGGCGCGGGTCGAGGTCGTCGGGGATCGGTACTCCGTTGGCCAGCACGTGAATAAGAAATGCATTGGCATTGATGCCGTCGAAGCAGGCGCCCTGGGTCAGTTGCTCAAGCAGGATCATGCCCAGGCTCCACCAGTCCGAGGCAGCCGCAACGCCGCCTGCGATGGCTTCGGGCGCCATGTAGCGGCTGGTTTCCAGTGGCGATACGATGTCCAGGTCGAACTCGGACAGGCGTGCCGAGCCGAAGCCGCTGATGACCAGGTCCAGCGGTTCGCGGGAACGTACCAGCAGGCTGGCTGGGCGCAGGTCACGATGGCGCAGGCCAGCCTCGTTGAAAGCGTGCAGCGCCAGGCCCAGTTCGTTGACCACATGGTGCACGCTGTCGCTGTCGCGGATCACGCTGCCAAGTTCTGCCAGGCTCCCGCCGGTGAGTTCTTCAATGACCTCATAGGCACGGTCATCCCAGCGGCCGGTGGCAATGATTTCGGGGACGTGCTCGCGTGGCAGTCGGCGGATCACATCATAGATCGCCGGGTCCGGTTCGGCGCCGGGTCGATACAGGGTCAGGACCGCTTGTTGCTCGGTTTCCTCGTGCTTGGCGAGGTATCGTTCTCGCACGCCGTCGGTACTGCTGATCTGACGAATCAGCCGCCAACCATCGATCAGGGTCTGGGCGATGCCCTCTGGTTCGCTGCTGTCTGGCTGGGCGTCGTAGGACGTTACTTGCGCAAGTGAGCTGCCACATTCAAGGCACATCAGGTCACCATCGACCATCGGGTGACCATTTTCGCAGAGCAGGTCAGGGACATTCCCCTGAGACGGACTGACTGGCGGGAGGGTTTCCTCGGTGAAGACGGCTTGCGGCCGCCAGCCGGCGGCACGAATGGGTTCGCCAGCGAGGTCCCAGCCGCAGGGTTGTTCCTGAATGAGCCCTTCGCAGAACATTTCCTGGAGGGCGCGCTCGGTTTTGCAGTTAGGGCAGAAACGTATCATGGGGTGTGCTCCACTCAGCGGCGTCGCGACGCGTGTGCGCTGATCTGTAAATGATGGCCTTGTTCATGCAGCAGATCGCGTAAGCGCAATAGATCGTCACGTCGTGGGATGCCGGCCATCCAGACGCTGCCACTTTCGTCAAACATCAGGTCGAGCGCCTTGTCGGTGGGTTCGAGCGGGCGTTCGTAATGAACCAGGCGTGCCCGGCCCAGTGGCGTGAGCAGGCTCAGGCGTTGATTGTCACTGCCGCGCAAGGCCATGGTCTGACTGAGTGCTTCGATATAAGGGTCGCTGATCAAGGCATCTATCAAGCCCTTGGTCTGGAGCAACGACTCATTGAGTTGCTCCAGGGAGTAGCCACTGTAGACCAGGATGTCGAGCTCGCTGAGCCGACGCAGGCCTTCGAGCAGTGATCGCAGGGCGTCGAACTGGTCAAACGGTTCCCCTCCGGAAATGGTGATTCCTTCGGCCTCGTGCAGCCAGGGGGTTATCTGTTCAAGCAGTTGCTCCAGCGACAAGCGTCGGTGCCATGGCCCCCAGGTATCGGCAGAGATGCATCCTGGACAGCGGATGCTGCAGCCCTGGAACCATATACCAATACGCCGCCCCGGGCCGAGGGTAGTGACCGGAAAATGCATGCGCGACAGGCTAAGGTCCATGTTCAGCGACGTTCCATCTTCAGTCCAGTGATGTCCAACTCGGTGATCGTGAAGTGCTCGCCCGGTTGCGCGTCCTGATCGAACAGTGCCCGCGATAGGGGATTGAGCAGGCGTGCCTCTAACTGGTTGCGGATGCCCCGGCCACCGTTGGACAGGTCCTGCAGACAGAGGCTGTGCAGTGTCTGGCGTGCCTGGGGGGCCAATTCGATAAACAGGTTCTGTCCCTGCAGGTCGTCGAAGGTGGCGTTGACCATTTGTTCGAAGATCTGCACTGCAACGCCTTCGCGAATGAAGTCGAAGACGATGATGTTTTCGCCGATTCGATTGAGGATTTCTGGACGATTGAGCACGAGCTTGAAATACCGGTCGATCTCGCTGTGCACCTTCTCCTGGACTTGCTCGAAGGCTTCGCCAGGCAGGACGTTGGCAACGCGTTCGCCATTGTCGCCCTGGCGATAGATTCCCAGGTTGGAAGTGAACACGATCAGGGCCTCCGAAAAGTACACCCGATCACCGCGGCCTGAAGTCAGCACCCCGTCGTCGAGGATCTGCAGGAACTTGTCGAGAATCCGTGGGTGGGCTTTTTCGATTTCATCGAATAACACCACGCTGAACGGTTTCTCGCGGATAGCATTGGTCAGCTCACCGCCGACGTCATAGCCGACGTAGCCGGGCGGTGCGCCGATAAGGCGTTGATCGGCATGCTCGGCGCTGAACTCCGACATGTCGAAGCGGATATATGCACTTTCGTCGCCGAACAGCAGGCTGGTAATCGTTTTGGCGAGTTCGGTCTTGCCTACGCCGGTCGGTCCCGCGAGAAAGGCTACGCCCCGTGGACGGTTGCCCTTGCGACTGGCGCCGACGCCTGTCATCGCACGCTTGACGATGTCGAGCATGTGCGTCACCGCATGCTCCTGGCCTTTGACACGCTGATGCACGACCGCGTCCGCATGCCGGATACGCTGACGGTCGATCTTCAGCCACGGGTCCTCGGTGACACCGATCTTGTAGCGGCGCACCGCATCGGCAATCTGTTCCATGGCTACACCCTCGACCCGCGCCAGTTGCGCAATGGCGCTGAGATCGAGCAGCAGCAATCCCTCGGTGTTCTGGACGAAGGCTTCTACAGCCTGATGCATGACCACTTCGCTGGCGCCCTGGCTGCCACTGAGCCCTTTGAGCAACGCCGGTGCCAATGCACGGCGGGACAATTGATCAGGTTTGGACACGGGGATGTGGCGCAGGCGTGGGTTGTCGACCAGCAACCAGTCGGGCAAATCACCTTCTTTTTCCACCAGCCATAGCAGGGTATTGAAGAACGGTTTGCGCAGCTCCGTGGCCGGACGGCTGCGAGCCTGATGGGATTGCACCAGGGCCTGGGTGAAGAGCTGGTGTTCAGCCGCGCTGAGGGAGTCGTTGCGAACCACCAGGCGCGAGGCGAAGTCGATGATCAGCGCGATAGGTTCGCCAGCACGACCCACCAGTCGTGGCAGGGTGGCGCCCAGCAGATCGATACCTGCGGGTGCTACGCCATTTACCGGAGTCAGGCCAAGTTCCTGAAGCAACGTCTGGCCGGCTTCAGGGGCGGAACCGGGTTTGTCGACTACCCGGAAACCCGACACGGGATCCCAGGCGATGACCTGGGTGTAGCCAGCATCGAGTAGGGCATTACAGAGGGTTTGGTTGAAGCTCTGCGCGGTCACCGTGCCGGGCGTCACTTCACTGGCCTGCAGGTCGCGGATGTTGCCAGACAGGACGAATTGGCTCTTCAGCGGCAAGAAGCGGAGAAGATCTCGTAGCCAACGTGGGCTTTCAAATATGGCAATCCCTGACATGTTTCAGCTCGTAACGTTGGGGCGGTACGGGCAGGGTATTGCTCAATGCGCCCATTTGCCAGTGCGCTGTTACGAAAAGTTGCGTTGAGAGAGCGTTTCTGAGGGGGCGTTCGTTTCATCGGCTGGAAACAGCCACGAGTGATATTTCGCGAGGGGAGTGTTGAACCTTGAACTGTGGGCAACTATGTCAAAGTCCCCACAGCATGCTCTCAGATATGCCCCCCAAGTATCCCATCCTCTGGAAGTGTGTAGATCTCCATGGCCCGTGAAAAACCAGAAATGATCAGATTAACAGCCTTCCAGACGATCCCTAAAGACTGTCAGGGTCGCCGAAGAACATTTTGACTGGGCTCTAGCACGGTGCTTTCAGCTAAAAGAAATCAAGTTATGCCCCCATTTTTGCCCCCATTCGCACCGGGTGTTCAAGCGATCGCGAACGGCGATTTCTGACGGGCTCCAGTATGACAGTGCCTGGCTTCCAGTGTAATTCCGTTTGGGATTCAGTGTAGGTTGGGGGATTCTTGGCGCAGATGAGTATGGTCGTTTGAGATACCGCTTTGATCGGCCACTGCCCGTGCTCGAACATACGCCTTGGCCCGGGCACCACGACAATCCGCAAGATGCGCGATCACTGTGTGCCGGTGGGCCCAGGGGGCGGCGGCTCGGCTTCCAACAATGGCGCCAGCATGATTGGCGCGGTGCACCAGGCCTGCTTCTGTAGCAGGTCGGTTTCGACCCTTATGCGATAACTGCGTGGGAAGCACCGGAATTTGTCACCCTGGGCGGCGCCAAGGTGCTCATTGTTGGCGCTGATGCAGAATTGCCCTACCTGCTGGGGCAAGACTACCCCAACATGGATAGGTAG
The DNA here is from genome assembly GCF_044743445.1 of Pseudomonas sp. NPDC087615. Taxonomy (NCBI): domain Bacteria; kingdom Pseudomonadati; phylum Pseudomonadota; class Gammaproteobacteria; order Pseudomonadales; family Pseudomonadaceae; genus Pseudomonas; species Pseudomonas sp. NPDC087615. The sequence goes on along the minus strand of NZ_JBIUWM010000001.1, from coordinate 25,409 downwards.
ATACCCAGCACAGACGGCCGTAGCCTTGAAGGCTGCTTGGGTCAGAGTTTTTTCGGCAGATGGGTCAATTCTTCATCAGCGCCTACAGATTGCGTCTCACCGGCCGACCTGGACAGCTTGCCCGCCATCAACATCGACCCGGGTTATGGGCGCTCAATCCACGACACGCTTGCGCACTACCTGTCGCACCACGGCGTGACGGTCGGTCATATCTATCCTTCGTCCAACCCGCTGATGAGCATCAACCTGGTGGCGGCCGGCCTGGGTTACACCTTGCTTCCGGCCTATGCCGAAAACTTCATGCCCAAGGATGTGATCTCCCGGCCACTGTCCGGTGATTTGCCCATGAGCGAATTGCTGATGGTGAGCCCTCGCGATGCCAGTGCCAGTACGCCGGCTACGCATCATTTGCTCAAGCTGGTTCGGGAGCTTGGGAGTCCTGCGGCCGTCTGCTGAAGTTGGATATTTTTGGTAAATAATTTTACGCGTTAGTAAAATAATTTATCGTCAATTGGTTCATGTAGAAAAATGAACATTTCATAAATCATTGAATATAAAAGAAAAAAGCTAAATTTATTTTTTGGCACGATCTTCGCTATTCCTAGGTACACCTAGTAGGAGATCAGTGATGTCCAAGCAGACCGGCAGTAACTTCCAACTGACTCACCACGCCATCCAACGCATGCAGCAGCGGGGTATTTCGCTGCTGCAGATCGAAGCGGTGCTCACTTACGGCCGCACTATTCAGGAGGGGCGGGTGGTGCGCCAGATGATCGGCAGGAACGAAGTAGCCCAATACAGCCGCGAAGGAATCAACCTGTCTGCGATGCAGGGCGTTCACCTCGTTCTGGCGGAGGATGGTTCAGTGATCACCGCTTTTCGCAGCCAATCCCTGCGCCGTTATCGTGCTCCCCGTCGACGCCCAGTGGTATGGCGGTGATGTGGCCGCCGGCTAAAAAAATCAATGAAATGAAGTCATTTTGATATCATTTGGCGCGACAATCTTATGGTGCTGGAAGCGTCCTGCCAAAGCACTGGATCAAGCGCGCTTATGAAAGGAGGCAAGCATGTTCGACCCTAGTCAATTCAGCGTAACCAAAGCCCGTCCCATTCCCGTGTACCTGCTGCTCGATACCAGTGGCAGCATGCAGGGTGCGAAGATCGACAGCCTGAACGAGGCCGTTCGCCAGATGCTTGCCAGTTTTGCCGAGCAAGAGCTGGCTGAGTCCATCATCGAGGTCGGCATCATTACTTTCGGTGGCGACCAAGCGGTCCTGGTGCACCGCCTGGTCCGTGCCGGGGCTCTCAATTTCCAGCCACTTCAGGCGGCCGGGATGACACCCATGGGGGATGCTCTTGGTTTGATCAAGTCGCTGGTGGAAGACCGTCGGGTCACGCCATCCAATGCCTATCGTCCCACGGTGATACTGGTCTCCGATGGTGAGCCGAATGACCAGTGGGAGCAGCCGTTGGCGGCGTTTATTGGCCAAGGGCGCAGTGCCAAATGTGACCGGATGGCAATGGCCATCGGTAAGGATAACCAGGCCACTGTCCTCAAGCGCTATACCGAAGGCACCGGGCACCCCCTGTTTACGGCCACGGACGCCAGACAGCTCCATGGCTTCTTCCGGCAAGTGACGATGAGCGTGGTGGCACGGCTGTATTCGCTCAACCCCAACGAAGTGTCCCGGTTGCCAGACCCTCCGGCGGGCCAGGCAGCGGCCGCCGATGATCTCGGAATCTGGTAAAGGAGCGAAGGTATGAGCCAGGTTATTGGTGATCCAGATGAGCTTGAGCGCTTCGCGGCGGCGTTGACGCAGTTCCTTGACCATATCGAGGAGGCACGGGGCGGGCTCGATTCGGCATTCGGCCATGTCAGCGAGTCGTGGCAAGACAGCAAGCAGGCGCAATTCGAAGATGAGTACCGGGCACTGAGTAGCCAGTTGGCCAGCTTCGAGGCCAGTGCCCGCGACCACGTTCCCTATCTGGACGGGCTCGCATCACGGCTGCGCGAATACCTGGGTAGTTGACATGGCCCAGGTCTGCATTGCCGACATAGAAGTGCTGGAGCAGCTTCAAGGCGGGCTCGCTCGCGTCTGTGAACGCCAGGCGCAGGAGGCTGCGCACATGATGCAGCGCCTGCAGGCGTTCCATGAGCAGGCGTTGGGGGAAGTGCAGGCCAGCGCCGGTTTTCTCGAACAGGCCCAGCAACAGGAAACGGTGGCTGAGCACACGCAGGCCCAGGCTTGCAGATGCCTTGCCGATCAGCAGTCGAGGTTGGTCGAGGCTGCAAATGCGCTGTACGCCTGCCAAGCCAGCCTGCCTGCCGATGATTTCTGTACCGGCGGGTGTGACGCGCAAGAGCAGGAACAGGCCGAGGCCGAACGGGCATGCGAGTACGCGCTGCAGGACCTGGCGCGGGCGGAGCAGGGCCTGGCGGATGCGGTGGTCCAGCGCATCGCTATGCAGGCGCGCCTGGAGCAGAGCCGCCAAGTGTTGGCGTTGCATGAGTGCGCGACCGAGGCTGTCGGGCATGAGATGGGCGCGCGCCTGGCCAGTTGCCTGGAGTTGCTGGAGCAGGTGCGGGTACGGGTGACTCATGCGGCAAGGGCGCTGGACCAATACCTGGCGATGAGTCCTGGTGCCGCGCAGTTCCGTGACTGGCTGCGCAGGACCCCTATGGCCGGTAAGCCGGTAACACCGGACCAGTTGGCGCATCGGATGAGCCTCTCGCCAGAGGCGCAACGGGCGTTCATGCAGTATCTGGCCAAGCGCGACGCTGACGTGCAACGGCTGCTGACGCGATATCGGACCGAGCTTGGTCGCTGCGCCAGTGCGATGGAAGTGCACAAACTGCAACTGAAAGTGCGCAGGCACCTTAGTGGGTTGTACGCGGAAAAAGTCGTGGAATACGCGCTGCGGCCGATAGCCCGGGTGGTTCGTACTCAGCAACGTACCGATTTGGATGGCGGTCGTCATACCCGCACCGACCTGGTCTTCAGTGAGTTGACGGTGCCGGTGATCCTGGGGCGTGGTCAGGGAATGGGCGCCCCCGCCGGTGGCTCTATCGCCGTAGAGGTCAAGTGCGGCAAGGCCGCGTACTTGAGGGCTCAGCGCGAGCACATGCAGTTCCAGGCAGGCGGCCACGAGCAAGCTTCGGCCTCGATGACGGTCTGCTCGCGGGACATCCGTCATTTACCGGCCGATCAGCAGCGGGCGCTGCGCCAGTCGCTGCGTGAGAGTGGATCACCGCTGATCGGTATGTTGCCCTACAAGCAAGAGATCGATGACCTGTGCTGGAGCAGTGTCTGCGCCCCACAGGCGCAAGAAGGAGTAGACGATGATTGAGTTCACGCTGATTGCGCAGCCTGTACTGGAAAACGTTCGTGCACTGATTAATGAGCTGGAAGATGCAGTGATCCAGGCGAGTTTCGAGCGTAGCGACGAACTGGTCGATCACCTGCGTTCATTGTTGCTGGGGCAGCCACGAGCGTGCCTGGATGAAGCGGACTGGCAGGCGATTGAGCAGTGCATGGTCGACTACATGTCGAATTACCTGATCCCCCCTTTGTTGACCAGCACGCTGCGTGAGTGCCTCATCTCGGCAGGGATACCTTCTGCATTGCCGGCATTGCTCGAGTGTGCTGCGGCGCAAAACCTGTGGGTGCTGCAACTGCCGCTCGATGGTCAAGACCCACTGGAAGAGGTGCAACGACCATGACGCCGTTTCGTGATAGCCACCAGGACCTTCTGCGTGCCTTGGCGTCGTTCCCCGGAGCAGAAGGCGATACCTTCCAGGCTACCTTGCATGCTGAGTTACTGACGCCGCTCCTGAGTGAGGCGCAGGGATTGTTGTCGTTGGGCGAGGCAGCCGAACAACAGATGCAGGCGGCAGTGCGAAGCCTGGAAGAAATCGTGGATCGACACATTTACCGTATTGAACAATGAGGCACCGGTCATGACTCAGATTTCCCTGTCACACGCTCAGGCAACGCCTTCGCCGCAGACGTTGCTGCAGACTTGTACAGCGCTGGAGAGCGCCATTGCCGCCCGCGTGGCGCGCCATTCAGACCTGCGTAGCGAGGAGCAGCGCTGGGTACGCAACTACAACAACTCGGCCACCATCGGCGCGCAGGCTCAGGCATTGCGCCAGCGCCTGGAGGAAGAGCAGGCGTCAATCCAGGCCCGTGCGCAGGCCAGCGAGGCATTGTTCCGTGAACACTGGAACGAGGCCCTCCAGGCGCTGGACCGGCTGTGTCTCCAGGTGACGGCTCAGCAGCCGGCATTGGCTGACCTGAGCGCGGCGTTGCCGCCTCCGGTGGTGGCAGTGCCGCGTTCACTGGCATTTGGCGGACTGCGTCTTAGCTATGGCAACTGGCACAGGACGGTGCCCCGGCTGGTGGATTTCCCGTTCAGCAAGGCCCTGAGTTTCGTTGCAGGTGAGGAGGCGTCATTGATCGTCATGCGCCAACTACTGCTGCGCCTGCTCATCAGCCTGCCGACCGGCGGTTTGCGTGTCGTGGCCTGTGACCCACTCCGGCTCGGCGCCGCGCTGTCTGACTTTTTGCCATTGCTGGAGCATCCGTCGCTTTTCCCTGATGCCCGAATCCTCAGTCGGGCCGCCGATATCGAGAGCGCACTGTCTCGTGAGTTCGAGCGTCTGGAAAACATCATCCAGCATCGCCTTGGCGACGCTCACGACAATTGGGCTGACTACAATCGCCGTCACCCGCAGGCGCCGTTGCCCTATACGGTGCTCATTGTTCAGGACGTACCGGCACAATTGTCCGCCCCCAGCCTGTGGTACCTGGAGCGGCTCCTTGTCGAAGGCCCGCGCTGCGGGGTCTGCCTGCTGATCTCCGTGCGTGAGGAAGAATTCAAGGAGCCGCACAAACGTTTACAGCACGTGCTGTCTTGCGAGGCTGTGCCGCTCATGGGCGCCACGGCGCCAGCGCATGGAACGGTGCATGCGTTGAGCCGTGTCGAGACCGTCGAAGCCTTGCCCCAGGCCCGGGTGCTGCAACAGGCGATCAGGGCATTGGGTGAACGCTACCGGGCGTCTGGCGCCAGAGATTTTGCCGATCTGTTCGCTACCCATGATGGCTGGCATGCCAGTAGCGAGAAGGGCATCTGCGTGCCGGTCGGCTGGACGGCCGACGGTCAGCCTGCCGAGTTCGCACTGGGCAGTGCCAACCATGCTTACCACGCCTTGATTGCCGGGCGCACGGGGTCAGGGAAGAGCAACTTTCTCCATGTCCTGATTCATTCATTGTGCCACCGGTTTTCGCCGGACGAGGTGCGCCTATTCCTGCTCGATTACAAGGAAGGTATCGAGTTCAGTATTTACGCCGATCCGCCTTTGCCGCACGCCGCACTGGTGGCGACTCAGGCCAGCGCTGAATATGGTTTGAGTGTGTTGCGGCACTTGAACGATGAGATCACCCGCCGCAGTGAGGGTTTCAAGGCGCTGGGTGTCACGGACCTTGAAAGCTATCGTCGGGTGACCGCGACGCCCATGCCGCGTCTGTTGATGATTGTCGACGAATTTCAGGGTTTGTTCGCCGGGGATCGTCATCATCTCGCCGAAGTGGAGCCGATCCTCAACCGCTTGTTGCGCCAGGGGCGCAGTTTCGGCATTCACTTGATCCTGGCGACGCAGACGCTCAAAGGGATCGATGCCCTGCAGAAGCAGGAGTTCGTCTCGCAGATTGTCATGCGTGTCTGCCTTGCCTGCACCGAGGACGACTCGCGCATCATTCTCAGCAGCTCCAACCTGGCTGGTTCACTGTTGAGCGGCCCTCCGCTGGCCATTCTCAACCCGAACCAGGGCGAGCGTTCGGCCAACTGCCAGGTGCAAGTACCACTGGCCGACCCGGATGTGCGCCGCGAGCAGTTGGTAAAGTTCGCCGCACAAGCCGCACGTAGCGGTTTTGCCATGACCACCCGGGTGTTCGACGGCATGCAGCGACCACTATTGCCCGCCGCCCGTGACGTACAGGTGCTCAATGACGAAGGTGACCTGGAACTGATGCTCGGTGAGCACGCAGCCTTTGAAGCCGTGCCCTGGCGTTGCCGGCTGGACGCGCGTGCCGGCTCCAACCTGTTGCTCACCGGGCGCGATGATCAGGTGCGGACCCAACTGTTGCGCGCGGTGTTACGCAGTCTTGCTGCGAACCCGAGTCTGGACTCGCTGCTGTACTTCGATGCGGCGGACCGTGGGTACGGCCCCGCCTTGTGCGGCGAATTCCCGGCTGAGCGGTTATGGCGGGTTGAGCGAGGTGATTGGGACTGGAAGGCCAGCGACTTTTTCGCCACGCCAGCCAAGGGGCGACGCAAGGTGCTGCTGATCGACACGCTTGATTGCAGCCGCTTTGCACACGACTCGTTGAAGTCACTGATCACCGACCGCGGGCGTGAGGGTATCCACCTGATCCTCATTACCGCCCAACACCGGGGCATATCCCAGGCGTTGAGCGCTTTCGAACGTCGTCTGGGCTTTACCCTCAGTGATGAGGACGCCACCGCGTTGTTGTCTCCGGGTATCGGCTCGCCACGTGTTCAAGGGCTGGACGCAGCTCATCGAGCGCTCTATGTCGACCTGGGTCGCGGTGAAAGGGTCTGGTTGAATCCTTACGGTCACTTGCACGTTGAATCCGGACTGGATAAGGACATTCGATGAACAGACAAAGTGTCTGCGTGGTGCTCGACACCAGTGGCAGCATGATGGAGATGGGCAAGATCGAGACTGCCGAGTACCTACTGGGCTTTCTGTTCGAGAGTATGGCGCTTGCCGACCCTGCGCCGCCGTTTGCGCGCTTGCGCTGGCTGGATGGTAGTCGTCCGCAAATCCCTGGTGAATGGCAGGCCTCGACGCTCGCTCCCCTGTTTACGCCCGAAGGCCAAGGATTCTCTTGCGCGCTGTTCGAGAGCCTGCAACAGGAAATAGACACCCAAGGGTGCGCGGCGATTCTGTTGCTCAGTGATGGTGGTTTCGCCAGCGACCCCTGGCGCCGCTGGCTGAGGGACTGTCTGGTACCGGTGCATGTGGTCATGATCGGTGCCGACGCGCAGGAGGGCCCGCTGCGGCTACTGTTTGGCAAGGCGCGCGTTTTCCAGAGCGAGGCGATTGACCAGGCCTGGCGCTATTGGCCAACGCAAGGCGAGCGCGTGATCAGCCCCCCATCTACCTTTGCTGCGGCCCTGGCATTCGTTACGGCTGCCACGGCATCCGCCGAGACGGCCGTTTGTCCAGATGATGAGTGGAACTGACGAATGAAGACCCTGGACGACGAGCAACACGACGAGTTTCACAATGTTCACCATCTGACCATTGAACTGGGCCGCGGGGCGCAGGGGCAGGTATGGCGTACCCGCGACAAGGATGTGGCAATCAAGGTGCTGCTCTTGGGCGAGCAGCCGGTAACAGACCCCCGGCTTCGCGAGGCTTATGCCCGCAAGATCCGCCGGTTGCGCAGCTTGCCTGTTCCGGCGGGCTTGCCACTGGCCGGGCCTGCCGCCCAGCTCACCAGGGTGGCGGGCTACGCCATGAATCTGCTGGAAGACATGCAGCCGTTCCAACGCCTGTTGCCAGATGCCGCGCGCAGCGCCGGAATGTGTGCAAGCCAGGTGCCGTTCTGGCTGCAGGACCTCTATGCCAAGGCCCCGGCCGACGCTGCCCGGCTGGTGCACTACCGCCAAAGCGGTGCCCTGCGCAGGCGGCTGGCCGTATTGGGCCGATGTGCCGCGGTGCTTTCCCGCTTGCATGCCAGTGGGCTGGTCTATGGTGACCTGTCGCCTGGTAACGTGTTTCTTTCGACTCAGCCGGATAGCGAGCATGTCTGGTTGATCGATGCCGACAACCTGCGCTTTGTCTCCCGTCATGCCACCGATGCCTGCTACACGCCACGCTACGGCGCGCCGGAAGTGGTGCAGGGGCACGCCGGCAGTGACTTCAGCACGGACAGCCATGCCTTGGCGACACTGGTGTTCTACCTGTTGAGCCTGCAGCATCCGTTCATTGGTGAGCTGGTCGAGGGCTGCGACTGGGCTGTCGATGACAGCGAAGAGGATGCGGAGGCCAGGGCGCTGGCTGGAGAGCTACCCTGGATCGATGATCTGTTTGATTCGCGAAACGCCACGCGCAATGGTTTGCCGCGTCAGTTGGTGCTGACACCTGCGCTGCAGTGGCTGTGCGAGGGAACATTCGGTGCCGGTCGCACCGAACCGCGACGGCGCCCGGCAAGCCTGCACTGGGCGCAGGCCTTGGCCCGGGCGCAGGACGCTTGTGTGCACTGCAGGTCGTGCGGGATGGATCATTTCGCTGGCGCCTGGCCTGCGTGTCCTTACTGCACTGCACCACTGCCTGCGGTCTTTAGTTGCCGAGCCTGGCAGTGGCCGGGCGAGCCCGGCGAACAACCACTCTGGATCCTGCACCACGAGTTGCCGGAGCGAGAAGAGGTGCTGGGCGTATCGGCGCGACTGTTCCAGCCTTTTACGTTCGAAACTCACGCCGAGCCCTGGCTGAATCTTGTCCGAACAGGTGAGGACTATCTGCTGGAGCCTGCGCAGGCGCTCGAGTTCTCGCTCGAACTCGCGTTGCCGCATCGACACAACGGTGCTTTTCGGCCCTTCGTCGCTTGCCGATTCACCCGCGCCGAACTGGCTGAAGGCTTCTTTCTCTTCGTCCCGGGCCCGCTGGCCAGGCTGGTCCACTGCACCCTCCAGGAGCCCCAGGCATGAAGCCACTCGAGATATCCGCGTCATTTTCCGTCGAGTTCTACGCCCAGTTACCCGACGATCATGGCCTGGTCGCCGGGGCCGCGCAGATGTTCCATTCTCGTGTGGCCGATGAGGTGTACCTGGCACAGGCGGGGCGTTCGGTTCGTGCACGTATCGTCAACCGCAAGGCCTGTCGCGAGTTGCTCGGGCACCTGGAAAGTGGTGGCGCACGCCTTGTGTTCATCGGCGCGACCAGCCAGCCGGACCGTATGTATGGCCGGGCGCATTTCTTCTTCGGTGAGGAACTGGAGATGGGCGAGCTGGATATCGTGCTCGACGAAGACAGCCTCCAGGCGGCCAAAAACCAGGGGCTGGCCGGTGCGCCCGAGTGGCTGGCAAGCATGCTGAGCAAGAGATGCACCCTGGAGGCGGACGGTCCGCGCTTCATGCTCATGCCCCTCGAAGTCACAGGTGATCAGTCGAGCGCCTGGGGGAGTGGGTTTTACCTGCTTGCACCTGGACTGAGGATCATGGTCGTGGCTCAGAACACGGAGGATGGCCAGATCTGGCGTGTCAGGCGTTTTCTTGTCGATCCGGGTACGCGCAAACCCCGGGCGATTCGCCTTGGCCGCGGGCAGTTGCGATTTACTGACCGCAGTGACGCAGCGCTCGCCCAGCGCTCCGCTGCCCTGGCAATGCAAAAGTTGGCGCAGGATGGCAGTGGCTATCTGCGTATGTGGGACCGTTATGGCGATGAGGAGGGACGGCAACTGCTGGAGCACGCTCGAGAAGTTGGGGCGTTGCGCCTGAAGCCGGGTGGCGAAGCGGTCAGTGGCGGGGTGCGTTTCTACTTCGACGAGCCGGTAGCAAAGCCCGGGCTGGTTGCAGGAGACCTGGTGCACCTGGTCGATCAACTGCCGGTGTACCTGGATGACCCGAACATGGATTGGGAGGCGTACCGGGCAGATGTCGCCAGCCGGCTGCAACAGCAGCGCGAGCGACGAGACCCCGATGCCGAGCAAGTGGTCGAGCAGGGCGCCACCTTGAAAGTACTGGAAGTGACCGAACACGGCATCACCTTGCAGCATGCCCCCACCCAGCAGTCCGGCCTGTTGGTGGTGCTTTCGCTGGGGGGTGATGAAACCCAGATCGACCGGCGCGAGCTGGCGCGGGAAAAAGTCCTGCAAGGCACGGGCGGTATGCCGTACCTGGGCATGATCATCGAGGAGAACGGCCGCCCACCACGCCCCGTGGAACCCAAAAAAATGGCAGCGTTGACGCCTTTCGTACGTGACAAGGTTTTCCGCAAGCCTCCTACCAAGGTACAGGAAGAGGCTATCCGCATTGCCTTGAATACCCCTGATATCGCCGTTATCCAGGGGCCGCCGGGGACCGGCAAAACCACCGTGATCACGGCCATCATCGAGCGCCTGAATGAAGAGCAGGATCGCAGCGACGCGACGCGTGGTGCGATCCTGGTCTCCGGCTTTCAGCATGATGCAGTGGAAAACATCGTCTCGCGCTTGAGTGTCAATGCCTTGCCAGCCATGAAGTTCGGCAGGCGTTCCGGCCAGGACAACGATGCCAGTGCCGAAAACCGCCGCAACTGGAGCCTGTCGATGATCGATCGTATTCGCAAGCAAACGCCTGCCGTGCGTCAGTCGGAGCAGTTGCTGGCGCTTCGTCAGAGTGGCCGCAACTATTTGCTCGAACCGTCGAGGAGCGCCGCCAGAGCGTTGCTGCGCAAAATCACGGCGCTACCAGCGCAGTTGCTGGGCAGTGAGTCGATTGCTCAGGCACAGCGCCTTTTGGCCAGCCTGGATGCCCCCCAGGACTCGAGCGCGTCGGCACAACTGCCCGCGCGCTTGCGGGTTCTGTACGCGTTGCGGGTGAGCGAGGCAGGTTTCCGTGACGACGGCCCGGCGAGCGTGGCAAGGTTGCTGCAGGCCTTTGAAGACGACATCGACGAAGCGGATCTGGCCATGCTGGACCGCGCCATGAGTTGGCGGGAGCCTGAGCCGCTGGAATTCTTGTCGGGCTTGCGATCCCTCAAGGCGCAATTGCTGGACCGTGTGGTCCCGGCCCCGGTGTTCCAGGTTGAGAAACCTCGCAGCGATATCCTCGAACTGCTGGCCGAAGTTCAACGCCAGGTGGCTGCCGCCGAACGCCGTTTCGAGGACCCGACCCTGACCGTGCTGGCCGGGCTTGTACACGAACTGGAATGGAATCCGGCAGCCCTGGACGAAGCTTTGGCAGACTACAGCTATGTTTATGCCGCGACCTGTCAAGGGGCAGTGGGCAAGGATATTGTCCGGGCGAAAAAAGGCCGCGCGGGCAGTGAACTCGACAATCGCTACTCCACGGTCATCATCGACGAAGCAGCCCGCTGCTCACCTCGGGACCTGCTCATCCCGATGGTACTTGCCCAGCGGCGGATCATTCTGGTCGGCGACCAGCGCCAGTTGCCCCATCTGATCGATGAGCAGTTGGTGCGCAAGCTGGATCAAGGCCTGGCCGCCACTGAGCCGGAGAATGCGGGTGACTATCGCCGGAGCCTGTTCGACTACCTGCTTGCCCGGTTGAAGAAGCTGCAGCAAAGCGATGGCTTTGACCGCACCATCACATTGAATGCCCAGTACCGGATGCATCATCTTCTGGGGGAGTTCGTCAGCGATCACTTCTACAAGCCTCACGGCGAATCGTTCGGCTCGCCCCGGCCGGCGGCAGATTTCAAGCACGATTTGCTGTCCGGTACCTTGCGCCCGGCTGCGCCGCTGGCGTGGCTAAAGGTGACGACAAGTGCAGGCCGTGAGTACCCTGACGGCTCGAAAAGCTTGTACCGCACCAGCGAGGCGAAAGCGATTGCCCACCAACTGAAGCGCTGGATAGACAGCACTGCAGGCCAGGGATTGAGTTTTGGTGTCATCAGTTTCTACAAGGCGCAGGTCAATGAGTTGCATACCGCCCTGGCCGAGCAGGGGCTCAGTCAACGAGGGCCGGGCGGCGAGTGGGGGATCGCCGACGGGTATCGATACCTGCACGAGGATGACCCGGCCAAGCGCGAGGAGCGCTTGCGGGTCGGGACGGTGGACGCGTTCCAGGGCATGGAGTTCGATGTGGTGTTCCTGTCAATGGTACGGACGCCGTCCACCCGCAAGATCAAGCCCGAAGCCAGCCTTGAAGAACGCCATGCCGCCAGCTTCGGGCGGCTGGTGCTGGAAAACTTGCGTTGCGTGGCACTGAGCCGACAGAAACGCCTGTTGGTGATGGTGGGTGACCCTCAATTGCTGGAGGGGCCACTTGCCGGGAAGGCGCTACCGGATCTGGTTGCACTGCGTGAACTGTGTCGTAACGAAGGAGTGGAACTGTGAGCGGCCATAAACCGTTGCCAGACATGAAAATCATCCGCTATCGGCCAGACCTGGAAGGGCTCGAGGTGGCTGCCCGCAAATCCTTGCTATGGCCCTGCAATGCGTTTTCCCTATCAATGCCTGTCACTCGCCAGGACCGCCTGAACCTGTTCGAACGCACTGTGCTGCGCCTGGCTGCGGCAGGGCATTGCGACAGTGCGGCAATGGCGGCATTGACCGCTATGCCCGAGCAAATCGTCAGTGCCATCCAGAGCCGGTTGGTGCAGCTGGATTTCCTGGATGAGGCGATGGTGCCGCGCCACCAGGTCACGGGGTTGTCGTGGGAGGATGAGGAGGTTGTCGAAGAGGAGTTGTGCACCGTTTTCGTCGAACTGATCACTGGCCGGTTGTTGCCGTTCGTCTTGCAGGGCGCGCCGCGGTTCGCTCAGGACCCGCGGCAACTGGATCGCTTCAATGTCGGCTTTTCCGTCGGCTCGGCGGGCGCCGCCAGGAACTGCAAAGGGCGCCTGTTGCAACCGGGGCACGAGGGGCAGGTTCCATGCGCCCAGGACTTGCAGGCGCTGATCGGCGTGCACTTGCGCCACCAGCGTCATCGCCAGGCCGGCGTGGGCGCACCAGGCGCGGCCTGTGTCGCGACCAGGGCAGCCGGCCTGGTCTTTTCCAGCGAACCGCAGATGGTCTGGCTGAGCCTTGAGTGCGTGCTGCAACGTGGCAACCTCGAACCCTTGCTGAGCGATCCCTTCGGTCATGGATTTTCCAACCTGTTCGATGAAAGCTTCAAGCGGCTCTGCCGACAGGACCCTGATATCGATTCCTGGCTGGGTGAGCGGTTCAAGGATGCCAACGTCAAGATGGCAGGCCGGGTGAGCCCGTCCGAACCGCCGCTCGACGACCGCTTGGCCCGGTACCTGGACGACGCTCACAGGGCGTTGTTCAAGACGCAACTGGAAGTGCGCTCCACCGAGGATGAACGCAACCTTCAGCGTGCGCTCGCTACCTGTGCCGCGTCCTTGTATGGCGCTGTGGAGCATGGTTTGCACCTGGTCGTGCAAGGCTTCAGACCGCACAAAGGGCTCCTCGACCTGCTGATTGAAGGTGACTACCGTAGCAATGCCCTCTTGCTGGCGGGCGTGGCACGCAAGCTTGGGTTCAGCTTGAACAGCAAGGCTGCCGAGATTTTGCTGGAAGTCGCAGGCGGCAAGTTCCACGCCGGGCGCCTGGATGCCACCGTCGAATTACAACCGTTGCTTGCTTTGTGCCTGATGAGCGCCAATGCCGACCCCAACCATCCGTTGCGACGGCTGGCGGCGAGTGACCCGGGCTGGATCGATTTTCTGGCCGACTTCAAACGCCAACGCGATCGTGCCCAGCATGGTGCAAGCCTGGACAATAGCCTCAGCAGTTCGGCTTTTCCGGACCTGGACAGCCGGATACGCACCTCGCTGGCCTGCCTGCTGCCCCACCTGACACTGGGCAAACAGGCCCAAACCCCTCGTGCGGACCGGCTCGACGACCGTACCCAGGCATACGTTGACGTTGTCAGGCGCCTTGGAGCCAGTCGGCTGGGCGCCTTGTCACTGGCCTCACGGGAGATCCTGATCAGCCTGGAGCGCGAGCGACCGGTCAGCGAAGACCCGACAAACGCTGGAGAGGTACAGGATTGCAGCGCCATGATCACCCATATGGCCAGTTTGCTTCAGATACAGATGCAGGACGCCCAGGTCGGCGCTCCGGTGTACGAGCCGCGGGAGGCCGACGAAAAACGTCCAGGCCTTGCCGCAAACGCCAGGCAGGCGGGCTTCAAGATGGCTGCTGCAGACCTGCCCCGCGCACTGGCCAGCGTTGCCTGGCGTCAGTACCGGCATGCGGCTGCAGGGCGGGCAGCGACATTGGGTGCGCAAATGCTCTCGTTCCTGCTGCGACTTTCGCCTGCACATTTGCAGCGCTGCGCTTTGACGCTGCCCTGGCTGCTGGTATTCACCGCCGAACTCTGTGAGTTGCGGCGCCATGGCAACGATGAAGTTCCGCTTAGCGTTGCCCAATCAGAACAAATGATGGATCGCATGTATGCGCTCGTCAGGTATTTCATGGAGTTTTGATGTGACCCATTCCGAACATTTCGATGCCCCCAGCCATCCTTCCGTCGCCGTGGTCGAGCCGTCCGCCGCTGAGCTTTCACAACAGCGTGAATGGGAGGAGCGCCATGCACGCCTGACGCTATTGCAAAACGAGCTTGACGAGCGCGAAGCGCGCCTGCAAACGCGTGCCCAAGAGCAAGATCAACTGCTGTCAACGCGGCGCGCACAGCTGGAAAGCGACTGTCGCGATCTTGACCAGCGTACAGCGACCCTTCAGACGTTGCAGGAGCAATTGCGTCTGGCGGAGATCGCACGCGACGGTGGCTTTGTGCAGGAGCGCCAGCACCAACTTGACGAACGACACGAACGTCAAGCCAGCCTGGAGGCTGAGTTGAGTGACAAGCGTGTGGCAGCCTACACGCAACTTGACGCAAAGCTCGCGCAGGAGCGCGATGTTCGGCTGCAGGCCCTGGAACGGGAATTGGCGCAACTACGTGAGCAAGAGCAGCAGCGCCTGGATGCTTCGCGAGAGCGCTGGGAGGCGCAGTGTGAGGAGCAGCGGCAGTTGTTGGCCGGGCAAGCACGATCTCTGGACGAGCGGGTAGTCAGGCTGCGCAACGAGCAGCAGCTGGCGCGGCGCCAGGGCTTGGAACAGGATGCACGTGCCTACGCCCTTGTAGAGGAGCGCTCCCAACTGGAAGATGAAGTCGAAGCCTGTATCGGTGAGCGCCGGAAAAGTTTCGAAGCCCGTGAGAAGCAGCTGGACGCAGAGTGCGATCGACTGCGCGCGGCGCTTGAAGGTACGCTGGAACAGTTGGCTGCCTTCGAAGACCTCAAGCTCGCCTGTGATGACGACCCAAGTTTGCTGTCGGGACGCTTGGCGCAATTGACCAACGAGAACAGCAGGTTGCTACAGGCCCTGAATGACAGGCCAGGTGAAGAGGTGCTTGGGCGCCTGCGGTCGCTGCAGGATCACAAGGAGACACTGCTCAAGGAAAACGAGCAACTTGTACAGGAACGCGATGCCTTGCGCACTGGAGAGCGCAGTCGCAGTGATCTGTTGTTCCAGGTACAGAGCCTCGAAGCCATGAATGTCGCCTTGCAACGACGCATCGAGGAACGCGAGGCCGAGGCCCGGCAGCAGCATGAAGAGCTGATACGCCTCAAGGGTGGTTTGCTGTCCGGTGAGGACCGGGACAAGCGGATCGAGGTGATCAAGGTGCCGGTGTTCAAGGACCTGGCACTCAGGACGGGCCCCGTCAATGAGCTGCAATGGCTGGAGGAGATTGCCAAGGCCACGGAGCAACAGGGCCTGCGCTTCTCCCGAAGGATTCTGCATGCTTTCCATACGTGCCTGAAAACGTCGGAGTGGTCACCCCTGACCGTCCTGGCCGGGGCGAGTGGCACAGGCAAGTCGCAGTTGCCCAAGCTGTATGCGCATTTTGGTGGCATTCATTTCATGAGCCTGCCGGTGCAGCCTACCTGGGACAGTTCGCAATCGTTGCTCGGGTTCTTCAATACCCTGGACAACAGTTTTGATGCCCAGCCACTGCTGCGCCTGCTGGTACAGATGAGTCAGCCGGCCATGAAAGACGCCATGAGCCTGGTGTTGCTCGATGAGATGAATCTGGCCCATGTCGAGCTGTACTTTGCCGAGTTCCTTTCCCGTCTGGAAGATCGTCGCGGGATCAGCGCAGTTGAAGTGCCGTCGATCAGTGTGTCGCTGGGGGCGAAGGTCAAGGCTTACGAGGTGCCGCTAGGACGTAACGTGCTCTGGGCAGGCACCATGAACCAGGATGAAACCACCAAGTCGCTGTCGGACAAGGTGATTGACCGTGGTTTTATGATCCACTTCCCAAGCCCGGAACGCTTCGAGCGGCGCAGCGAACTCAAACGCCTGCCGGAGGCAGCAGCGCTTCTGCCGCGCGCGACCTGGGGCACGTGGTGTGCCAAAGCCAGTCCCTTCAATGAGTTGCAGATCACTCCGTACCTGGAGCTGCTGGAGCGCATCAATGCGTGCCTGAGTGTAGCGGGGCGCTCGATGGGCCATCGGGTCTGGCAGTCGATCGAGTACTACATGGCCAACTATCCGGATGTACGCCAGGCCCTCACGTCCGTTCATGTCGACCCGGATGTGTTGCGTCGGTCGATGGACATGGCGTTCGAGGACCAGTTGGCGCTGAAGGTGATGCCAAAATTGCGCGGTATCGAAACGCGCGGCAGAAGCCGCACCGAGTGCCTGGATGTCATTCAGGCCTTGCTGGAAGACAAGGGCTTCGCGCTGGTGGACGACTTCCGTCGGGCCTGTGCGGTGGGTTATGGCCAGTTCATCTGGAGCAGTGCCGATTACCTGAAGTCCGGGAGTGATACGCCATGATCCGTTTTCAGGTCTTTGTCGGGTTAGTGCCATGACATCGAGTGCTGGCGCCGAAAAAAGCACTGCGACGCTGAGACTCGACAGTTTCTCGCTGTATGCCGAAGTCGCCGGGAATGGTCCGCATGCCTTGGAGGCTGCGTGCCTGATTCAGCAGCGCGGCTGGTTTGACCGAATCGCCCGTTTCGACCCGCGTTCGGGGTTGCCGCTGATGCGTGGGCTGAGCGATGTCTGCCAGGCGTTGCTGGAGCCTGTGTGCGACAACGACGCCGGGCCATGCGACCTGTTTGCCCGGATTGTCGAACACGTGCGCGATGCCCTGGTGCAGCTTGTCGCGCAACCGCGCAGCCGGATCGTGCGTGACCATCAGATGGTGTCGATCGGCAGCGCGCGGGAACTCGACAGTACCTGTATCGACTGGATCAGCCGCCAACCGGGCGGCAATGTGCGGGAAAAGCTCGCGGGGAGAAACAGCCTGCTGGCGGTCAAGCGCAAGCACAGCCTCGATACGGCTGAAAATCGCCTGTTGGTTGTCGTCGCCAGGCAGCTGTGCGCGCGGCTGGAGGCGCGCTTTCAGGTTTGGAGCAGTGGTGACGAGGGGGGGCAGGCCTTGTACGACGATCTGCAGCACTGGCTTGCCAGCCCGGAGGTGCAGGCGATTGGTGCCTGGGGGCATGTGCCGCCGAACAATACGCTGCTGCAGGATCGGCTGTATCGACCGGTGTGGGATGCCTGGCGACGCCTGCAAAGCCTTGACGATGACATCTGCGCAGACCTCGCAAGCCTGGGCGGTCACTGGATGACCATCTTGCATTGGGAGCTGGTAGCGCGCTTGCATACCCGTGGGCTGGTGCGTTTTGCGCAGCAGCCTTGTCGCTTTGACTATTACGCGTTCGGACTGTCAGTGCTCGGCGGTCGGCTCGAAGGCTTGCATGTGCCGACGGTGTGCGTGGGACGGGTCAAGACCACTGGCAAGGACCGCCACGAGCAGAACATCGGCTTTCTGCGCACAGAGGACGGTCGCGACCTGTTTTTTCACTCATCGGACTTCGTGCGTGCCGAAGAGTTTGCCTTGGTCAAGAGCGGTACCCGATTGGCCTACGAGGTCAAGGCGTCTCCCAGAGGCGACAAGGCGGTTCGCCTGGCGCTGGAGCCGCTGCCCTGGACGCTGGGGCTGGCGTTCGAGTCGCCGAGCTGCTTGCGCCTGGACGTCGGCCCGCGATCCTTGCATTTGACCTTGCAGGAGCAGGGCGGTCAGGGCCAGTTGAGTTTCGACGGTACTCTAACTTCGCTGCAGCTGACGCCAGGTGAAGCTGCCGCTGCCGCCGAGCGAATCATCTCGAACCTGTTCCCACGGGCGCCAGCAGCCCCGAGGCAGCAGCGCGACCCTGGGGCCTCGGGGTTTACTCTGCTCGACCTGAGCGAGGTTTGCCCACAAGTACTGGATGAGCAGGGCACGCGCAGTCTGAACGAGCCGCTTGCAGTGCAGTTCTGGCAGGCGGAAGGCGAATGGATCGCCCTCGGTACAGGGCCTTTGCAGGCGCTGACAATGGGGGATAAGGCCAGCACAGTCAGCTTGCTCAGCCTGATGGGCAATGATTCAGGGTCAGCCTTGCATCGCAGTGCTGCCCAGCAACTGGCATCGGGTTTGCGCCAGCGACTGGGCCCGACCCGCTTGACCTATCTGGTGCATGATGCGGTGGACGACTTTGCCAGCGAAGCACTGCGTAGCGCGCTCAATGCCTGTTTCGAACGTCCCGAGCCGCTGCCACGCAGCATCGCGCTGCTGTTTTCCTGGTTGTCTGGCGACGGCGCTGTACAGACGCTGCGCGCCGCAGATGCAGTGCTGGTGCTTGATTGCGCAGGCGACACCGTTAGCCTCACACCGTTGATCGCCGTACCGCGGGAGGGTGGTCGCGGCCTGGTATGGGAGCGGCACCCTCCGGTGCTGGTCGGCCATGAGGGTTCGCAAGTGCAGCGTATTGTGAGCAGGTTGCAGGCGCTGAACGTCACGCAGTCTACCTCGCTGGCCCGTTTGTTCGGCAGTGCAGCGCTTGACCCGGCCCGCAGTTGGCATTTGGCGGACGGCAGTTGGTTTACTTCGGCATCGACGGCACATTCGGTCAATGGGTGGAGCCCAGCCTTCCAGCGCAATCTGCAGATGGCGATCAATGCATTACCCGACAAGGTCAGGTGGGGCAATAAGAACACCCATCTTGTGATTGGCGCGGCTTTCGAGCCCGCGCGACAGGTGCTCAAGGGGCAGGAGAACAAAGTGTTCTCGCATTGCGCCGCGGTGCTGGAGGGAGCCAAGGTGCTGGCGGACCTCCAGCAGCAGGCGCCAGAGCTCACTCGGTGGCGCGACTACCTGCCCGAACTGTCGATCAGGGTTGTGGAAAGCGGCTACTTGAAGCGGTTGTATCTGGTCAGAGGTCAAGCGATCACACCCCAACGTGGTGCGCCGATCGCCATCCCGGTCCCTGAAGGTTTTACCTTGCCGGCCGGTGTTGCGCAGTACCGCTTTGCCCTCCATCAGGGCGGGGAAAGCAGCCGTCTGCAGCAAGAGGCTGTACTCAATCATCCGTTGCTGCCCCTTTCGATGGATGTGCGGGTGAAGCTGGCCATGACCTTCACCTATGGTAACGACGATCCATACGAACTGGTTTTCATGCCGATCGAGGAAGACCGTAAAAAAGCGGGGTTTGAGAGGATCAGGGCACGGTGGCAGCCGACAAGGCCTGCAGAGCAACTTGGCATACCTGACATGCCACCGCCCAGGGACTGGGCGTACTTGATGAAAAGCGATAGCCCTGGCGGGACGTCGGTTGTGCAGAGGTTGCTGGAGGTACTAGATCGGTTGCTGGCTACAGGACCTGTAACCGAGCTGCAAATCAAGCAGCTCAGCCGTTCTGTGCGTATCGCACGCTACCTTGCTTCGAGGATCTGGGCGCAGGGTCGCTCCGTGTACGAGCCGACGTGCGATGCCGCTTTGCGAGCTGATCTGATCCAGCGTCTGCCTGGACTTTACGATTGTCTGCTGGCTTGGCAAGGGCGGGCTGATTCAGGGCACGAAACTCAACGGATGTACCGTGATGTACTGTCGGTGGTGTGTACTTTGCAGGGTGATTTGCCCGACTTTCTCAGCACTGAAGTTATCCGGCAGTTTGATCTCGACTGGGGCAAAAACGGCGCGAAGAGGCTCGGCAAGGCGTTTGCTCACGCAGTGGGTGATGCACGCCAGCCTTGGCAGAAAGAATTGCTGAACACCTGGCGCTCGGAGTTGCCAGTTGTAGGCGATGACGCAAAGAGCCGCACGGAATTGATTGAAGTATTCAGGGTGGCATTGTGGTATTCACCCTCGCTGCTGGAGCTCCTGGCTATCGACGACCTGGAGGCGTTGCTCGATCTTCTACACGCTTCGATGCTCGGGTTGTCCCGTCGATTGACGCTGGCGGGCGCGAGCGGCATCAGTGACTCTCTGGTGAGTGCGGTAACGCGGGACAGCGAACTGCTGCTGGCATTGCTGCGCACACGAAGTCATGCCGATAAACGCATATCCGGGCTGTTGGCGCCAGGGGCGGAGCGGTGTCGGCGGTTTGCCTTTCTGATCGATGAAGTGACCATGCTGATTGCGGGTTCGGCCATCGTCATGAAGTCGCGCATCACGCTTCAAACCCGCAAGCCCGAGAACCTGCACAAAACACCGGACCTGCTCTATTCGCTGGGGTTGTACCTGACTGGCGATTCGGGCGCCGGCAGCATCTGCGTGACCGAGGTAAGTGATGAAGAAGACTGAACAGTCTGCAAGCAAGCAGTCCTGGCTGGTGTGCTGGATTGGCAACACTGACCTCAAGTGCGTCCAGGATGAAGCCACGACCGGGCCGATCGCCATGGCAATCGAAGAGGCGGCAGCCTATGATCGGGTGCTGCTGCTCAGTGACTACACCGAGCAGGAAGGACGCGATTACCAGGTGTGGCTGGAAAAGCTTGAGAGCTGCCCGCCTGTAGAGCTGCGTACAGTCGAACTGGCAAGTCCTATCGACTACACCGGCATTTTCGAGCAAGTGTGCCAGGTGCTTGAGGCGAAAAGGCTGCCGCGCCCGGACGTTAGCCTGACTTTTCACCTGAGCCCTGGTACACCTGCCATGGCGGCGATATGGATCATCCTCGCAAAAACACGGTTTCCGGCGAGCCTGATCCAGACTTCGCTACGCCAAGGCCTGACGGCGGTCCACTTTCCCGTTGAGCTGAGCAGCGCGTTTCTGATCGATTTCATGCAACAGACCAGTTCCGGCGTCGACCGCTTCACCGGTCACACTGGAATCATTGGTAAATGTGAGGCGTTGGAACGCCAGAAGCAGCGGGCACAACGCGTCGCAGCTTTCGACGTTCCGGTGCTGGTGTTGGGTGAAACCGGGACGGGCAAGGAGCTGTTTGCCAAATCGATCCATGAGCAAAGCGCGCGCAAGGGCAAGCCGTTCGTTGCCGTGAACTGTGGCGCCATTTCCGTGGAAATGGCCAACTCCGAGCTGTTCGGCCACGTCAAAGGTGCATTCACGGGGGCGGTCGAGTCTCGTGACGGGCATTTTCGCGAGGCGGCCGGCGGCACATTGTTCCTCGATGAAATCGGCGATTTGCCCCTCGACGCCCAGGTTCGTCTACTGCGGGTCCTACAGGAGAAAGAGATCACGCCGCTGGGGTCTTCCAAGTCGGTCAAGGTCGATGTACGTATCATTGCGGCCACCCACCGGAATCTTGCAAAAGACGTCCAGGCCGGACGCTTTCGTGAAGACCTGCATCACCGGATTGCGGTTGGCATATTGAACCTGCCTCCGTTACGAGCGCGAGGGGCGGACCTGGAGTTGTTGATTGACCACTTCCTGGATAAAGCACATGTGGAATGTTCGCTTGGCCATGAGGTGCGTCGCACGTTGACCGGCGATGCCAGGCAAATGCTGTTGGGGTACACATGGCCCGGTAATATTCGCGAGTTGTCCCATACCCTTGTCCGGGCATATTTATGGGGCAAGGGCACTACAGTGACTAAAGAAGACATACGCGAAGCCCTTATGGAGGCGACGGAAGAGGCACTGCCTATTTTGGGTCGTCCACTGCATGATGGGATTGAATTGAAGTCGATACTGAACGAGGTGTCGGCTCATTACATAAACCGTGCGGTTGACCAGGCCCGTGGACGCAAACGCGAAACGGCGAGACTTTTGGGCTTTGCCAGTCATCAGACGCTAGGAAACTGGATCAGGCGGTTGGGGTTGAAGTCTGCACCTGAGGATGACCTGGAGGATGGTTAAGCGATGTCTGCAAGATCAGCTGTTGAGCAGCTTTATGGGGGCGATCCTTACAGGGTAAAGCGAGATCAAGTAGTTGACCCTGACCAGCTTCATCGCGACCAGGTAATGATCATCACCACCCACCACATCGACGAAATCATCCCGGAGATCGTCCGTGTGGTGCTGCTCGATCATGGGCGCATCGTTGCCGATGTCCCCAAGGCGCAGGTACTCGACAGCGGCGCCTTGTCCACTCTCTACCAGACCGAACTCTTTCTGCGTCGATCCTGTACCTGTCACGGGGTATCACGTGCGCCCAGGCAATGGCCCAGATCACCGCTTCGTGAGCGATTACCCTGTCTTCGCCCGCGCCAACCCGCTTAACCGCTACTCCCAGTCGTCTACGCTCATTGCGTCAGGCGCGGTTCTCTCCGTTCTCGCGTTTGACACCAGACTGCGCGAACTGCCCCTGCAGTGACGCTTCTCGACTGAGCAGTTTCAGCTGGATGTCCGATTTCGCCCATCCAGAGCGCACCACGACCCAATCGTTCAGGTGTTGGAGTACCTTGGTGGTCGCTTGCGCGGGTTCTTGCACAAGCAGTGAATTCTTGAAATGGCCACAGAGTCAACCCAGCTCACTCAGCCACATGGCATGGCTGTGATACCAGCCCTGCTCGGGCCAGAACCACAGCATTCCCAAGAACTCCAGCACGATGGAAAACATCAGCGAAGCGAACAGCAGGCCGAGTATCCGCAGACACAGCCCGAGCATGCTGAAGATGAGCCCCGGACTTCGCTGTGGAGGAGGCGGGCTGGCTGGGGTAGTTGATTTCCCGCCACCGAACAGGAGTAGTAGGGTCAAGGTGTAGCCTGCGCATAGTAGCGATCTGGGGAAAGTCCTCCTTAACCGAGAGTAACTCAGCTTCCGCCTCCGCAACCTGATTGGCCTGACGGTATCGCTCGACCAGGGAAAGAGGCTTCCACGAGAGTGGGTAGCCACTGCCGTATAGGCAGCTCAGAAATTACTGTTGATGTCAGCAAGGATCTGTTGAGAATTCACTGCCGTACAGGCAGCGGGACCTTGGTCAGGCTTGGTATAGAGCTTTATGGTGAGCAGGTTTGTTCTGTTAGATGGGTATTTCTGTGATACTGAATGGCCATATTTCGCTTCACCGGTTGTCGCCAAACACTCCGATGATGCCGGCAGTTCATTGCTGTCTGCTTCGCTTGGAAGGGGGACGACGTAGCCATAAACCACTAAAGGACGCTACATGAGCTTGGATAGCCATCCTGCCAAGGCCATGCCATCGAACAATACCGCCACGAAAAGCAACGCAAGCTCCTCGGCGGGAGCGGTCGCTGCACTAGCAGGCTATGACTATCAGCTCAATGTATCGGAGCTGGCGGCTCTTCGGCTGCTGCTGATTACTAAATCAGCCACGAGCCTGACTTTGGAACCTGCCAATGAAGAGGATCTGGAGGCTGATTTAGAACCCTTTGAACCGAGTCCGGTGGTCCCTAAGGCATCCTTGGCCAGTGGGTACAAGTTGGTCATGCAGGTGAAGTTTTGTTCGGGTGATCCTTGGTCGGTTGCGGACTTTACCAGCCTGCTCAACCACGGTAAAAAACGACGGCCTGCCAAGCATCACCTTGATGATCCCGATACCCATTTTCTGCTGGTGACCAACGCAGACGCGACAGGTGTTACTCGCGATCTGCTCGTCTCGGATTTTGAGGAAAAACCCGATCCGGCTTCGTTCCCCCCCTCACTCAGACAGACCCTGACGAGGACCCCAGAGGGTCGTGTAGCCATCTGGGGAGGACTGACTAACGAGCTCATAGAGTTCAAGATCAGGGAGATCCTGTCTGACTTGCTGCGCATTCCTCACTCTCGCCTGAAGGCGTGTCGTGAGAAGCTGAGGTCAGAGTCACTCCGTCGCATGCGTGGCAAAGGCCCTGGGGTCTGGATTCGCGATGAGCTACTGGCCATCGTACGTGAGCATGGGGGCTTTCTGGCGAGTGCGGCGGAGCTGGACGCGTTTGTCGAACCCTCTAATTTTGAGGCGATGCTGTCCCACTTTCGTAAGCAAGGCGCCATTGTCATTACCGGTCCTTCCGGGACGGGCAAGACGCTTGCTGCACTTGCGCTGTGTGAGCGGGCCCGGTTAGTGGCGCCAGGCCTTGATGTCGTCACGGTGAATCCTGCCGAAGGTCCGTCAGTTACAAGACGCCTGGTCAATTCAGGTCCCACATTATTTTACCTGGAGGACCCCTGGGGGCAGTACAGCCTCAGATCGGGTTCTGAGAGTTGGACGGAGCAATTGCCCAAGTTGCTACCTGGTGCACGCGCTGGCAACCAGTACGTGGTCACGTCACGTGCTGATGTAATGAGGGAGGCTGAGGCGGAGCGGGGTCTTAAACTATGGTCAATGGAACTCAATGCTGATCACTACAGCGACGGCCAACTGGGTAAAATCTATGAGAGGCGCATGGCAGCGATCGCCACTCCTCTGCAGCCCAAAGCTCTGGAATTCAAGCGCGAAGTGCTCGCAGCCTTGGAGACGCCACTGGAGCTGGATCTGTTTTTCACGAACCTATCTGAAGGTCCTGAAGCCGGCGAGCCGGATTATGCCTTTCTGAGCCGTTTACTAGACCTAGCTCATCGCGATGCGGTCGAGGGTGTTGTTGTCAAGTACCTGAAAGCGGTAGACCAAATAGGGCTGTCGGCTGTGGTTTGGGGGTTGATGGCGGCGCGTGGTCATTTCGATCGAGAACAGCTGAGTGCTGTCGTGCGCCGATTGCGCCGCATTGATCCTCCCTTGGGAGCGCAATTGGACGGTGCTGTTGATCGGATGATTGCAGCTCGACATTTACGCCAGCCCAACCGTAAGGTCACCTTCTCCCATACGAGCGTTCGTGCAGGCTTTGCGACGTTTCTCAAAAAAACCTGGTCCTGCAGTGAAAACGCTCTCAATGCGCTGCTATCAGCCCTGGTTTCATTGACCGGCGACCAGCGTGACTGGGGATTGGAGACCGCTGCACGTGTCTTGAGTAAAGCGCTCAGTTTCAGCGAGGATTTGACGGACAGTTATGATGTGTTTGTAGTGGATCATGCCAGTCAAGTCGCGATTGATGAATGGCTTGATGAGTCGCTTTTAGATCCTCGCTCTGAGCTTATGCCTCTGCTAGAGCTCGCTGCTGATATCGGATCTGTCGACTCCATCCCTTCAGAGGTTGCCCGCTGGATAACCAAGGGGCGAAGGAGAGGCGGGGGCTTCTTCATTGATGGTTGGGCGCCGCCAACGTTTAGCGACAAGTGGTACGACCGTGTGTGCGCCGATCCTCGCTCGCCGGTGATCGTGGAACGTTTCGTCCGTAAGTATCTGTCTCAAGATTTCGGAGAGTACAGTCGGCACTTCGTGCCTCAGCTTGATCGGATCGCCCCTGGGTTGGCGCCGGCTTTTATCGAGGTGGCGCATAACCTATGCAGTGGTCTAATTTCCCCGGACACCCCGATAGGTGGAAAATACACCTATTGAGGAGCTCTCCATGACCGACAAACGCAAAGTATTCGACGACA